>DILC01000052.1 GCA_002424865.1 Rhodocyclaceae bacterium UBA5602 | reverse complement strand
AGCCCCGCCAACACCAGAGCTTCGCTCAAAAATAAAGAGCAACCAGATCAGGTTCATCAAGGGACAGCAGGCGGCGCGCAGAAGTCAGGCGGTAGCAGCATGAATTTCTTCGCACTCCCACAAAAAACCGTGTACACTGGTCGCACTTCAAACGAAGTCGGGATTGGTCTCCTGGTTGAATCCGCGGCAAGAGCCGCAACTGTTGAGTTAAGCGGCTTTTTGCATTCTGGAACACCATTTTTGGCGATCCAGACAGGGAGCCGAGAGGCTCGCCAGCTTCCGCACCGCGGGTTCACTGGTAGACCAACCTGTCTGGATTGCCGCCCGGATTGGTCTCTGAGTGGCAGTCATCAAACGACTGAACCCTCGGAGCCAAACATGGCACAAATCTCACCCAAGCGTGGAACAAGTTCCACCGTAAAGCCAGAACTCACTCAAGAGCGTCTGCGCGAGGCGTTTGACTACAACCCCGAAACTGGTGCGTTTCGATGGAGGCTTCGGCCATCTAGTCACTTCAACAGCAAACGCACATGGAATGCCTGGAATGCGCGATTCGCAGGAAAGGAAACAGGATCGGACCGAGGTGATGGGTACATCGCTCTTCGCCTGGACTGTAAATCCCACAGGGCGCATCGCATGGCTTGGCTCTATATGACTGGTGAAATTCCATCCGGCGAAATAGATCACATCAATCAAGACACTGGCGACAACAGATTTTCCAATCTCCGAGTTGTTTCGCGGGCTGTAAACCAGCAAAACCAGCGTCGCGCCCAATGTAGTAATAAAAGCACCGGTCTTCTTGGCTCATACAAGCATGCTGATGGTCGATTTGTTGCCTCAATACGCGTCGATGGGAAGCAGACCTATTTAGGGCTTTTCGACACTGCTGAGTTGGCCCACGCTGCCTACGTCAAGGCGAAGCGTGAACACCACAAAGGGTGCACGCTGTGAACCAACTCTCCCTACCCATTCCCAAGCCACTGTCCGAACAGTGCACCGATGCAAGCAAGCGCGTGGCCGCTTTCATAGCGCATTGCGCCGGCCAGCACAAGCGCGCCATCAGGCTCGCATTTGTCAAGGCACACAAAGAAAACGAGGCGGCATCATGAAATTCGGCTCAGTTTGCAGCGGAATAGAAGCTGCCAGCGTGGCATGGAACCCATTGGGCTGGAAAGCGCAGTGGCTGGCTGAGATTGAGCCTTTCCCGTGTTCGCTGCTTGCCCACCACTACCCCGACACGCCCAACCTGGGCGACATGACCAAATTCAACGAATGGCCTACCGATGACAAACATGCAATTGACCTTCTTTGCGGAGGAACCCCCTGCCAGTCTTTCAGTGTCGCAGGACTCAGAAAAGGACTGGATGACCCGCGTGGCAACCTCATGCTTACCTTTGGTGCCATTGCTGCAAAGTACAAACCGAAATGGATCATGTGGGAAAACGTGCCGGGAGTTGTGCGTTCAAACGGCGGCCAAGACTTCACGTCCTTTCTGGATATGCTGGAAGAACTTGGGTATATTTGCGATATTGAAATACTTGATGCACAATACTTCGGTGTAGCTCAACGCCGAAGGAGGGTATTTGTATGCGGACAACACCGAGACGATTTACTGAGTCAGAAGACGGATTCATCCGCTCTAACTATCACTCAATGCTTGCAAGAGATATTGCAGACCATCTTGACCGAGGGGTGCAGCAAATTAGGAAACGCGCTGGGAAGTTCGGCCTTGCCAATGCACTCAAGAGATGGTGCGACGAGGAGGATGCGGTTATTCGGGCTGGATGGGGAAAGCGAATGCTGGCCGATGTTGCGCGAGAACTTGATCGCGGCGTTCCAGAGGTATCAACAAGAGCAAAAGCAATCGGCTGCACCCCTTGGAGAACCAGAAAAGGAACCCATGCCGGGCGGCCAATTGACGGCTTTGTCAGCGGAAAGCCTGTTTACTCTCACAGAGCAGTCGTTGAAAAGCGCATTGGACGAAGCCTTCGAAGTGATGAGATTGTTCACCACATTGACGCCGACAAGTCCAATAACGCAAGCTCAAATTTATACGTGTTCAAGAGCCGCTCTGCTCATCGCAAAGCTCACTCTACTCTTGAATCAATCATCCCCGGCCTTTTGGAACTCGGCGTTATCGAGTTTGACCGTCATCGAGGAATATACAAACTATGCGAGATCGACAAATAGCGACCTTTTTGGAGACGTGGAGCGGGTTCAGGCGTGGTCTGATTTCATCGAACAAGCCGAACATACAAACGACGCTCTCCTCGATATTGGAATCGAATGTGCCGGAGAGATATTTACTCTCCCCGCTTGCCTGCAAGGGCATCCTGCGCCGCGCCGACAAGCGGGGCAAGCTATTACCGGAACCCTTAGCGCTCGCACTGAGGGCGGTGGCGGACTTGGAACCGACTTCGATTGCAGCGGTGGAGTCCAGCCGGTAGCCGGAACATTGACGGTCGGCGGCAAGGCGTCAGGCAGCGCCACGCAACAGGATGCGGAGGCTGGGCTGCTGGTGCCTGTCGGCGTGACGATCCACGGCACTGACGGCACGGCGACTGTCGCCAGCTACTCGGACACGGCGCAATGCCTGCGGGCCAGGCCGCCGGGCTTCCTTGACAACAGCAGCACGACCGTAGTTCAGCAGCCAATGGGCTTTGCGCAAAACCAGCGCGACGAAGTTCGCATGATGCACGTTGCCGGGGCTCTGGCAGCCGAACCAGGCGCAAAGCAGCAGACTTATGTGGCCCTGCCTATTGCCTTCCCCGAGCGCATGTCAGGCACGCAATGCGCCAGCACCGAGAACCTTGCGCCATCGATGGGGGCGCTGAATCCGACCGCTGTTGCCGTGTCGTTGCGTGGGCGCGAAGGTGGCGCAACTGCCGAGCTGGGCGACGAAGTGGGTAACTGCCTGCGGGCATCTGGTGGCGGTGGCGATAAGGCGCATGTGCTGGCCTACACCACCAAGCTGCACAACACGACCAGCAACAACGCTGGCAAGATTTTCGAGGAGCGCACCGCTTGCCTGGATGCCAATAGCCCACCGCCTGCACTGCTGACCGCCATGCAGGTCAGAAGGCTTACGCCCACCGAGTGCGAGGCTTTACAGGGATTTCCGTTGGGCTACACGAATGTCCCGCACCGCGGTAAGCCGGCGGCTGATGGTCCCAGATATAAATCATTGGGTAACTCCTGGGCCGTGCCGAATGTGCGCTGGATCGGGCGGCGCATTGAAGAAGTTTTCAGCATCACCAAGAATGCAAAGGTGGCCGCATGAGCATCAGTTTTGAACAGGCTATTCGCCTGGCAGGCCTGATTCCAAAGATGGTCGTGCCGGACGGGAAAATCAGGCGCTGCAAGTCGGAAATGAATCCGAACAAGCAAAACGGCTGGTTTGTGCTGCACGCTGACGGCCATGGCGCATGGGGTGATTGGACATCGGGCAGTGGCCAATCGTTGGGCACATGGCGCGAAGAAGGCAGCACCCAGCATGCGGTATCTGCCGAAGTCATTGCCAAGATGAAGGCCCAGCGCGAGGCCGAGCGCGCCTACCGCATTCAGGCCGTCAAGAGTGCCCGCGCCTTCTGGAGCCGCGCCAAACCCTTGTCGCTGCCTCACCCCTACATTGCCAACAAAGGCCTGTTGCCACTGGGTTGTGCTGGCCTGCGCACCCATGACGGCCTGCTGGTCATCCCGGTCATGCTGGGTGATGCACTTGTCAGTGTGCAAACCATCGCGCCAGATGGTCAAAAGCGTTTTTGGCCAGGCGCTCCGGTCAAGTCTGGTTCATTCGTGATCCACCGCGCGCGCTCTGCTGTCACTGTTTTGTGCGAAGGGCTGGCCACCGGCCTTGCACTGTTCCAGTCGGTCCGCAATGCCTCTGTCGTGGTGTGCTTCGACGCGGGAAACATGGTCAAAGTTGCCGAGTTCATCAAGCCAAAAGGAAGCGTGGTTGTATTTGGCGACAACGACCATAAAACGCTTCTCAAGATTGGCAAGAACCCCGGCCTGGACGCGGCGCGCAATGCCGCTGAACTCATTGGCGCTGGCGTAGCTTGGTGCGAAGGCATTGAAGGGACAGATGCTGATGACTACCTACGCGAGCATGGTGATGGCGCCGCGCGCCGTCTGGAGCGTTTGATTCTTGCCAAGGCGAAGTACGTCATGACCTGAGCCCGGTTGCCTTCCTCACCGCCAGCCAATCGAGCGACATCGTGGACATCCTTGTATCGGGATCATTTGGCAAAAAGACAGGCGCTCCATACAGCCGGAGTTTTATGCCTCGCAGCCTTCGATGGGGACTGCACAAGTTACGGGAAAAAGTGCTGAAACAACCCGTAGCGATTGAACATCGGCGCCCAGCGCAGAACGATGGTCCGAGCAATGCCAAAGGCGCTCGGATGGTCACAGGGAGGATACCAAT
>DILC01000088.1:63955-86733 GCA_002424865.1 Rhodocyclaceae bacterium UBA5602 | reverse complement strand
AGCATTTCAAAGAAGGTGTGGTGCCGCGCGGTGTAGCCGACGTTTTCCAGATCGTTATGCTTGCCGCCGGCGCGCACGCATTTTTGCGAGGTGGTGGCGCGGCTGTAAGGGCGTTTGTCAAACCCGAGAAAGACATCCTTGAACTGGTTCATGCCCGCGTTGGTGAATAGCAGCGTCGGGTCTTCATGCGGCACCAGCGGGCTGGAAGCGACGATCTGGTGCCCTTTGGCGGCGAAAAAATCGAGGAATTTCTGGCGGATTTCGGTAGCTTTCATGGCGGGTTTTGAGCGGCGTAGGCAATCAGGCAAAAGCTGATTTTACGCGATCAAGGTTTAAAAAGCCTGTAAAAACGCCCGCGAACCGGTCTGATTCGCGGGCGTTGGCTTGGGATCCCGTTTTGAGGCTGGATAGAATTAACGACGATGTTGCCGATGTTGTTGTGTACGATCAGTCTTGCTATCGTGTTTTTGCTGGTAAATGTGACGGCTTTGAACCGTCTCTGCTTGTTGCAGGCGTTTGCGCTCCTGCGAGGTCACACTGCCATCGCCTTTTGCCTTGTCTTCCATGCCTTGAATGCGTTCTTGCGCTTGTTCAAGATGATTGGCTTCCCTGTTGGTCAGCGTCCCTGACTGAACACCCTGACCGATACGCTGCTGCTGGTTGATTTGCCGCTGGTCGATATGGGGCGTGGCGGTTTGCGCCAGGGCGGGCAAGTTCAGGCATGTCATGGCGGCCAATGCGGCCAAGGCGGGGGTGGATTTGCGCTTCATGTTTTCTCCTGTGCTGGATGGTTGAGGCCATTGTGATGAAATACCACGCGTGCAGCTTAGTGCCCTGGGTGGTCGCCGTCGATGGGCAAAATGTAAGCAAATATCAGTGCGGCTTACATTTCTTCCGCTTGCCAAAGATCCAGCCGATCCGTGAATATCGCGCTCACGCCCGCGGCAAAGAGCCGGTCTGCGCTGGTGCGGTCATTGACGGTGTAGCAGGCGACGGGCATGCCGCTGTTACAAATGGGCGCTAATTTTTTTTCATTCGCAGGCGTCGCCGCCGCATGCAAGGCTGTGGCGCCACAGGCGGCAAGCGCTGCGCGCCAATCAGCAGGAATGTTGTCTACCAGCAGCGCGCGGGGAATGGCGGGGGCGATGCGCTGGGCTTCTTGTAAAGCAGGTGTGGAAAAAGAAGACAGTACGATGCGTGGTGCTGGTGACGTGGGCGCCGCCGCATGCTGTGCATAAAAGTCAGCTACCAGGCGGGCGAGGATGCGGCCGGTTTGGACTTCGGTGCCGGGGGTGGGCTTGATCTCTGCATTCATCCATAAGCCCAGCACAGTGCAGGCCTTGAGTGCGGCCGCAAAAGTGGGTACGCCGCAGCTGGCGTCAAAATTATTTTCTTCGTCAGGCCATGTTGCGCGGGCGAATGCACGGTGATGCTTGGCGCCGGCATCCAGCGTGGCGATCTCGGCGGCGGTTTTGCTGGCCAAGGAACCCTTGCCGTTGGTTGTGCGTTCCAGTGTTGCGTCGTGCAAGAGCACGGGCACTTCATCTGCCGTGAGCGCAACATCAAACTCGACCCCATGGCAGCCCAGGCGTGCGGCAAGCGCCAAGCCAGCCAAGGTGTTTTCAGGTGCCAGGGCACCGCCGCCGCGATGCCCGATGATGCGGGGGTAATGGATCATCGGGCTTGCGGTTTTAGGTTCGTTTTTTGTTTTTTTTGGCAACAGGCTTGCTGATTGGCGCGGCAGGCGCGGTGTTGGCTTCTTGTGTGGCGGTATCCAGGGCTAATTTTGCGGAACGCGGTGTGCTCCACACCAGGGCGACTTGCTCATCAACCGCCAGGCGCAGACGGTCACGCAAGGCGCCGGGGCGGATGCGGTTGTTATGGCTGCGCGATGCGCTCAAGCGCTTGTCGGCCGCTTCGGCAATGGCCGCAGGCATGCCCGAGTCGCGCAAGGCAGCTAGCGCGTCAGGCGTCATGGGCAGGGCGCCTGTGGCGCGCACCCAGTCGCGTTGCGCCTCGGGCCGCATCAGGTAGCTCACAAACTTGGCGGCGAGTGGATAGGTGTTTTTGGCTTGGCCGGCCAAAACCCACAGCGCCGCCCCGTCGGGCAGGACTTTTTCACGCTGCGCGCCATAGGCATCTTCATAGTAAGGCAAAGGTGCGATGGTCACGTCCATGCCGACCTGGCGCGCGGCGACGTAAAGCGAGGATTCGCCGGTGATCATGGCGCAGTCGCCTTGCAAAAAGTGCTGGCTGCCTTCTTCATTGGGACCGAAGTATTTGAAGTAATGGCTTTTTTGCCAGCTGGCCAAAAGGGCCAGGTGTTTGACATTCATGAGCCCGTTGGCTTTGACGCGTTCCGATTTGCCTTGCCGGACGGTGGTGGGTTCGGCATGTTGCGAGGCGACGTTTTCGAGATGCACCCAAGCAAAGCGGCTGCTGGTGAGCGGGCATTGAACGCCGTGATCAACCAGGTTGCCGACGATATTCTGCACATCCAGCCAGGTGCGCGGGGTGAGGTCTATGGTTTTTGCGACGCTGGGCATTTTGCCGCGATTGATCAATAGCACGGGGATCGACATGCCCATGGGCAAGGCCTGCGGCTGGCCGTTGCCGACATCCACGGCGTCGAGCATTTGCGGATAAAACTGGTTGGCATCAAGCCGCTGCCCTTGGGCTTTCATGAGCGTGAACAGCGGCATGAACGTCGGGCGGGTGGTAAAAAACTGTTTGCTATCATCTTCATTCAACAACGCCAGCACGGGCGTGGCGCTTTTTTGATCTACCGTGCGCGCGTCTTGCAGGACAATACGCCCCTGGCCCTTGATGCTGTCATTAAAACGGGTGACCAAGGTGGCCAAAGCATCTTGTGCCTTGCCGTCCAGCGCATGGCGCAACGTGACTTCGGGCGGCGGCGCTGGTTTGGCGGGTGCGGCCAAAACAGCCAAGGACAGGCAGCACAAGCTGGTTAATAAGAGCGGATTGACGACGCCTGGTTTCATGGGATTTCTCGGTAAAAGATGATGTCTCGCACGACTTGTCGCCTAAGGAAACACTGATTAAGCCTTTTGGCTATGCTCAGGAGCGTCTTGTCGAACTGGTGATAAAAGCCACTTGTTCAGTGATGCCCTAATAATAAGCCAAAACCAATAGGCCAAAACCCAATCCGGTCTGGGGAAAAATGCCTTGCTGCGGGTGGGTTCGACCAAGGTATGACAGCATAAACGAATGGACGTTGCATCGGTAGTGTAAGCTTTTGGCCTTTGATCGCCGCTTGCGCGTTGGCAAGTTGCCATGGTGTTCTGCCCATGCCACCAGCAGCCACCCATGGTCATGGGCATTTAGCGGATTCAATACATGGAGCAAAGATGAGAAAAATGATTTGTCGCGTGTTATCGGGGATTGCTTTGCTGGGCACGTTTGCCCTGCATCCCGCGCTGGCAGGTGTGACGGTTGCCGGTGTGCCGTTCAACGCCAGCGAAAAAGTCGGCGCTAGCGAGACGGCGTTGAATGGTGCGGGTGTGCGCGGGGTGATGATGTTGAATGCCTATGCGGTGGGTTTGTATTTGCCAAGCAAGCAAACCACGGCGGCGGAGGCCTATCAGGCCAAAGGCGCCAAGCGCATCCGTGTGGTGCTGTTGATGGATGCGCCAGCGGAGCGCTTGGCGCAATCCTTGGTGCGCGGCATTGAGAAAAACCACGGTGATGAGGTGCGCGCAAAATTGCAGGCGCGGCTGGATGCGTTCAGGGCGGCCGTGGTGAGCGTGGGTACGGCGAAAGTGCGCGATGTGGCTGATTTCGACTGGCTGCCGAATGGACAAAACGATCAAGGCGGCGTGATGCGTTTCTTGCTGAATGGCAAGCAATATGGGGCGGATATTGAAGGGGAGGATTTTTATCAGGCCGTCATGTCCATCTGGCTTGGCGAGCGGCCCACAGACCGCGCGTTAAAGGCGGATTTGCTGGGGCAGGATGCGGCTGCGGCTTTACCTGCCGCAGCGCCTGCCGAAACTTCCGCCGCCACTGCGCTGCCCATTGCGCCATGACAGTGCAACAGGAACGCACAGGATTTTCAGCCATTGTTTTAGCCCCCGTGCCGCCTGGCGGGCGCGCCGATAAAAACAGCGCGCCGTTTGCGCTGGGCATACGCTGTGGCAGTGATGATGTCGTTGGCATTGAATATCTGCCGCCCTGCGCTGCAGTACCGCCGCGGTCGTTGCTGGCAAAAGAAGCCGTGCGCCAGCTCTCCGCCTGGTTTGCTGATCCGGCCTTTGTGTTCGGCTTGCCCCTGGCTCCCGTTGGCACGCCATTCCAGCGCCGCGTGTGGGCGGCTATCGCAGCGATTCCTTTCGGGGAGACGCGCAGCTACGGTGGCTTGGCAGAGTCCATCGGCAGCGGCGCGCGCGCGGTGGGTAATGCCTGTGGCGCGAACCCTTACCCCTTGGTTGTACCCTGTCATCGCGTGATTGCTGCAGACCAAAGCCTGGGCGGTTTTGCGCGGCAACGTGGCGGTTTTTTGCTGACGGTCAAGCAATGGTTGTTGCAACATGAACGCCGCTGACGCGCAACTGATAGATGAATTCATTGACGCGCTGTGGCTGGCCGATGGCTTGGCGAAAAATACGCTGGCTGGCTATCGCAGTGACTTGCAGTTGTTCGCGGTGTGGTTAGCGCCGCGTAGCGGTACTTTGGCGGCGGCAGATGAGGCCCTGATCAATGCGTATCTAGCGCATTTGCATCGGCGTGCGGGCGGCATGAAAGCCGCCAGCCAGAGACGCTTGATGGCGAGCTTGAAGCGGCTTTATCAGTGGCTGCTGGACCAAGGCAAATTGCATAGTGACCCGTTACGCAACATTGAAAAGCCGAAGCCAGTACAGCGCTTTCCAAAAACCCTGGATGAGCCGCAGGTGACGCGCCTGCTGGATGCGCCGGATGTCACCACTGCGCTGGGCTTGCGCGACCGCGCCATGCTCGAATTGTTATATGCCACTGGTTTGCGGGTGTCCGAATTGGTCGGTTTGCGCTTGTTTGAATTGAGCTTGGATGACAACGTGGTGCGGGTGCTGGGAAAAGGCGCAAAGGAACGGCTTGTGCCGCTGGGCGAAGTGGCGGCCGAGTGGCTGGCGCGGTATCTTTTGACAGCGCGGGGGGAGTTGCCGGGTCAGCATGTCTCGGACGCGTTGTTCATCACCGCGCGCGGCGCGGGGATGACGCGACAGATGTTCTGGGCGCTGATTAAGAAATATGCGCTGCAAGCGGGCATTCCGGCGCAGCGCATTTCTCCCCACGTGTTGCGCCATGCGTTTGCCACGCATTTGCTTAATCACGGCGCTGACTTGCGCGTGGTGCAGCTCTTGCTGGGGCATGCGGATATTTCCACCACCCAGATTTACACCCACGTGGCGCGCGAGCGGCTCAAGCTATTGCATCAACAGCATCATCCGCGCGGGTGATTGGCCAGGGCGTTAGCCCGTTTTGCGTGAGCGTTCGATCTGCACGCCGACGCGGCGCACGTCTTTCATGATGCCCAGCTTGGCGATGCTGATCCTGACCCAGGGCGAGCCGAACTCATCGAGCAACAGGTCAATGACATATTCACCCAGCGTTTCGAGCAAATTGAAGTGGCGCGTGGCCAGCTCCCCCCGGATGCGCTCAATGACTTCGTCATAACGGATGGTGCGTGTGATGTCGTCGTTCTGCGCCGCTTCATCCGGCACGCCGAAGGTCAGGTTGATCTCCAGCGTTTGCGGTGCGATTTTTTC
The DNA here is from genome assembly GCA_002424865.1 of Rhodocyclaceae bacterium UBA5602. GTDB lineage: Bacteria > Pseudomonadota > Gammaproteobacteria > Burkholderiales > Rhodocyclaceae > Rugosibacter. Next base: position 80,971 of record DILC01000088.1, on the reverse strand, counting down.
CCGCTCGAAAATGCCCACGCGCGCATCGACCCGCATCTCTTCGATAAAAATCAAATCCACCCTGCGCCCCCGGTTTAGAATTTCGCCATTCTAGGGAGTTTTCATATGGACATAGGTTTAGCCTGCCTGCTGGGTTATTTTTTTGGTTCCTTGCCGTTTGCGGTGATTGTCTCGCGCCTGTTTGGCCTGGCCGACCCGCGCAGTTTTGGCTCAGGCAATCCGGGGGCTACCAATGTGTTGCGCACGGGCAACAAGTTTGCCGCTGCCTTGACGCTGCTGGGGGATGCCGCCAAGGGGTGGGTGGCGATGTTGCTTGCGGCGTACATTTTTTCCGCAACGCCAGAGGATGGCAGAATAGTGTTGATCGCTGCAGCCGGGGTTGCTGCCTTTATTGGCCATGTATTCCCCGCCACGCTTAAATTCAAGGGCGGCAAAGGCGTGGCGACGGCGCTGGGCGTGTTGTGCGGGTTTTCGCTGCTTTTAGGTGCGGCGGTGGCCGTGGTGTGGTTGCTGGTCGCACGGTTGTCACGTTATTCCTCATTGGCGGCTCTGGTTGCCGCAGCCGTGGCGCCCTTTTTTGCCATGGTGCGGCATGAGCCGGTGGCGGTGGTTTTGGCGGTGTCCTTTATGTCGGTGGTGCTCATATTGCGGCATCGCCCCAACATTCAAAAGTTATTGGCCGGGACAGAGAGCCGTCTGGGCGGGAGGCGCCTGAATCCGTCGGCCGTGTTGTCCGAGCCAAAGCCGGGCCAGGCAGCCGATGAGCAAAAAAATGGTTGAGCGCTAACGTAACTCGTCAAGCGGCCATCGGGGGCGGATGACAAATGCACCCTGCGGCAGGGGTGCCGTCATCGGTTTGCGGGAGGGGGTGCGCATGTCCTTGAGCAAGCGTTGCGCACCACAAAAGGCAATCATCGCGCCGTTATCGGTGCATAAATCCAGTTCGGGATAAAACACGCGCCCGCCAGCGGCAGCCAGCGTTGCGTCGAGCCGCTCGCGCAAGCGCAGGTTAGCCCCTACGCCGCCTGCCACTACCAAGCGGAAAAGTCGGCGCTGGCGGCACGCCATCAGCGCTTTGGCAGCAATCACTTCGGTCACGGCTTCCTGGAATTCAGCGGCCAGATCGGCGCGATCTGCCGCAGTAAATGTGTCGCTACGCACGAGCGTTAATACCGCTGTTTTGAGGCCGGAAAAACTAAACGACAAATCGCCGCTGTGCAGCATGGGGCGCGGTAATTTAAAGTGCCCGGGCTTTCCCGTTGCGGCCAGCTTGGCCAGCGCCGGTCCGCCAGGATAGCCAAGATTCAGCAGTTTGGCGGTTTTGTCAAAGGCTTCACCAGCCGCGTCATCCAGCGACTCACCCAACAATTCATACTCGCCCACGTCGGTGACGCACATGAGTTGAGTATGGCCGCCGGAGACCAGTAGCGCAATGAATGGAAAAGCCGGTGCGTCCTCGGCTAAAAGTGGAGAGAGCAAATGGCCTTCGAGGTGATGCACGGGCAAGGCGGGAATGCCGAGCGCTTGACCGAGGGACTCGGCAAAGCTCGCGCCCACCAGCAAGGCGCCTGCCAAGCCGGGGCCTGCGGTATAGGCAATCGCGTCAATGTCGGCGCGTGTGCACCGGCTCTCGGTGAGCACTTGGGCGAGTAAGGGGATTAGCCGCCGGATATGGTCGCGAGAGGCCAATTCAGGCACCACGCCGCCATAGGTTTCGTGCATGGCGACCTGGCTGTGCACGGCGTGCGCGAGCAGGCCGCGCTCAGTGTCAAAGAGCGCCAAGCCGGTTTCATCGCAAGAGGATTCAATGCCTAAAATACGCATCAGTGAGATTCTACCCGGAGCTTTGCATTGCAAACCGCACATAGCCTTTGACATTCGTTTGAAATTCTTTAGAATGCACGCCTCTTTGTCTTATCAAGGTCACTGCAATGCCTGGTATTCGTGTAAAAGAAAATGAGCCTTTCGAAGTTGCTGTTCGCCGCTTCAAGCGCACTATTGAAAAAGTAGGTCTGCTCACCGAATTGCGTGCGCGTACTTTTTATGAAAAGCCCACTTCCGAGCGCAAGCGTAAAGCTGCTGCCGCTGTGAAGCGCCATAAAAAACGCATCAGCAGCCAACTGTTGCCACCAAAGCTTTATTGATCCAATGCGCTTCAACTGCGGGTCTCTTGCGTGTCTCGCAAGTGGCAGGGTAGTGTAAGCGCACTGCAACCGCAATGTAACCGCGCTGTAACATCGGTCGCTGGTAAAGCTGGTTTTTGCCATTTTGCAATAAGTGGCAAGGCTTCAAAAGGCAGCAAACAACATACCGCCGTTAGGCGGTTTTTGTCCTTCTTTGTCGGAATTTTAAAATGAATATGAGCCTTAAAGAGCGTATAGGCAATGATTGGAAGGTGGCGATGAAAGCGGGCGAGCGCGCGCGTAAAGATACGCTCTCGCTGTTGCTCGCAGCGATTAAGCAAAAGCAGGTGGATGCGCGCATTGAGCTGGACGATCAAGGCGTGATCGCCGTGATCGAAAAAATGCTCAAGCAGCGCAAGGACTCGATAACGCAATACGAGGCGGCCAAGCGTCAGGACTTGGCCGATGCTGAAAAGCTGGAGGCGGAAGTGCTCTCGACTTACATGCCACAAGTCATGGGCGCAGATGAAATTGAAGCCATCATCAACGCAGCGCTAGAAGCCGTAAGCGCTGTGGCGCCCGGCGACATGGGGAAAGTGATTGCACATCTCAAGCCGCAATTGGCAGGGCGTGCCGACATGGGTGAAGTTTCCCGATTGGTGAAAGCCAAGCTGGGCGCACTGTAAAGCGAGCTGACCGGGCCTGCTGTATTTGCTGTGGCGGCAAGGGCGGCTGTTTGCATCGGCATTGATGCGTCTTCTGCGTCTTCTTTTTGTTACCTGGTGTTTGTGCCTGCCGCATCGCTTCACATCAGATGTGCCGCGGGTGGCGCCTTTTGTCCTGTTCGGCGCATAATATCCACGTGATCCCCGACAGCTTTGTTCAAGAACTGCTTGCCCGCGTCGATATTGTCGACGTGGTGGAGCGCTACGTGCCCTTGCGCAAAGGCGGCGCGAATTACAGTGCGTGCTGCCCGTTTCATTCAGAAAAAACGCCTTCATTTACCGTCAGTCCTGGCAAGCAGTTTTATCACTGTTTTGGCTGCGGCGCGCATGGCAGCGCGATCGGTTTTGTCATGCAATATTCGGGCGTTGGTTTTGTCGATGCGATCGAGGAACTCGCGGCCTCTGTCGGTTTAACCGTGCCGCGCACGGAGCGGCATCGCCATGTGCAGCTGAAAAAAGCGCCGCTGACGGAGTTAATGGCGCGGGCAATGCATTTTTATCGCGAGCAGCTAAAAATATCTCCCAAAGCGGTGGAATACCTCCGCGCCCGCGGGCTCACGGGCGGGATTGCGGCCAAGTTTGGTCTGGGTTATGCGCCCGATGGCTGGCAGGGTTTGCAGCAGGTATTTTCTGACTATAACGACGATGCTTTGGTTGAGTGTGGTCTGGTGATCAGCAATGAGCAAGGGCGGCGCTATGATCGGTTTCGTGATCGGGTGATGTTTCCGATTCTTGATCAGCGCAGCAATGTGATCGGTTTTGGCGGACGGGTGATTGGCGACGGCGAGCCAAAATATCTTAATTCGCCAGAGACGCCCTTGTTTGAAAAAGGGCGCGAACTGTATGGCCTGCCACAAGCGCGCCGGGCGATACAGGAGCACGACACGGTGCTGGTGGTTGAGGGATATATGGATGTTGTCGGTTTGGCGCAGCACGGGGTGGAGCATGTGGTCGCCACTTTGGGCACGGCGGCAACGGATGCTAACGTGCAAAAGTTGTTAAAGCTGGCCAGCCGCGTGGTGTTTTGCTTTGACCGCGACAGCGCAGGGGACCGTGCCGCCTGGCGCGCGATGGAGGTGAGTCTGGCGCATCTGGCGGACAATAAAACGGTGGAGATTTTGCAGATGCCGGGCAAGCAGGATCCTGACGAATTTATCCGCGAGCACGGCAAAGAGGCTTTTATCCATCACACCAGGAACGCTACGCGCTTGTCTGAATTTTTAGTGCGCGAGTTGATTAAAAACAACCCGCCGGTGACAGCGGAAAATCGCGCAAAGCTTGTGCATGAAGCCAAGCCCTTGCTGCAAAAAATTTCCGCACCGATTTTAAGAATCCAGATTGTGAAAGAAATTGCGGCACGTGCCCAGCTATCCCAAGCCGAGGTGGAAGCGCAATGCGGCTTAAAGCCGCTCGCCCGTAGCCGCTATGCGCCAGCGCAAATGAAGCAGCGCCCTGCGCCTTCCAGTATCGAACATAAGTTGCTTGCCATCGTTCTGCACAAGCCAACCTGGGCGGCTCAGTTGCCGTTAAATCTGCTGGATGAGGAACAGCCCGCCGGCGCGGCCCTGGCACTGATTGCGCATGCGGTGAGCCAGGGTGAATTGGCGGCTTGTGGCTTGGGAGGCATGCTTGAATTCTTTCGCGGCTCAGCCCATGAAGCGCTAGTGGCTGAGATGGCGGCAGCGAGTGAAGAGACGCCGGATGCGTTGGCTTTGGAGGCGGTTTTTAATGATGCTATCGCACACATGCAGCAAGCTCTGCTCACGGGTGAAATTGAGCAGCTTACCGCAGAGGCGCGGCATGGATTAAATGCAGAGCAAAAGCAACGATTGGCTGAATTGCTGGTCAAAAAAACACGAAAGCAGCGGGATGTGGATCATGAGACATGATGGCGCAGTTAGAGGGCTACTCTGGTATAATCGCGGGTTCCGCCGCTTCTTTATTTTCTTTATTTCAAGTGGTGCAGTGAGTTTGAAAGCGTGTACTCAGTGCCTTGTTTTTGCAATCATTTATTGACGGATTAGCGCTGCCGGGTGGATGTGGATGCGAAGAGCAGGCATAGCCATTGAAAATCCGGAATGGACGCGGAACAGAATCTGCTGCGCTGGATTTTTGGTTGTTTCTGTTTCTGTTTCTGGTTGCTGCTTCATTCTTAGTGCTTCGTTTTTATTGCTTTTTATTATTGCTTTTTATTATTTCTTGTTGCGCCGTTGCATTCTAGCCGAGGATTACCATGCCAAATAAAACCACCACGACAAAGAGCAAATCTAAAACTGTGAGCGCACCTGCCGAGGTGGCTGCTCCTGTGGTTAAAGCACAAGCGGCATCCAAGGTGGCGTCGCAGCCTACAGAGGCGGCCAAGGGTCGCGGACGCAAGAGCAAGGAAAAACTGATCATTGCGCCGGAAGCCGCGCCGCTGGATATTGATGCCAAGCGTAGCCGCTTGAAGCTCCTGATTGCGCTGGGCAAAGAGCGCGGCTATTTGACTTACGCCGAAATTAACGACCATCTGCCGGATGAGCTGGTGGATGCCGAGCAGATTGAGTCCATTATCGCCACTTTCGCTGATATGGCAATTCAGGTGTTTGACGAGGCGCCGGCCGTTGAAGACATGCTGCTCAACCAAACCACGCCTGCGCCTGTGGATGCGGAAGAGGTTGAAGAGCAGGCCGAACAAGCCTTGTCCAATGTGGATTCTGAATTTGGCCGGACAACCGACCCCGTGCGTATGTACATGCGCGAAATGGGCACGGTAGGCCTCTTGACGCGGGAGAGCGAAATCGAGATCGCCAAGCGCATCGAAGACGGCTTAAAGCACATGGTGATGGCCATTTCTGCCTGTCCGACTACCATTGCGGCCATGCTGGACATGGCCGCGCGCGTGGCGCGCGATGAGATGCGCATTGATGAGCTCATCGACGGTCTAATTGACCCGAATGCACCTGAAGAAGAGTTCGGTGCAGTGGCTGAAGAAGAGGTTGAAGAAGACTTTGGTGATGGCGATGACGGTGGTAGCGCGGTGCCCGCGTCTTTGTTGAAGATGAAGCAAGAGGCTTTGGAGCGCTTCTCCCTCATTCAAGCGCTGTACACCAAATTGCAGCAGACGCTGGTCAAAAAAGGCTCGGAAGATAAAAGCTATCTGCGCATCAAAAAGCAGATTGCCGATGAGTTATTGAATATCCGCTTTACCGCCAAGACGATTGAACGGCTGTGTGGTTCCGTGCGCAGCATTGTCGATGCCGTGCGTGCCCATGAGCGCAAAATCCTGCATTTCTGCGTGGATAAATCGCACATGCCACGTCAGCACTTCATCAAGTCCTTTCCTGGCAATGAAGTCGACATGGAATGGGTCAAGCGCGAGATTCAATCAGGCAAGCCTTATGCCGCTTTGCTGACGCGTAATGCGCCGAACGTGATGGAAGAGCAGCACAAGATTATTGAGTTGCAGGACCGCACAGGTATCCCATTGAAGGAATTGAAAGACATCAATAAACAGATGTCCACCGGGGAGGCCAAGGCGCGTCGTGCCAAGCGTGAAATGACGGAAGCGAACTTGCGCCTGGTGATCTCCATCGCCAAAAAATACACCAATCGCGGTTTGCAATTCCTGGACTTGATTCAGGAAGGCAATATCGGCCTGATGAAAGCCGTGGATAAGTTCGAATACCGCCGTGGTTACAAGTTTTCGACCTATGCCACCTGGTGGATTCGCCAGGCCATCACCCGCTCCATTGCCGATCAGGCGCGCACGATCCGTATCCCGGTGCATATGATCGAGACCATCAACAAGATGAATCGCATCAGCCGCCAGATCCTGCAAGAGACGGGGCACGAGCCTTTACCCGCGGTGCTGGCCGAGAAAATGGAAATGCCCGAGGATAAGGTGCGCAAGATCCTCAAGATTTCCAAAGAGCCGATCTCCATGGAAACGCCGATTGGTGACGATGACGATTCACACCTGGGCGACTTTATCGAAGATCAAGGCACCTTGCTGCCCAATGAAGCCGCGCTGTTTTCCAGTCTGCGCGACGTGACGAAAGAAATTCTCGACAGCCTCACCCCGCGTGAAGCCAAGGTGTTGCGCATGCGGTTTGGCATCGAAATGAATACCGACCACACCCTGGAGGAAGTGGGCAAGCAGTTTGACGTGACGCGCGAGCGGATTCGTCAAATTGAAGCCAAGGCACTGCGCAAACTGCGTCATCCGACGCGCTCGGAAAAACTGCGCAGCTTTTTGGATTCAGAGACTTGATGCCGACGCAACGGGGCAGGCACAACAGGCATTACCCCGTTAGAATGCTGTCCCTGCAGTTTGCATAGACCTGCACAATACCGCGTTTTACGGGCCCATAGCTCAGTTGGTTAGAGCAGTCGACTCATAATCGATTGGTCGCTGGTTCAAGTCCAGCTGGGCCCACCATTTTTGCAAACCCAACCGGTCAGGGTTGGGTTTTTTGTTTCTGGATCACGTTGCGGAGAAAAGTCGGTGCTGGTGATACGGCGAAAGGAGAGATAAATCCGCTCCCATGGCGCTGTACATAAAGTGCAACGGTTTGTAAGAACGGCAGGGCAGCGTGGTTTTATTTGGGCTAGAATCAAAAGACTAAAAAATTTATTCTCTTTTAAGGAAGGTCAAGATGAAAGTTGTCATCGCTTCAACTGTAATTGCCTTGGGTGTTTTGTCTTCCGCTTCCGTTTTTGCCGCAGGCGAGAAGGATTTGGCAACCAAGAGTGGTTGCATGGCTTGTCACGCAGTGGATAAAAAATTGGTTGGCCCGGCTTACCAGGATGTGGCCAAGAAATATGCTGGCGATAAAACGGCCGAAGCTAAATTGGCTGACAAGGTTAAAAAAGGCGGCTCCGGTGTTTGGGGTGCGATCCCCATGCCGCCTAACGCCGCCGTGAGTGATAAGGACGCTAAAACTTTGGTGAAATGGATTCTGGCCGGCGCGAAGTAATTTAGCCCAGCGGTTGACCGGTTGCCATTAAAGCCGACCCTGTCTTTTGCAGGGTCGGCGTTTTGCTTGGCTGCTTTTTTCTTGTTGCAAGGCGGGATTGCGATAGCCAGCCAACCTAACGCTCATGGCAAGTAAATTCTACCCGCAGATGATGAAACACGCGAAAGGCAGCATCAAGGCCCGCCCCCTTCCAGCTTGCGTCGCGAATTCCCGCCTCGCCCCCGCTTGGGGGAGGTGACCACCTGCTCGTTACGCCCGACAATTAAAGTGGCGCGCAGATTGAAGTGTTTCACGAGACGGTTTCACGTTAAGGGATAAGCAAAAATAAGGATAATCGCCAGGGGCGAGATATAGCGGATCGCAAACCGCCAGAGCGGGTAAAAGCGCGGTTTTAAACCGAGCTCGTCAGCAACGTGGGCTGTTTTCATCACCCAGCCTGCAAAAATAGCCATGGCCAGGCCACCCAAAGGCAGCAAAACATGGGTGGTCAGTTTATCGAGCAGGCTAAACAGGTTCAGCCCGGCAAAGGGCTTGAAGTCCGCCCACAGGTTAAACGATAAAGCGACGGCTACGCCCAGCAACCAGTCGATCAGGCCAATCAAGCCGGTGGCTTCTTTGCGTGTGATGCTGGAATTTTCTGTGATCCATGCAATCGCCGGTTCGACCAGTGAAAGCGCTGAAGTCCAGGCGGCAAAAGCAACCAGTATGAAAAACAGCATGCCCATGAAGTCGCCCCCCGGCATGGCGCCAAAGGCAATCGGCAGGGTTTGGAAAATCAATCCGGGCCCCGCGGTGGGCGTTAAGCCATTGGCGAAGACCAGGGAGAATATGGCTAATCCGGCCAGTAAGCCAATGGCGGTGTCGGCCAGGGCAATATACAAAGTGGTGCGCGCAATGGAGATATGGCGGCCAAGATAAGAGCCATAGGCCATCACTGCGCCCATGCCGATACTCAGCGTGAAAAAAGCATGGCCTAAAGCGGACAGGACTGCGGTGGGCGTGATAAGCGAAAAGTTGGGCGAAAACATGAAGCGTGCGGATGCGGTGAAGTTGCCCACTGCCATGCTGTAACCCACCATGAGCAAGACAATGGCGAACAGCGCTGGCATCATGATGAGGTTGGCTTTTTCTAATCCGGCATTCAGGCCACGCGAGGCCACGGCCAGGGTGACGCCAAGAAACAGGGTATGCCAGAGGATCAGGTTGAGTGGTTTGGTCAAAAAGATTTCAAACTGCAGCTTTGCGCTGGCGCCATCCATGCCTTGAAAGGCGCCGCTGGCTGCACGGACCATGTAATCGAGCACCCAGCCCGCGATCACGCTGTAAAAACCGAGAATCAAAATGCCGGCCAGGACGCCGGAAATGCCAACCCAGCGCCACTGGCGGGATTGGCCGGCTTCGTGGGCAAGGTAGGCCATGCCGTCGACAGGATTACGCTGGGCCCTCCGTCCGAGCATGATTTCACACATCATGAGCGGAATGCCGACCAAGGCAATACACAACAGATAGACCAGGACAAAGGCACTGCCGCCATTCATCCCGGTCATGTAAGGGAACTTCCAGATATTGCCCAAGCCGATGGCCGAGCCTGCTGTGGCAAGAACAAATGTCCAGCGGTTGCGCCAGGCGCCCCGATGAATTGCGGCGGCAGGTGCAGCGGCTTTAGCCATGTTTTTTCCCGTTGAAATACCGTTCGGTTTCCCGCCGTATGACGGGTGAGAGAATCAGCAAGGCGATCAAATTAGGGACGGCCATCAGGCCATTCATGAGGTCAGAAAAATTCCAGACAAATTCCAGGCTGGTTAAACTGCCCACAATCACGAGTGCGACAAAGATCACGCGGTAGGAGGGAATGGCTTTGGGGCCGAAAATGTACTCGATGGCTTTTTCGCCGTAGTAGTTCCAGCCAATTAACGTGGAATAAGCAAATAAAGCGGTTGCGATGGCGACGAGAACCGCACCGCTCTGGCCCAGGGTTTGCCCAAAGCTGGCGCTGGTGAGTTCGCTGGCCGGGACACCTTGCGTCCAGGCGGTTGACGTCAAAATCACGAGCGCCGTCATGGTGCACACCACCAAGGTGTCGATGAAGGTTTGTGTCATGCTGACCAGCGCTTGCTTTACCGGGTCTTGCGTGCGTGCGGCGGCGGCGGCAATGGGCGCGGAGCCCAGGCCTGATTCATTGGAGAAAACGCCACGCGCGATGCCGTAGCGCATGGCTGCGGCCAAAGTCGCGCCCGCGAAGCCACCCGTAGCCGCAGAGCCGGAAAACGCGTGGCCAAAGATGAGCGCAAAGGCGTGCGGGATTTCGCTGGCATTTAGCGCCAACACCCACAGCCCGCCGCCCACATAACCAAGAATCATGAAGGGAACGAGTAAAGAACTGAACCGGCCAATCGACTTGATGCCACCGAGAATGACCAGGCCGGTGAGCACCATTAACACAAGGCCGGTAATTAACGGGTCAATGTGGAAGGTGCTCTGCAAGATTTTTGCCGTGGCATTGGCTTGTGTCATATTGCCAATACCGAAAGTGGCAAGGGCGGTGAAGAAGGCAAACAGCCAGCCGAGCCTGGGCAAGCCCGCGCCATTGGCTAGGTAATACATCGGCCCGCCGCGCATGCCGTGCGGGCCTTTCTCGCGATATTTCACGGCAAGTACCGCTTCGGAATATTTGGTGGCCATGCCAACTAAACCTGTCATCCACATCCAAAACACCGCTCCCGGGCCGCCCAGTGTAATGGCGGTGGCCACACCAACGATGTTGCCGATGCCGACGGTCGCAGCCAGGGCAGTCATAAGGGCGGCAAAGTGGCTGATGTCGCCTGCATGGCCGTGGTCTTTATGGAAAATGAGCCGCAAGGCATGCGGCAGGGCGCGAAACTGCATGCCCTTTAAAATGACCGTCAAATAAAGCCCGGTGCCGACGAGCAAGGTCAGCATGGGCGGACCCCAGACCCAGTGCGATAGCGTGGCCAGTAAGGATTCGATAAAAAACATGTGATTTTCCCGGATAGTGCGATGGCGCAGGGCGGATTATGCGGGAGAAAAGTCAGGCGCGACAGGCTCTTTGAACCTGGAAACCGCCGCTGGACGCGTCGTGGAATCACCCGGCAGGTGAGGCAAGCAAAAGAGGAAAAGTTCGGTATGCATCAGCGGTTCAACAACATTGGCAGCGGAAAACGGCGGTTTGCAGGTTGAATCCGTATCCGGACAGGCGAAAGGTGTGGGTTGTGCGGCAAAATGGGGTGGCCTATGGATGGCCCTATGGGGGCGCTGGACGGCGAAATGGCGAAAAATCAGTTTGGCCTGTTCGCAAACGTAAATGCATCCGCAAAAAACGCTTCAGCAGGCAATCCGTGCGCGATGAAATCGCGTTGCGCTGCCTCCACCATCGCCGGTGCGCCGCAGGCATAAACCTGAAACGGGCCAAGCGTTGGCATATCTTCCAGCACTGCCTGATGCACCAGCCCCGTGCGGCCTGTCCAGTGATCTGTTGCGGCGGGTTCAGAGAGCACGGGCACATAGCGGATGTGCTCATGCGCCGCTGCCCAGCGTTCCGCCAGTTCATGCAGATACAAGCCCGCACGGTTGCGTGCGCCCCAGTAAAGCGTCATCGGCCGCAGTTGGCCATGTTGCTTGTCGCGGCTGAGTGTCTGTTCGATGATGCTCTTGATGGGCGCAAAGCCCGTGCCACCGGCGATGAAAATGATGGGTTTGGCGGGATTTTCACCCGGGGTTTCGCGCAGGAAGAATGTGCCCAAGGGGCCACGCAGGCGCAGGATGTCCTTGACCTTCATGTGCTGGAACACATGCGAAGTGAATTCGCCACCCGCAACGTGGCGGATATGCAATTCAAGCAGCAGGTTCGTCGGCGTGGCGCTGGCCTGGACTGCCGGGACAGGCTCGGTTTTCAGGCCGTCGGGCCTGTCATCCCTGGGCGGGTTGGCGATGGAAAAGGCGCGCGTTTTGCCGTCTTTCCACAAAAACTCGATGTACTGGCCGGGCAGGAATTGCAGTTGTTCATGCACAGGGAGTTTTAAGGTCAGGATCATCACGTCACTGGCCAGACGATCCATTTTTTCCACGCGGCAGGGCAGGGTTTTGACCGGCATGTCAGTGACGCTGGCGACTTCCCGGCAGGCCAGCACAACGTCCGTGAGCGGTTTGGCGCAACAGAATAGCGCGTAGTTGGCGGCGCGATCCGCCATCGATAGCGCCGTCGCTTGACTCGCGCCATGATCGACCAAGCCTTCCAGCACCTTGCCCTTGCATGAGCCGCAGGCGCCGTTGCGGCAGCCATAGGGCAAGGCATAGCCTGCATCCAGGGCGGCTTGCAAGAGCGTTTCTTCACCGGAAGTCAAAAAACTTTGTCCGCCGGGGGACAGCGTGACGGAGAGGGTATGCGTGGATGACATGCGATAATCACTCGATATGAAAAGGCTTGGTTAGAGATGGTTCGTGCGGCAAAAGTGCCCCCAGGGGGCGTCGTGCGCCGGCGCTTATTGGTCATCGGTTGCGGTGATGTGGTGCGCCGCATTCTTCCACAGTTGCTGCAACGCTGGCAGGTGCTGGCGTTAGTGCGCGTGAAGGATCCCGGCTTGGCGGTGCTGGGCGTGCGGCAAGTGCTGGGGGACCTGGATCAACCCGCAACGCTGCACCGGCTGGCTGGCTTGGCCGATGCGGTGCTGCACAGTGCGCCACCGCCGGCAGATGGCTTGCGCGACACCCGCACGCAACGCTTGATCAGCGCATTGCGGCGGGGGAAAAGTCTACCACGGCGCTGGGTGTACATCAGTACGGCGGGCATCTATGGCGACCATCAGGGCGGACGGGTGGGCGAGGCATTGGGCGCCGTGCGGGGCGGCATGCGAAATAGGGCGAATGCGGCAGAGGCTGCGCGGCAAGGAAAAAAGTCGGCTCGGGCGATACGGCGCATGGATGCGGAAAGGCAGTTGCGCGGGCTTGTGCCGACAATCAAGCAGATACCCCGGCCGCCATCTGTGCGATACCGCAAGCCGAATCCCGCGCGGTACGCCAGGGGCGGCAGATGCGCGCTTAGGGCGCGCGCTTGCTGCGTCAGCATCCTGCGCGCGCCGGGCATTTATGCGGCGGATCGCTTGCCGCTGGCGCGCTTGCGCGAGGGTTTGCCGCTGTTTTTGCCAGGCCAGGACAGTTACACCAACCATATTCACGCGCTGGATTTGGGCAGGGCTTGCCTGGCTGCCTTGCGGCGCGGGCGGCCTAATCGGGCGTATAACATTTGCGATGATTCCGCGCTGAAAATGGGCGAGTGGTTTGATCTGCTGGCGGATGAATTCTCCTTGCCCAGAGCGCCGCGTTTGGCGCGGGAAGAGGTCAAGCAGGCGGTCTCGCCCATGCAATGGTCATTCATGCGCGAATCGCGCCAGCTGGACAATGCGCGTATGCAGCGCGAGCTGGGTTTCTTCTTGCGCTATCCGACGGTTGAATCGGGAATCAGGAAGAAATAAGGAAAATAAAGGAAAAATAAGGACTCCGCATGCTCTGGATAAAAGCGTTTCATCTTGTTTTCGTTGTGAGCTGGTTTGCCGGCCTGTTCTATTTGCCGCGCATTTTTGTCAATCTCGCCATGGTGGCGGACACGCAGTCGGCTGAATATCAGCGCTTGCTGCTCATGGCCAAAAAACTGTATCGCTTTGTCACGCCGATTGCTGTGCTGGCGATAGGCCTGGGCTTCTGGTTGTGGTTCGGCTTCGGCTTTTCGGGTGGCTGGCTGCATGCCAAAACCGCCTTGGTGACCCTGCTCGCAGCCTATCACTTCTGGTGTGGCCGTCTGCTGGCGCGATGCGTTGCGGGCAAGACGCCGCATGGGCATGTGTGGTTTCGCTGGTTTAATGAAGTGCCGGTGGTCGCGCTGGTCGCCATTTGTATTCTGGTGGTCGTCAAACCTTCTTTTTGAAAGCAATCCTGCTGATGAATGCCTATTTTGCAACTTGCCCGCGTGGCCTGGAAGAACTCTTGGCGGAGGATTTAACCGCCTGTGGCGGCAGTTATGTGGCGCGCGTGCCAGGTGGCGTTGCGGCCAGCGGCGACTTGGCGTTCGAGTACCGCGTGAACCTCGAATCGCGCATTGCCACGCGGCTTTTACGCCGTGTCGCCAGCGCCGACTATCGCAATGAGGCGGATATTTATCAACTCGCCTACCGCACCGCCTGGCAGCAGCTGTTTTCGGTTGATCGCTCGATTCGGGTGTATGTCACAGCGATCAAGTCGCCCTTGAAAAGCCTGGAATTCATCACCCTGAAAGTGAAAGATGCGGTGTGCGACCGCTTTCGCGCCGAGACCAGCCGCCGCCCCAGCGTGAATACCAAAAACCCCGAAGTGCGCATTCATGTGTTCCTGACCGATCGCAACGCGACACTGTATCTCGATACCTCGGGCGAGCCGTTGTATCTGCGTGGACACAAGCTGGCCAAGGTGGGCGCGCCGTTAAAAGAAAACCTGGCCGCAGGCATTTTGCGCTTGGCCGGCTGGCAGCCCGGCATGCCGCTGCTTGACCCGATGTGCGGGAGCGGTACGTTCTTGTTGGAAGCCGCGCAAATCGCCCTGGATGATGCGCCGGGTTTATCGCGCGAGCCGGGCGGCTTTGGTTTTGAACATCACCAGGCATTTAACCCAACGCTATGGCGCAGCCTGCAACGGGAAGCGGCAGGGCGTCGGCGCGAAGTGCCCGCGCAAGGCGGCCTGCAGATTTTCGGCAGCGACATGGATGCCGATGCGGTCAACCGCACGCAGCAAAATCTGGCGCATGCCGGGATGGAAGGGCTCGTTGAACTGGAACAAGCCGATGTCCTCAAGCGCACCGCACCTGCGGCCAGCGGCGTGATGGTGGCAAACCCTCCGTATGGCGAGCGCCTGGGCAGCGCGGAGGAGCTGGCGGCATTTTATCCGCTGCTGGGGGATGCGCTCAAGCGGCGCTTCCAGGGTTGGGGTTGCTGGTTTTTGTCTGCTGATACCCAGTTGCCCAAACTCATCCGCCTGCAAACTTCACGCAAGATTCCGCTTTACAATGGCGCGCTTGAGTGCAGGCTGTACAACATCAACGTCATCGCGGGCAGCCTGCGCGGAAAATAATCACCACAATGATCATCACAAGCGCGCTCAAGAGCCCGCGGACAAGGAGAGCATGAAACCCAACATTCAACCCACAAGTCGGGAGAAGTTGATGCGCGAGGAGGACTTCATCGTCTCCAAGACCGACCTCAAGGGCCGCATCACGTATGGCAACCGCATTTTTGTCGAGTTTTCCGGCTACTCGCCGACAGAATTGCTGGGCACGCAGCACAATATCATCCGCCACCCTGACATGCCGCGTGGCGTGTTCAAGTTTCTGTGGGATACCATCGGCGCCAAAAAAGAGTGCTGTGCCTATGTCAAGAATATGGCCAAGGATGGCAGTTTTTATTGGGTCTTCGCCAACATCACGCCGGACTACGATGCACAGGGCAGCGTTACCGGCTATTTTTCCGTGCGGCGCCAGCCCACGCGCAGCGCAGTGGACATGATGGCTGAAGTCTATCGCGCCATGTTGGCCGAAGAACAAAAGGCTGGTTCCCGCGATGCCTGTGCGGCTTCGCTTAACTGGTTGGTGAATGTCCTGACACAGAAAGGAGTGAGCTATGAAGAATTCATCCTTTCGCTCTAGCCCCGCGTTTCCGCTGCTGCTGCTCAATCTGCTGCTGATCGCGGCGACCGTAGCTGCTTATGCCCTGAGCAGCTGGACCGGACAGGAAGCGGTCGGCTTTGGCTTGTTGCCGCTCATGGGTAGCGCAGGCAGCATCGTCTGGTTGCGTGCAGCAGCCATCCGTCGGCGGCCGTTGGAGGAAATCGCCACCATCGTGCACGAAGTTGCCCAGGGCCGCGTGACCCGCCGCATTGTCCCTATTGATGAAAAAAGTGAACTGGCGGACATCTGCTGGGGCATCAACGACATGCTGGACCAGCTCGAAACATGCTTTCGCGAGCAGGCCACTTCTCTTGCCTATGCAGGTCGCGGGCAGTATTTTCGCGCGCCTTTCCCGGTTGGTTTGCATGGCGTGTTCCGCGAAGCGCTGGAGCATGCCCATGACTCCTTGGCGGCACTGCGCGAGAATCAACAAATGCAGCTGAAAAATCGCTTGCTTTCTCGCCTGGGCCAGCTCAACTCCACCAATCTGGTGCGCAACCTGCGCACCAACCAGGCGGATCTGGCCAACATCACCGAGGCCACCGACCATCTCGAAGCGATTGCTGGGAAAATGGCGGCTGAAGCCGAGGGCAGCCGCTCCTCCATGGGGCAAGTCGCAAGCGATCTTAACCATATTGCCGACAAGGTAGATACCACCAGCGTCTCGATAGAAGAACTCAATGCCCGTGCGGATGAGATTACCGGCACGGTCGCCTTGATCAAGAGTGTGGCTGACCAGACCAACCTGCTGGCCTTGAACGCCGCGATTGAGGCGGCTCGTGCTGGCGAACATGGCCGTGGTTTTGCCGTGGTCGCGGATGAAGTGCGCAAGCTGGCAGAGAACACCATCAAGGCCTCAGAGCGCATCAGCCAGGTCATGACCGCCTTGCTTGACGAAACCCGCCGCATGCTGGATGACGTCACTGAAATGAAGGCCATGGCACACGCATCCAAGAGCAGCGTGGGCAATCTGGAGGGGCAGTTCGAAGCCTTTGCCAGTTCAGCCCGCGAATCCCTGCGGCGCATCAGCTATGTGCATGACGTGAGCTTTGCATCGTTGGCCAAGGTCGATCACGTTGTCTACAAACAGCATGCCTACCTGGCCGCTGAGGCGGGAGTCGGCTCTCCAGCAGCGCAAGCGGCCGCCGTCAATGCGCACGATTGCCGCATGGGCCACTGGCTTCAGGACAAGACCAATAAATCCGATGGCTTGCGCGCCACCAAAGCTTTTGGATCGCTGGCACAACCCCATGCCGGCGTTCATCAGGGCATGCAGGAAGCCATCACCCTCATGGCGGATGACTGGCAGGCGAACATAGCGGTACAGGATCGTATCCATGCCGCTTTTGCAGCGGCAGAAAATGCCAGCGACGAACTTTTGGCGAAGCTGGACGACATGGTGGCAGAAAGGCATGGCACGCACGGCGCTTAGCGGGGGGTAACGCGCATGGTCGCCAGCGCCCCAACCGCGAGGATGAAAACGTGCGCAAGCATAAACCGCCCCC
>DILC01000088.1:30967-63908 GCA_002424865.1 Rhodocyclaceae bacterium UBA5602 | reverse complement strand
CGTTTCTGTTGTTTCACGCTGAACCTGCGATCAAAAGTTTGCCGGGCGCGGGCGCGATACACGCAGCCAGACGGTAGCTGACGAACAGCAACACGGGTACCCATAGCCACTTGCTGCGCAACAGCATCAGCAAGTGGGTGGGAAATCCGGAAACCTGGCGACTGTTTTTGGCCGCGCTGGGATAGCGCGGCTTGAATGGGTATCAAACAATATCGAGGTGCTTGATACCGGAATCCAGGTCCTGAGTTTGTGCCGCCTTGCCGTGGAGCTTGATCATCAAGCGAACCTCGTTCATTGAATCGGCAAAGCGCAACGCATTGTCGTAGCTGATGCGGTCGGCTTCATGCAGATCAAACAAGGCTTGATCAAAGGTTTGCATGCCCAGCTCGCGCGATTTTTTCATGATCTCCTTGATCTCATGCACGTCGCCTTTGTAGATAAGGTCTGAGATGAGCGGAGAGTTGAGCAGCACCTCAACGGCAGCGGCGCGGCCCTTGCCTTCCTTGACGGGGATCAGGCGTTGCGAGATGATGCCTTTTAAATTCAGCGATAAATCCATGAGCAACTGCGGGCGGCGCTCTTCGGGGAAGAAATTGATGATACGGTCGAGCGCCTGGTTGGAGTTGTTCGCATGCAGCGTACCCATCGCCAGGTGGCCGGTTTCGGCGAAGGCAATGGCGTGTTCCATGGTTTCGCGGTCACGAATTTCACCGATCAGGATCACATCCGGCGCCTGGCGCAGGGTGTTCTTCAGGGCCACTTCCCAGGACTCTGTATCCACGCCGACTTCACGCTGGGTAATCACGCAGTTCCTGTGTTCATGCACATATTCCACCGGGTCTTCAATGGTGATGATGTGGCCATAACTGTTCTGGTTGCGATACCCGATCATCGCCGCAAGCGAGGTGGATTTTCCCGAGCCGGTGCCGCCCACAAACAGCACTAAACCGCGCTTGGTCATCACCACGTCTTTCAACACGGGTGGCAATTTCAGCTCATCAAAGTCCGGGATTTGCACATTGATGGTCCGCAACACCATGCCGACCCGGCCTTGCTGCACAAACGCGTTGACCCGAAAGCGGCCAATGCCGGATGGGGAGATGGCAAAGTTGGCCTCTTTGGTTTCTTCAAAAGCGGCGGCCTGTTTGTCGTTCATGATGGCGCGCGCCAACTCTTGGGTGTGTTGCGGCGTGAGTACTTGCGTAGTCACCGGCGTGAGCTTGCCGTCAATTTTTACCGCGGGAGGAAAACCCGCAGTGACAAATAAGTCAGAGCCTTTTTTTTGCATCATCATGCCCAGCAGCTGATGCATGAAATTCAAGCCTTCGTCGCGTTCCATTTTCTACCTCGATGTAAACATTGCATTGGTTGAGCCGCACCGCGGCTGGGCGGGGGCGGGCCTTGACGTTGCCCCTTCGCGTTTTTCATCATCAGCGGGCGGCATGGGCTTGCCATGGGCGTCAGCCAGGAAAGTTATCCTTGTTGGCCGCTTTGGCACGCGCTTCCGCAGGCGAAATGACGCGGCGCTTGATGAGGTCCTGCAGGTTTTGGTCCAGTGTTTGCATGCCAAACTGCTGCCCGGTTTGAATCGCAGAATACATCTGGGCAATTTTCGCTTCGCGGATGAGGTTGCGAATGGCGGGTGTGCCTATCATGATCTCGTGAGCGGCCACACGCCCGGTGCCGTCGATGTTTTTGCACAAGGTTTGCGAGATCACGGCCTTTAACGATTCAGACAACATGGCGCGCACCATTTCCTTTTCGGCGGCGGGGAAGACATCAATGATGCGGTCAATGGTTTTGGCGGCGGACGAGGTATGCAAGGTGCCAAACACCAGATGGCCGGTTTCCGCCGCCGACAGCGCCAGGCGGATGGTTTCCAGGTCGCGCATTTCGCCGACCAGGATCACATCCGGGTCTTCACGCAGGGCGCTGCGCAAGGCGTTGTTGAATGACAGCGTATGGGGGCCGACTTCACGCTGATTGATGAGGCATTTCTTCGATTCATGCACAAATTCGATCGGGTCTTCCACGGTCAGGATGTGGCCGTATTCGTTTTCATTTTTGTGGTTCACCATGGCCGCCAGTGTCGTGGACTTGCCCGAGCCCGTGGGTCCTGTGACCAGCACAATGCCGCGCGGCTGGTCGGCGAGCTCGGCAAAGATTTTCGGTGCTTTCAAGTCGTCCAGCGAGAGGATTTTCGATGGAATGGTCCGCATCACGGCACCCGCGCCGCGGTTTTGCACGAAGGCATTGACGCGAAAACGCGCGAGATTGGGCACGGCGAAAGAAAAGTCGCACTCCAGGTTTTCTTCATAGACCTTGCGTTGACCGTCGTTCATGATGTCATAAATCATGCTGTGCACTTCCTTGTGCTCCATGGGCGGCAGATTGATGCGCCGCACATCGCCATGCACCCGGATCATCGGCGGCAGGCCGGCGGAGAGATGCAAGTCAGAGGCATTGTTTTTCACGACAAAGGTCAATAGCTCGGTAATGTCCATAAGGTAGGTTTCCTGGGTTTCCTGTGTGAGGGCTGCGGTATACTTTCAGGGCGTTATATGACAACAATCCCAACCAACTTGCAAGCAGTTCGCAACCGTATCGCAGCCGCGTGTACGAATTCGGGGCGGCCTGCCGATGCTGTTCAGCTCCTGGCGGTATCCAAAACCTGGCCTCTTGCCAGTGTGCTGGAAGCGGCAGGCTGCGGTCAACGCGCCTTTGGCGAAAACTATGTGCAAGAAGGCGTTGAAAAAGTGGCGGCGCTGGCTGGCTTGAATCCGGCTTTATCGCTGGAGTGGCATTTTATCGGCCCCTTGCAAAGCAATAAAACACGGCTGGTGGCGGAGAACTTTTCATGGGTGCAGTCGGTAGACCGCTTGAAAATTGCCGAACGCCTGGCTGCGCAACGCCCATTGGATTTGCCGCCTTTGCAGGTGTGCATCCAGGTGAATGTCTCTGGCGAGGCGACAAAAAGTGGTTGCGCGCCGGCCGAGCTGCCTGTCCTGGCGCAGCGCGTGGCCGCCTTGCCGGGTTTATGCTTGCGTGGCCTGATGGCAATACCTGAACCCACCGAGGATGTTGATTTACAGTTGCAACGCTTTTGCCAAGTGCGGCTTTTATTTGATGGGCTCAAGCGCAATGGCTTGGCGGTGGATACGCTCTCCATGGGCATGTCGCATGACCTGGAAGCGGCGATCCAGGCCGGGGCGACGATGGTACGCGTGGGGACGGCCATTTTTGGCGCGCGTGAATAGCGGCTTGCGTGAGGCTTTGTCAAACACGGGCCAGTGCAGTGAACAGATTACGGAACATTAACGGACAACGGAAGGCACCATGAAAATAACATTTATCGGGGGTGGCAACATGGCCACGGCTTTGCTGGGCGGCATGATCAAAAAAGGGTATGCGGCTGCGGCCATGCAGGTGGTGGAGCCTGTGGCGGCCGCGCGTGAGCGGATTGCGGAAACCTTTGGCGTGCGTACGACGGGCGCCGTGGATGCTGCCGCCCTGCATTGCGATGTGCTGGTGTTGGCCGTGAAGCCGCAGCAAATGAAAGCCGCCGTGGCGGGCTTGGCGGGCAAGCTGACAACGCAGGTGGTGTTGAGCATTGCCGCCGGTTTGCGCGTGGCGGATATGGCGGCCTGGCTGGGTTACAGCAAAATCGTGCGCGCCATGCCCAATACGCCGGCCTTGATCGGCTTAGGCATGGCCGGGTTATTTGCCGACCCCAGCGTGAGTCATGACGAACGCGGGCAAACGGAAAAAATTCTGCAAGCCGTGGGGTTGACGGTGTGGGTGGCCAATGAAGCGCAAATTGATGTGGTCACCGCCATTTCAGGCAGCGGGCCGGCCTATGTGTTTTATTTTATCGAGGCGATTGAATCAGCGGCGCGCGGTTTGGGCATGGATGCGGCTGCCGCGCGGCAGCTCACGGTGCAAACCTTTGTCGGTGCGGCGCAGTTGGCGGCCAACAGCAGTGAAGATATCGCTACCTTGCGCGAGCGGGTAACGTCCAAGGGCGGCACGACCGAAGCTGCGCTCGACACGTTCACCGCGCAAGGCGTGGCCGCGGGCATTGCACAAGGCGTTAAGGCCGCCAACGCGCGCGGGCGCGCGCTGGGCGAGTTGTTCGGCCAGTGATTTTTTTCAGAACCGTCATTCCGGGATAACCATGCCATGTTGATGCAACTCTTGATGTTTCTGGTGGATTCGGCCGCTGGTTTTTTGTCGCTGGCTTTCTTGCTGCGTTTTATCCTGCAATGGGTTAAGGCGCCGTTCCGTAATCCGTTCGGGCAATTTGTCATTGCCGTGACGGACTGGGCGGTGCGCCCGCTGCGGCGCGTGCTGCCGGGTTTGTTTGGCCTGGATATGGCGAGCCTTTTTGCTGCCTGGCTGGTGCAGGGGATGGGCATTGGTTTGGCGGTGGGTCTCAATGCAGGGCTGGATAGCCAGGGAGAGATGCTTGCCGCCGTGTCGCCAGCGCCGACTTTTATGCTGGTGCTGATGGTGGCGATGCTGGCAGTCATTGCGCTGGCCAAGATGGCGTGTTACGTGCTGCTGGCCGCCGTGCTGGTCTCGGCGATTTTGTCCTGGGTCAATCCGCATGCCCCATTGGCGGATGTGATCAATGCCGTGAGCTATCCCGTATTAAAACCCTTTCGGCGCTGGATACCTCCGCTGGGCGGGGTGGATCTGTCACCTCTGGCATTGCTGCTCTTGCTGCAAATGCTCATGATGATCCTGGATCGCCTGCGCTGGGTGGTTTTGGCCGGATGAGGGGCGGGATGGACTGGTTACAGGCGGATGCCGAGGGCGTCAAACTCCGGTTGCATATTCAGCCGGGGGCAAAAAAAACGGCGGTCGCGGGTTTCCATGGGGATGCGCTGAAAATTCGCCTGCACGCACAACCCGTCGATGGCCAGGCCAATGCGACGTTGATCGCCTTTCTGGCGCAGCGCCTGGGGGTGGCCAAAGCGGCAGTCACCATCCTGTCGGGCGCTTCCTCGCGCGCCAAGCGCGTGCAGGTGGCCGGCGTGAGCCTGGCGACGGCTTTGGCGCAGTTGGCGGCCGCTGAGTAAATCTGAGTAAAGGTTGGTTGGGCTTGCTGCAGAAATTGCCTCGGGATTTCCCTCACTTGCCGTCGGCATAAGCCAGATACCCGTCAATGAGCGTGTAACGCACTTGGCCTGGCAGCGCCAGGCCAAGGAAGGGCGTGTTTTTGCCCTGGCTTTTGAGGTTGTTGCGGTTCACCAGGAAGCTCGCGGCCGGGTCAAAGACGCAGACATTCGCCGCCAGGCCGGGTGCGATGCGACCGGCATCAACGCCCATGATGCGTGCCGGATCCGAGGTGATGCGCGCCAGGGCAGTTGCCAGCGGCAGGCGCATTTCTTCTGCCCACTTCAAGGTCAGCGGCAGTAACAGCTCCAGGCCCGTGGCGCCGATGTCCGCTTCGCCAAACGGCATTTGTTTGCCATCGTCATCCACCGGCGTGTGGTCGGAACACAGCGCCGTGATGGCGCCGGAGGCCAGACCCGCGCGCAGCGCATCGCGGTCGCGCTGGGCGCGCAAGGGCGGGTCAAGCCGGGCGTGGGCGTTAAAAAAGCCAATGTCGTGGTCGCATAAATGCAGGTAATGCACGGCCGTGTCACAGGTCACGGCAAGGCCGGATGCGCGCGCGGCGGCGATCATGTCCACCCCGGCGGCGGAAGAGATGCGCGTCACATGCAGGCGTACGCCGGTTTCGCGCGCTAATTGCAACAGCGTGGCCAGGGCAATGGTCTCTGCGGCCACGGGAATGCCCGCCAGCCCCAAGCGGGCAGCGACTTCGCCGTCGTGGGCGACGCCCAGCTTGGCCAGAAAAGGGTCTTGCGCTTGCAACCACACCGGAAAACCGAACGTGGCGGCATATTGCATGGCGTGCAGCAAGACTTGCGTGTCGATGATGGCTTGATTGGCCTGACCAAAGGCTACGCAACCGGCTTCGCTCAATTCGGCCATCTCGGTCAATTTTTTTCCGGCCAGCTGGGTGGTGAGTGCGCCAATGGGGTGCACGTGGGCAAACCCGGGCAGGCGGGCGCGATGGGTGAGCATTTCCACCAGCCCGGGTTCATCCAGCACCGGATCGGTGTCCGGCGGGCAGGCCAGGCGTGTGACGCCGCCTGCGGCAGCGGCCGCCATTTCGGATTCGAGCGTGGCTTTGTATTCAAAACCGGGTTCCCTTAAGCGGGCGGAAAGATCAATCAGACCCGGGCAGACGATGCAGCCGGTGGCGTCAAGCACTTTGTCGGCCTTAAAGCCGTCCGGCGCCGTCCCGCCAGCGCCGACTATTTTCCCTGCACTGATGAATACGTCGGCCGCTTGGTCAGTGTTGCTGGCGGGGTCAATCAGGCGGCCGTTCTGGATGTGAATGTCCATATCAGGCTCCCGCCAGCATCGCCATCACGGCCATGCGCACGGCGATTCCAAAAGTGACTTGCGGCAGAATCACCGCCTGCCCGCCATCGGCCACCGCTGAATCAATTTCGACGCCACGGTTCATCGGCCCCGGGTGCATGACGATAGCAGCGGGCTTGGCGAGCGCCAGCTTGTCGGGCGTTAAGCCGTAGGACTTGAAGTATTCCTGCGCGCTGGGCAACAGGGCGCCTTGCATGCGCTCATTTTGCAGGCGCAGCATCATGACCACATCCACGCCGCGCAGGCCTTCTTTCATGTCGTGAAACACCTGCACGCCCATGCGTTCTATGCCTGTGGGCAGGAGCGTTTTGGGGCCGATGACGCGCACTTCCGGCACCCCCAGGGTGGTCAAGGCGTGAATCTGGCTGCGCGCCACGCGCGAGTGCAGCACATCGCCCACAATGGCCACGGTGAGCTGGGTGAAATCCTGTTTGTAATGCCGGATGGTGTACATGTCGAGCAGCCCCTGCGTGGGATGCGCATGGCGGCCGTCACCGGCGTTGATGATGTGGATGTGATCCTGCCCTGTCGCGGCCAGATGTTGCGCCAGAAGATAAGGCGCGCCGCTGGCGGCATGGCGCACCACGAACATGTCGGCTTGCATGGCGGCTAGATTGTCAGCCGTATCGATCAGGGTTTCGCCTTTGCTCGCCGAGGAGGTATTGATGTTGAGGTTGATGACGTCGGCCGAAAGGCGCTTGGCGGCAATTTCGAAGGTGGTGCGGGTGCGGGTGGAATTCTCGAAAAACAGGTTGAAAATGCTTTTGCCGCGCAACAGGGGCACTTTTTTTACCTCGCGCTCGGCGACTTCAGTAAAAGGCACCGCGGTATCGAGGATGCGCGTGAGCATTTCGCGCGAGAGCCCGTCGGTGCTGAGCAGGTGGTTCAACTCGCCATGGCGGTTGAGCTGGGGGTTGCGGTGGTTGAAGGGGGTGCTGGTCATGGCGATTCGATCATGGTCGGGTTACTTTGGTTCAAGCCGATGGTAGCGTGAAACAACAGAAACGGAGCCCCGTGAGCTATCGAGCGTAGCGAGCCGCTTGGAAGCCCCGCCCTGGGGCGTGGTGTGGGGTGGGGGGCGTCGTTTATGCTTGCGCATGTTTCATCAGCAGGTGGCATTTGCTTACCATGGGCGTTAGTGGCCGTTTTAGCCTGCGGTTCAGTCAGACGCTTCTTGCACGGCCGTTGAGCGGGCAGTGAGTTGAAAGTTCAGTGTGCCATCGTCCCGGCGCTCCAAGGCGAGCATTTGTTCCGCCGGGAGTTGCACGGTGTGCGCGCAATAGGTAGCGGCGATCGGCAATTCGCGTCCGCCACGGTCAACCAGTACGGCGAGTTCGATTTTTTCCGGGCGGCCGTAATCGAAAATTTCGTTCATCGCAGCACGTATGGTGCGGCCGGTATAGAGCACATCATCGACGATGATGAGATGCGCGCCTTCGGTAACAAAGGGCAGGTGCGACTTGCCGCCACCGGGATGCAAGCCGCGCTGGCTGTAGTCGTCGCGGTAAAACGAGACATCAATTTCGCCAAGGCTGGTTTTTAAACCCAGCAGGCTGTGCAGGCGGGCGGCCACCCAGGCGCCGCCGGTGTGAATGCCGACCAGCAGGGTGCGGTGAGGGTCGATTTGCGCGCGCATTTGATCGGCGAGCATGTGGCAGAGCGACTCGGCTTTTGGGGTTGCTGTGGGTGTCACTGTGTTCATCGCGTTCATGTCAGGCGGGCGTGGCATGGCTGTCCAGCCAGCTTTGCAAGATGATGCGCGCCGCTTCCGCATCGAGGTTGTTTTTTCTTTCCTGCCATGAAAAAAGTCGGCGCTGGCGGGACGGCGCGATGGAAGCGTTCGTGCCATCACGCAGGGTGGCATCGGCTTCGGCCGAGCTAAAGCGCTCATCGACTTCCTCCACAGGCAGGCCAAAACGGCCGCGCAGCTGGTTGGCAAAGCGCCTGCAGCGTGCCGTCATGTCGTGCTCGCGGCCGTCCTCATGGCGCGGGCTGCCGATGATCAGGCGCGTAGGCTGCCATTCCTTGATCAGCAGGGCGATGGCCGCAAAGCGCTGGACATTGTCTTCAAACGCAATGCAGGTGAGCGCACGCGCCTGCCCCAGGCGCAATTCGCCGATGGCCACACCAATGCGCCGCAAGCCAAAGTCAAAGGCCAGCAAGGTTTCATCAGCCAGGCTTGGCGACGCAGGCATGATTGACGCCTCAGGCATGCCCGGCCACATCAGACAAATTGGCGAAATCAACGCCCAGTAACTCCATGGCGGCGGTCAGGCGCGATTCACTGGGCACATCGAACAAAATGTGTGGTGTGGCTTCCACGGTCAGCCAGGTGTTTTGGGCGAGTTCCCATTCGAGCTGGCCGGCTGTCCAGCCCGCATAGCCCAGCGTGACGAGGACATCGCCAGGTTCGCCCGTTTCGCCCATGGCATGCAGAATGTCGCGCGAGCTGGTCAGCGCAATGTCGTCCGTGACGCGTAGCGTGCTTTGCCAGCGCTGGCCTGTGCGATGCAGGACAAAGCCGCGGTCGGTTTGCACGGGGCCGCCTTCATGCACCGGCAAATTGGCAAACCGCAGGCTGGGCAAGCCCGCGTTAAGCGGAATCGCGACGCGGGAGAATAGTTCGCCCAGCCGGATATCCATCGGCCGGTTAATGATGATGCCCACAGCACCTTCTGCGTTGTGTTCGCAAATGTAGGTGAGCGTGCGGGCAAAATTGGGGTCGTCCATGGCGGGCATGGCGATCAGAAAATGGTTTACAAGACAGGTCGTTTCCATAACAGTGGGGCGTATTGTAATCTGCTGCGCTGTATCCGTCGCTTTCATGCGCGGATACAGCGCCATGTATTGCATCATGCATTGCGCTTGTCTTCAGTTGCCTTTCATTTTCTTTTGGTGAGCATCCAGCATGTCTTCCGCGCTTGTTTGGTTTCGTCGTGATTTGCGTGTGGAAGACCATGCAGCGCTCTTTCACGCCTTAAAGTCGCACGACGCGGTGTATTGCGTGTTTGTTTTTGATCCCCGCATTTTGCACAAGCTGCCGCGCGCTGATCGGCGCGTGGAGTTTATCCTGCGCGCAGTGGAGGAATTGGCCGCCGCCTTGCATGCGGCGGGTGGCGAGCTGATCGTTTTGCATGGCGATCCCGTCGCTGCGGTCCCCGCCTTGGCGGCAACCTTGGGCGTGGGTGCCGTGTATGCCAACAGGGATTACGAACCTGCGGCACGTGCGCGCGATGCGGCGGTAAAAAAGTCGCTCAGCACGGTGGAAGGCATGCAGCCGATAGCATTTCTAAGCTTCAAAGACCAGGTGATCTTTGACTGCGACGAAATTCTGACCCGGCAAGGCACGCCGTTTTCAATATTCACGCCATATAAAACGGCCTGGTTGCAACGCGTCACCGCTTTTGATTTGCAGGCTTATCCGGTGGCGCATTATCTAAATCATCTGGCCGCAGCACCAGCGGATTTGCCCGCTACTCTTGGCATGAATGGCGCCGGGCAAAAAACCGGACAGGGCGTGATTCATTACCCAGTCTTGCCAACCCTGGAACAATTAGGGTTTGCGGCAACCAATCTCTCCAGCCTGGGCATTCCAACGGGCATGCAAGGCGCGCGCAGTTTGTTTCTGGCCTTTACTGAGCGCATTGACCATTACGCCAGCGATCGCGACTTTCCTGCGGCCAATGCCACTTCAGGCCTGTCGCCCCATCTGCGCTTTGGCACAGTCTCGATCAGGCAGCTGGCCCGCTATGCCCATGCTGAATCAGGCCGGGGGGCGGCAACGTGGTTGTCTGAATTGATCTGGCGTGATTTTTACCAGATGATCTTGTGGCATGCGCCGCATGTGGTGACAACAGCGTACAAGCCCGCGCTGGATGCGCTGGTGTGGGATGACGCGCCTGAATTGTTAACGGCTTGGCAACAGGGCAGGACAGGCTATCCCTTGGTGGATGCGGCGATGCGCCAACTCTTGCAAGCCGGCTTGATGCACAATCGTTTGCGCATGTTGACCGCTTCCTTTTTGACCAAGGATTTAGGGATTGACTGGCGTTTGGGTGAGGCTTGGTTCGCTGGGCATTTGCTGGATTACGACCTGGCGGCGAACAATGGCGGCTGGCAATGGGCGGCATCAACGGGGTGTGATGCGCAACCCTGGTTCCGCATTTTTAATCCGGTCACGCAGTCCGGGAAATTCGATCCGCAAGGCGTGTTTATCCGGCGCTTTGTGCCGGAATTGGCCGCTGTGCCGACAAAATACATTCATGCGCCATGGACAATGCCTGGCTCGCCAAGCGCGTCAGCGCAACGGGATCTGCAACGGGACCCATTGGCTGCGGTTGATTCTGCGGTAGCGTTACCTGAAGCAGGAAATTCAGGGAATTATCCACCACCTGTCGTTGATCATGCCGCGGCGCGGGAACGTACATTGCAACGGTTTTCGCGGGTAAAAATGCGGGTGGGTGAATAGGCGGTTGCGCCGTTGGTGATTGCGTGGCCAGCAGGTGATTGTCCTGGCGCCCATGGCCTGGGCACCTTGCTCGCTACGCCCGCAGTTGCGTTGCCCGACCAGGATGGAAGTACGCCAAGCGCTATACGTTTTTAATTGATCCGCAAGGCAAAATTGCAAAAACGTATGTGCAGGTCGACACTTCGCGCCATGCCAAAGAAGTGGTGGGGATTTGAAGCGCTTAAAGAAATGACCTGATGAAAAAACCACGGCACGATGGATTGCCGTACCGTGGTTTTTTGCGGTGTGTGGCCGGATGGCGGCTTATTTTTTCAGGTTGTCGCGAATTTCACGCAGCAACAAAATATCTTCCGGTGTTACGGCGGGGGCTGGCTCGGGTGCGGCGCCTTTTAAGCGGTTGACGATCTTGACCATCTGAAAAATCACAAAGGAGAGGATGATAAAGTTTAATGAAATGGTCAGGAAGTTGCCGTAAGCCAAAAGCGATGCGCCCGCCTTGGTGAGTGACTCATAAGTCGCCGGGCCTGCCAGTGCCTTGGCGGGCGGTGAGAGTTGAAAATACATTTCGGTGAAGTTCACATTGCCAATCAATTTGCCAATCAAGGGCATGATGATGTCTTTAACGAGCGAGTCGACAATTCTTCCAAAAGCGCCGCCTATGATGACGCCGACCGCCAAATCAAGCACATTGCCCTTGATGGCAAAATCACGAAATTCTTGCACCATGCCCATGAAAATATCCTCAGGTTTTGCAACAGGTTAAAGCAGATATTTTTGCCTTGGAATAATATACAGCAGCATATTTGTTTGTGCTTTATTCGCTTATTACACAGAAAAGAGGTCACCATGAAGCCTAGCGTTCTTGTTACCCGTCACTTTTTCCCTGAGCTGGTTACCCGCTTGCAGGAATACTTTGAGGTGGATAATCACGACAGCAATGAGGGATTGCCGCCAGAAGAATTAAAAGCGCGGCTAAAAGATAAGGCAGGCTTATTGCTCTCGGTAGCCGACCCTTTGCCAGCGGAAACCATTGCCGAAGCACGCGCATTAAAAGCGGTGTGCAACGTGGGCGTGGGCTATAACAACATTGATGTGGCCGCCTGCACCAAGGCGGGCATTATGGTGACCAACACCCCGGATGTGTTAACCGAAACCACGGCCGATCTGGCCTGGGCTTTGTTGATGGCTGCGGCACGGCGCTTGCCGATGGCCGAGCGCTGGCTGCGCGAAGGGCAGTGGGGCGCCTGGCGTTATGACTTATGGCTGGGCACGGACGTGCATGGCGCCACCTTGGGCATTATTGGCATGGGGCGCATAGGCCAAGCGCTGGCGCGGCGTGCCACGGGGTTTGGCATGAAGACGATCTATCACAACCGGACGCCTTTGGCCGCTGATGTTGAGGCAAAATATCAAGCCAGCTGGGTGGAAAAGGACGCCCTGCTACGCGAGGCGGATTTTGTCGTGCTACTGCTGCCGTATTCGCCTGCCGTGCATCACTACATTGGCGCCGCCGAGTTAGGCCTGATGAAACCCACGGCGCATCTGATCAACGTGGCGCGCGGCGGGATTGTGGATGATGCGGCCTTGATTGCGGCGTTGCGCGAGCGCCGACTTTGTGGCGCAGGCGTTGATGTGTTTGAAGGCGAGCCAAAATTCAATCCGGACTTCCTGAGCCTGGATAACGTGGTGCTCACGCCGCATATCGGCTCCGCTTCACGGCAAGCGCGCATGGCCATGGGCATGCGCGCCGTGGATAACTTGATTGCGGCGTTGACTGGCGCGCGGCCGGGAGACTGCGTTAACCCTGAGGTATTGGCGTAGCCGTCTTGAACCCGGAAACCGCCGTTTTCCGCGTCCAATGGCGGTTTCCGGACTGAATATCCGGTTTGGATATTCAGGACGAAAAAAAGGGCGCTCTCCGCAAGAGCGCCCTTGGCTTGTTGCTGCAGCTTAAGGCGTTGAATCAGCTTAGTCGTGATAAGCCACTTCACCGTGTGACGTAATATCCAGGCCTTCACGCTCTTCGTCTTCCGAGACACGCAAGCCGACCATGATGTCAGCGATCTTGAAGGCGATGAATGCGGACACGGCAGTCCAGACCACGGTCAAGCCGACGGCTTTGGCCTGGATGAGGACTTGATCCAGGATGCTGCCATAGCCTGCCTGCATGTCGAACCAGTTGTTGTAAAAGCCAGGGCCGCCAAGGCTGGGGGCATTGAATACGCCCGTCATGAGGGCGCCGAAAATGCCGCCCAGCGCATGCACACCGAAGACATCCAGCGCATCGTCCGCTTTGAGCATTTTCTTCAAGCCCGTCACACCCCAGAAGCACAAGGGGCCAACCAAAAAGCCGATGGCAAATGCACCGGGAATGCCGACGTTGCCGGCTGCTGGCGTGATGGCCACCAGGCCTGCAACCGCACCGGATGCTGCGCCCAGCATGGAAGGTTTGCCTTTGATGAGCCACTCGGTAAAGACCCAGGACAACACGGCGCAAGCCGTTGCCAGGAAGGTGTTCATGAAGGCCAGGGCAGCGGAACCGTTCGCTTCCAAAGCGGAACCTGCATTGAAGCCAAACCAGCCAAACCACAGCATGGAAGCGCCAATCATGGTCATGGTCAGGCTGTGCGGCGACATCGCTTCCTTGCCAAAACCGATGCGTTTGCCGAGCATGTAAGCGCCTACCAAGCCTGCAACACCGGCATTGATGTGTACGACAGTACCACCGGCAAAGTCCAGCGCGCCCCACTGCCAGAGCAAACCGGCCTTGGCGTTCAGCGCATCCACCCCATTGGCGGCGGTATAGGCATCAGGCCCCATCCAGAACCAGACCATGTGCGCTATGGGGATGTAGCTGATGGTGAACCAGATCACGGAGAAAATCAGGATAGCTGAAAATTTGACGCGTTCTACGAGCGAGCCGAAAATCAAGCACAGGGTGATGGCGGCGAACGTGGCCTGGAAGGCAACGAACACGATCTCGTACATGGGCGTGGCTTTGCTGAATGTTGCGCCCAGCGCAAAGGTGCCGGTGGATGCATCGAACAGGCCTTTGAGGAAGAGCCGGTCAAAGCCGCCGATAAACGCGTTGCCCTCGGTGAATGCCAGGCTATAGCCATACACGCACCACAGCACGGTAATGAGCGAGAACACCACAAAAACTTGCATCAACACGGAGAGCATGTTTTTGGAGCGTACCAGGCCGCCATAAAACAAGGCCAAGGCCGGCACCGACATCAGCAGCACCAGGGCTGTCGACATCATCATCCAGGCGGTATCGCCTTTATCTGGCACGAGTGCCGGGGCAGCGGCTGGCGTTTCAGCTGCGGTCGCGGCTACGGGTACGGCAGCAGGGGCAGCGGCATCGGTTTTAACTTCGGCGCTGGTTGCTGGCGAGGCAGGCTCTTCAGCCCGCGCGATGCTGCCGCTGCCTGTGGCGCCAATAGCGCAAGCGGCGAGCAGGATGGCAAGTAGTTTCTTCATGGCGTTCCCCTTAAAGCGCAGCCTCACCGGTTTCACCGGTGCGGATACGGATAACTTGTTCCAAGGTGTAAACGAAAATCTTGCCGTCACCGATTTTGCCGGTACGCGCCGACTTTTCCAGGGCTTCGACGACTTGATCAACGATGGCATCGTCAACGGCGGCTTCTACTTTGACCTTGGGCAGAAAGTCGACCACATATTCCGCGCCGCGATACAGCTCGGTGTGGCCTTTTTGCCGTCCAAAGCCTTTGACTTCGGTGACCGTGATGCCTTGCACGCCAACGGTGGCCAAGGCTTCACGCACTTCATCAAGCTTGAATGGCTTGATGATGGCAGTGATAAGTTTCATGATGGATCCTTTTTGAAGGGTTTATAACCGGCTGTATGAAAGTTACAGGCTCTTGGAAAAGGTGAGGACAACCCGGCCTTTGCCCAGGTCACGATTATTCAAGTTGCAATAGACCGGCGTGGCGTCACCGCAAGACTTGGCATTGGTGTCCGAGTAGTACAAGCCAACGGTGCCCAGACCCACGTCCTTGGTGGCGCCAATTTTGTAGTCCGTGTAGGAGGCATCGCTAAAGTCCTTGATTTTTTGATGGCCTACGTGGCCGGAAACGCCCCAGCCGCTGCCCAGGTCGTATGTTCCCGTCAGGTCTACATAGCCACTGTTGCGTGTATCGCCCCCGGTTGCGCTATTGAAGCCAAAAATATGGCTGGATACCACATGGGAGTATTTCAGCGTCAGCCATTTCCAGCCGATTGCGCCATAAACTTCGGTGGTATCCGGTTTGGTCGTATTGGCCGGGAAGTTGGACACAGGGTAAACGTAGGAGAGCACGCCGATATCGTAGTTCCAATCGCCACCGGCAAAGGTGTTTTTGTAGCCGCCATAGACGTCCATTTCGACGCTGGCAGTTGTCCCGGGCAGGCCATCGCTGATCCAGGAGATGTTGGAGCCCCACACGCCAAGATAAAAGCCGCTTGAGTGGGCAAAGTCGAAACCGCCCTGGATGGCTGGTTTGCCAGCCGTTTGTTCAATGCCGCGATAAATATACTCGGATGCAAGCGTGACATTGCCGGTGAATGTGTAGGGCGCATCGTCAGCAATGGCCAGCATGGGGAGGGAGAGAACACTGGCGGCAGCGGCAATAGTCAGGATTTTTTTCATGGTCAAGCTCCTAAAAGTTGATAACGGGTTAAAACGCAAATGGATTTAAGCGAAGACCGTGCCATCTTGAAATTATTAAAATTTATCAGTGACTGAGCCGGATGCTTGGGTTGCCTTTGCCTATATGCCGTGTGGTAATGCACTGCAATGATGTGTGACAAATTGCTGATGCACCATGCAGGTGCGTTATCTGTCTATGATGTATTTATCCCCATATTCATTGTTGAATCCTGTTGAGTCCGCCGGTTATGGGTATTGCTGCATTTTGTTGTGGCATCAAACATGCCGGTATGCAACAAAAATCCCATGCTAGACTTGCCGAACACCAACGTTCATCGTTTCGATGAGCCGCCCCAAACCATGAAATTCGTCAACCGCATTGCATCACGGGCTGGGAAATGAACCCGCCCCTCCCATCCTCNNCTCCCCTCGCGGGGAGGCGAACCCGTCCCTCCCATCCCCCCCCGCGGGGAGGCGAGCCCGCCCCTCCCATCCGCGAGGCGAGACACGGTCGGCTTTGCACAGCCAGTCGGCTGCGGCGGCGCGACGCAGGCGTCGCGAATTCCCGCCTCGTCCCTCACGGGGGGGCTACGCCATGGTCCGCTGCGCTCGGTTATTGCATGGCGCGCTTGGCCCAAGTATTTCACGTTAAGGAAAACCATCATGCTCAACCCAAAAATTCTTGAAGAAGTCGCGTCAAAATTTACTGCTGCCATGGCGGCCTCGCCTTTGGGAGATATGGAAAAAAACGCCCGCGCGGTGTTGATGAGCGTGTTTGCCAAGCTGGATTTAGTCACGCGTGAAGAGTTTGACGTGCAGCGTGACTTATTGCTGCGGGCTTGCGAAAAGCTCGCCCAACTGGAGGCGCGGGTGGCTGAGTTGGCGGCTGAACGCAAAATCCCCCTGCCGCCAGTACAGCAAACAACCTCTCAGCCCGCGTCGAGCTAACGCCTATGGCGCCGATTCCGTTCCGAATCATGAATCCATCCTGCGGCGCGCATGCCCGCTTCGCCCGGTGATTGCCCCGCGCGCTTGCCACCGTAGTTCACGCCGATACCCATGGCGTTAGCGACGCTGCGCTCGCGGGCGCTGGCTGGTTTATCCGCACCGGACGTCACGGTTGAAGTTCATCTCACCGGCGGCTTGCCGAGCTTCGCGCTGGTCGGCTTGCCGGACACGGAAGTGAAGGAGGCGCGCGACCGCGTGCGCGCGGCGATTTTAAATAGCGGGTTTGAGTTTCCGCAGCGGCGCATTACGGTGAATCTTGCCCCAGCGGATTTGCCCAAAGAGTCCGGCCGTTTTGACTTGCCCATCGCGCTGGGTATCGTGATTGCCTCGGGGCAGTTAAAAGCCCCTGATCTGGATGATTACGAATTCGCGGGCGAATTGGCGTTGTCCGGGGCGGTGCGGCCGATTCGCGGCGCCTTGGCTATGTGTGCGGCGATAAATACTGCCACCCGCACGGCGGAATCGGCCGCAACGACAGCCGCAGAAACAACGGCAGGAGATGTGGCAGCCACAGGCGCGGTTGCCACAGCCGCAACCGGAACTGCAATTCAGCGTGCGTTTGTTTTGCCGACTGACAATGCGCCTGAGGCGGCCTTGATTCGCGGCATGACGATTCTGCCTGCCAGCAGCCTGTTGCAAGTGTGTGCACACTTGGCTGGCTGCGAGCTGATCGCGCCTTACGCCGTCTCGCCAGCGCCGACTTTTTTTGCGTATCCCGATCTGGCCGATGTGAAAGGTCAGGCGCCGGCCAAGCGTGCGCTGGAAGTGGCCGCCGCCGGTGGGCATAGCCTGTTGATGAGCGGTCCGCCTGGCGCGGGGAAATCCATGCTCGCCCAGCGCTTGCCAGGCTTGTTGCCCGCCATGACGGATGCAGAAGCCTTGGCTGCTGCTGCCGTGCATTCGTTAGCGGGCATTTTCAAGCTTGAACACTGGGGGCGGCGCGCGTTTCGTTCGCCACATCATTCAGCGTCCGTCGCCGCGCTGGTGGGCGGCGGCAGTGTGCCGCGTCCGGGCGAGATTTCGCTGGCGCATAACGGCACCTTGTTTTTGGACGAATTGCCCGAGTTTCAGCGCGGCGTGCTCGAAGCCCTGCGCGAGCCGCTGGAAACGGGCCTGATCCATATCGCGCGTGCCGGTCGGCGGGCGGAATTTCCGGCGCGCTTTCAACTGGTGGCGGCGATGAATCCTTGCCCTTGCGGCTGGCTTGGCCACCCTGCCGGCAAATGCCGCTGCACGCCGGATCAAGTGTTGCGCTATCGCGGCAAGTTATCCGGCCCGCTGCTGGATCGCGTGGATGTGATGATAGACGTGCCAGCGATTGCCGAGGCGGAGCTGTCTTCCCGTGTTCCGGGCGAGTCATCCGCCATTGTGCGGGGGCGGGTGATGGCCGCGCGGGATCGGCAATTAGCCCGCCAAGGCAAGCCCAACGCACAGCTTGATGCGGCCGAAGTGAGTGCACACGCCACGCCAGATGATGCAGGAGCGAGATTGTTATCGCAAGCCATGGCGCGCCTGTCGTTGTCAGCACGCGCTTATCACCGGATTTTGAAAGTCGCCCGCAGCATCGCCGATCTGGCCGGTGTTGCGCACATTAACGCGGCGCATGTGGCCGAAGCCATCCACTATCGGCGCGGTTTGGCTGAATAGGGGAGGCAGGCTTGCCTTGCGTCTCCAGTCAGGCGGATTGTTTCTGAATTATTGATCCGGCCAGAATAGGGTTGATGTCCGTTCGCCCCGTGCAAAGCCAAGCGAACCTCAACCCTGTAGGAGCGCGATTCATCGCGCGATCGGCGGATGGCAATCACGCCCAGGCATTTTGCGGCGCGCTTAGCCCGGTTATGGCATAGCGCGCTTGGCCCAGGTGTTTCACGTTAAATTATTTTTGCGTTGCCTCAATTACTTTTTTGGTGCTTTAACCGCATGGCAGCCAACGGTGGTTTGGGTTTGATAGGCCTCTAGCGGACTGGGGCAATTCAACGGCGTCTCGGCAAGATTCGTGGCTTTGGCGCCTTTGCCTGCCTTGCAGCGGAAAGCGCCGAGGCGATCGGGCTTGCCGCTTAAGCTGTATCCCGGCGGACAAGCAGGCGCTGCTTTTTTCGCCGTGCCTTCAACGACTAGCGTTGCGGTCGCTTCGCCCATGCAATGGAAATGGGTGGTGATTTTTTTGCCTTCTGCCTTGATGGTGTAAGTGCCTGGGTTAGCGTAGCTGGTGGTGAGGGTGAGGGGAAACTTGGCCTCTTTGTCATTGATTTTTATTTTTTGCGCATGACCATCGCCAAATTCAACCGATAGCCCGCAACGATTCGGCGCTTCGCCTTCTGCGCTGACGGTGATATGGACCGGTTGCCCGACTTTGGCCGGGCTGGGTTCGATGCTGATTCCGCCTATGCTGCCTGTGGCCGCGTGAGCGCCGGATGCGGCGAGACTGAGCGTGACAGCACCGGCGAACGATAGCGCGCGGGCGGTGCAAACTGCCTGGCCAAATGCAGGCAGGCTAAACTTGGGCTTGATCATGGCTTGCATGGGGTGGCTCCTCACGGTTGGGTGGCCAAGCTTAACGTGTTTTGTTTTGATAGGGAACCGCATGAAACTCATACGTCCGTTAGGTCTGCTGGCAGGAACAGGGCTGGCGCTTTTGCTGCTTGCCGCCTTGGGGCTGTACATCCTCTTTGATGGCGAGAAAATCAAGGCGGAAATGATGCGCCAGGTAAAAGCCAAAACACAGCGCGAGTTAGTCATCAACGGCCCGCTGCAGCTATCGCTGTGGCCGAATGTAGGCGTGGTGCTGGGCAAGACGACCTTGTCTGAAGCGGACAGCCCGCGTGAATTTTTGTCCTTGGGTTCTGCACGCGTGTCAGTGGCCGTGATGCCCTTGCTGGCCAGGCAAGTGGTGGTCAATGGCATTGCGGCGGATGGCTTGCGGGTGACGGTGGTGAAGCGCCAGGATGGCACATTGAATACGGACGACTTGAGCCGGCTCGGGCGCCAGGAGGCCGCTAAAGATGAAAAAGTCGGCGCTGGCAAGACGGCGATCCGCATCTTGAAAGTTGCCGACATGGCGCTCACTGACGCCGATGTGGCCTGGCGGGATGAGCAAACGGGCCGCTCGCTCAGCATCTCCGGGCTGGACCTGGCGGCGGGTCCCGTGGCCCTGGATATGCAGCGGCAAACGCTGCTGCTGGATGCTGTTGTGTTCAAGAATAAACAATTCACCCAGCGGGATGAAAAAACCGGTGGCGTTACCCAGTTGAATGATGTGAGCATGGCAGCTCAGCATGTTGCGGCAGATGCGGGCAGGCAGGCGCTGGCTGTGGATCAGCTGACCTTGCGCACCCAGGGGCGGTTGAATGATCAACGCTTCGCGCTTGATCTCATTGCGCCGCAATTGAATCTCACCCCCAGCCGCGTGGCGGGCGGGACGATGCAACTCGCCTTGCGATTGACTGGCAGCGAGAGGCAGACGACAGCCAGGATGACGCTCTCTGGCTTGACGGGCACCTTGAGCCAGATGGCTATTGCGCGCATGGCGTTGGATGCGGATTCAACCAGTCAGGCCACCGCGAGCGGGCTCAAGGTGAATCTTGTTTCGCCGGTGAGCGCGAATCTCACCGAGCAAATTTTTATCCTGCCCAAAATGACCGGCACGCTCGCCATGAGCAGCCCTGGCATGCCGATGAAGAAAGTCGACTTGCCAATCAACGGGCGCGCCCAGTTGAACTGGAAAAAGAAAAATGCCGCTGTCGCGGTAGCGACGCAACTGGATGGGGCGAAAATTTTTCTGGATGCGCAAGCGATGCAATTTTCTCCCTTGGCTTTGCGTTTTAACGTACGGGCTGACCGCTTGAACGTGGATAAATACTTTCCGCCCAAGTCCGCGGTGGCCAGTGCAGGTGACAAGGCTGAAGGCGCACCCGCTAAAAGTGGGCGATTGGACGCGCCATTGGATTTTTCAGCCTTGCGCGGCGTGAACCTGCAAGGCGGGGTGCAGATTGCCTCGCTGCAAGTTAACCATCTCAAGTTCGCGCAGTTCCAGGCCAGCTTGAAAGCCGCCAATGGCCGCTTGCTGGTCGCGCCATTACAGGCGAATCTGTATGGCGGCACGATGAATGGCAGTTTGGCGGTGAATGCGCAAGACAATAGCATCGCCCTGAAACAAAGCCTGGCCGGGGTGCGGGTGCATCCCTTGCTGATGGATTTGGCCAATAAGGATTTACTCGTTGGTACGGGCAGCGTGATGCTTGATGTCACCGGGCGTGGCGTAAGCGTGGATGCGCTGAAAAAGTCGCTGGCGGGATCAGCGTCCGTGGACTTGCGCGATGGCTCAGTCAAGGGCATTAACCTGGCGCAAAGCCTGCGTGACGTGAAGAGCGGGTTAGCGCTTGCACGGGGTGCTGCACCAGACGTAATACAGGCTTCACGCAAGGAGGAGAAAACGGATTTTTCTGCCCTGACGGCTTCTTTTCGCCTCAACAATGGGATTGCGCATAACAATGATTTATCGGTTTTATCGCCCTTCTTGCGCATCACGGGTGAGGGCGATATTGATATTGGCTTGAATCGAATCAACTACCTGGCCAAAGCCCGCGTGGTCAATACCAGCAGCGGCCAGGATGGCCGGGCGGTTGATCAAGTGGCCGGCGTGACAGTGCCAGTGCGCGTGACAGGACCCCTGGATAAAATCATCTGGAAGATTGAATTTGCCCAAGCGGTGGGCGGTCTGCTCAAGGAAAAAACGCAAGCCCGCGTGGAAGAAAAAAAGCAGGAAATAAAGCAAAAACTCAATGATCAATTGCAGGAAAAACTAAAAGGACTGTTGGGCCGATGAATAGTGAGCAAAAAATGGACAGGATTTTTGCGGCCAATCGCGCCTGGGCTGACCGCGTATGCGCTGAGGATCCGGCATTTTTCGACAAGCTGGCCAAGTTGCAAGCCCCTGAGTACTTATGGATAGGTTGCTCGGATTCGCGTGTACCGGCCAACGAGATCACGGGCCTTTTGCCGGGGGAGGTGTTTGTGCATCGGAACATTGCCAATGTGGTGGTGCATACCGACTTGAATTGCCTCTCGGTCATCCAGTTTGCCATTGACGTGCTGCGCGTGCGCCACATCATGGTGGTCGGGCACTTTGGTTGCGGCGGCGTGCGTGCGGCCTTGACTAATGCGCGTGTGGGCTTGGCCGACAATTGGTTGCGGCATATTCAGGATGTGCGCGACAAATATCAGGTCTTGCTGGAGGGCATTGCCGATGAGAACCTGCGCTGGGCATGCTTGTGCGAATTGAATGTACTGGAGCAAGCCGTCAATGTGGCGCGGACCACGATGGTACGCGATAGCTGGACGCGCGGGCAGGCGCTCACCGTGCATGGCTGGATTTACGGCCTGAGCGATGGCTTGTTGCGCGATACTGGTTTCATCGTGTCTGCCGCCGACGAGGTGGAGGCGCTGGCCGCGCAATCGTTAGCGGCACTGCAACGGAAGTACGGTGCCTGATTGATTG
The DNA here is from genome assembly GCA_002424865.1 of Rhodocyclaceae bacterium UBA5602. Lineage (GTDB taxonomy): Bacteria > Pseudomonadota > Gammaproteobacteria > Burkholderiales > Rhodocyclaceae > Rugosibacter. Next base: position 41,828 of record DILC01000088.1, on the reverse strand, counting down.
ATCCGGCCAGAATATGTTTGCGGACTAAACGGGCTTGGGATGTCACCGCAGCGGATCAACCAGCTGATGTCGCTGTGTTTTCGTCGGCCAATGAATCGCGCGCCTACAAGGTTGAGGTTCCCTTGGCTTTGCGCAGGACGAACGGGTCTCCAACATCTTCTGGCCGGATCAATCGCCCACTGTAAAAAAGTCGGTTTTGGCAAAACGGCGCGATGCTTGGGTGGGTGTGTTTCTGCCTGGCGTAGCGCCTGATGATTTTCTTCTGCGCAGCAGGACGCCAGCTTAGCCAGCCGCCTGGCTGTGCTGCGGGTGATATTCCTCCACCCATAAGGCGAGATCCCGCTTCACTTCTTTTTCTTCGCGTGCGCTGCTGGCAAGCCAGGCATCCAGCGCGGCCAGCCATTTTTCGTCAGGCGCAGGACAGGCTTGGGCAATGCGCAGCTTGGGGTGCGGTGTGGGTAGCGTGGATTCATTATCCGCCAGCAGTTCTTCAAACAGTTTTTCGCCGGGGCGCAGGCCGGTAAATTCTATTTGGATGGCTTGCTCATCCAGGCCGGAGAGGCGGATCATGTCGCGCGCCAGATCGACAATCTTGACCGGCTCGCCCATGTCCAGCACAAAAATCTTGCCGCCTGTCGGCTCACTGCTGGCAAAGAGCCCTGCTTGCAACACCAGTTGTGCCGCCTCCGGGATGAGCATGAAGTAGCGGATGATGTCCGGGTGGGTGACGGTGATCGGCCCGCCACGGGCAATTTGCTCGCGAAAGAGCGGAATCACACTGCCCGACGAGCCCAGGACATTGCCAAAGCGCACCGCCACAAAGCGCGTGGATGCACTGGTTTGCAACGCCTGGCAAGCGCGCTCCGCCAGGCGTTTGCTTGCCCCCATGACGTTGGTCGGATTTACCGCTTTATCGGTTGAGACCAGCACGAATTCGCTCGCCCCGCACTGGATGGCAGCACGCGCGGCGTTCAATGTGCCGAGCACATTGTTGCGCACCGCTTGCCAGGCATTGGTGTTTTCCATCAATGGCACATGTTTGTAGGCGGCGGCATGAAAAACAATCTGCGGCCGATGCTGCATGAAAATCTCAAACAGCCGTGCGGCATCTTTCACGTCGCCAATCACATAGTGCATGCCTTGGGTTGGGGCAACGTAGGCGGCGGAAAATTCTTGCGCCATTTGATACAAGGCGAATTCCGACTGATCGACAAAAATCAGCTGGTGCGGGGCAAAGCGCGCAATTTGACGGCACAGCTCGCTACCAATAGAACCGCCAGCGCCGGTGACGAGCACGGTTTTTTGCTGCAGCCATTCGCGCAAGCCCGCCTCATCCAGCGCAACCGGGTCACGGCCCAGCAAGTCTTCGAGCGAGACGCGATGCAGTTGCGAAATGCTCAATTTGCCGGACAGCAAATCGTCCATGGCTGGCACGGTAAGTACCGTGAGCCCGGCCGCCGAGGCCAGTTCAGCCGCACGCCGACGCACGGTGGCCGCAGCTTGCGGCATGGCGATGACGACATTTTTGACTTGCCGGGTGGCGGCAATGTTGGCAATCCCGTCCAGCGCACCCAATACCGCGACTTCGTTAATGCGGCGGCCGATCTTGCTTTGGTCGTCATCCAGAAATCCCACCACGCGCCAGGTACGGTTGCTGTGCAGGGCACGCAGCAAGTCCGCGCCTGCTGTGCCGGCACCCAGGATCAGCAAGGGCTCTTTGCCAATTTCGCTTACGCTGAGCAAGTGCCCATCTTTCCAGGAGCGATAGGCAAAGCGCGCGCCGCCCATCATCAACACCAGCAAAATAGGATGCAGAATCAGCACCGAGCGCGGCACATCAATGAGCCTTTGCACCATGAATAACAGCGGCGGCACCACCAGCGCGGCCAAGCCCACGGCCAGCAAAATCCGCCGCAGGTCGGGCAGGCTGGCAAAACGCCACATGCCGCGATACAGGCCGAAGCGGTAAAAGGCGATGGCATGCACCAACACCACCCAAGGCAAGGTGGCCATTAACAGGCTGGGAAAATTCTGCGGCATGGCAAAGTTATGCCGCAGGGCAAAGGCGAGTACCCAAGCCAGGCTGACTGTCGTCAAATCAAACCAGGCAACCAGGAACACGCGCGCCTGCATGAGCCGATTGCCGCCTTGCGGTGAGTGTGCGGAGCGTGCTGGGGTGGATGATTCGGGTTGGGCGTTCTGGTTTTTAGGCATGGGGTGGGTGAATAGCGGCTAAATTCATGACGTGAACGGCTTGGGCAAGCGCTGTGCCATCACCGGGCGCAGCGCGCCGGATAGCAGCCTTGCCGCGAGGGAAGGATGGGCGGGCGGCGGGCCTTGATGCGGCCTTTTGCGCGCTTCATCATCAGCGGGTCGCATTGACCTGCCATGAGCGTTAGTGGCGTTAGTGCAACGCAGTGGATGGATTTCATGATTCGGGGCGGCTCATCGGAACTCTGTGCGTTAGAGGGCAGCCAAGGAATTTAGCATGCCCATTTGCTTGCCGGCTGCGCGGTGCCCACGCCAAGCGCTGAGCCGCTCGGCCAAGCCACGTATAATCGCCAGGCTATGCGTATCCTTCTGGTTAAAACGTCATCCCTGGGTGATGTCATTCACAATTTGCCCGTGGTGACGGATGTGCACAATGCCTTGGCCAACGCGCAGATTGACTGGGTGGTGGAAGAGGGGTTTGCCGATATTCCAGCGCTGCATCCCGGTGTTGCGCGGGTCATTCCGATCGCGCTGCGGCGCTGGCGCAAGGCCTTATTGGCGAGAGACACCTGGCAGGCGATGCGTGGCTTTTACGCCGCCTTGCGCAGCACGCCTTATGATGCGGTTATCGACACCCAGGGGTTGTTAAAGAGCGCCCTGGTGGCGCGCCTGGCAAGATTATCCGGCTCGCCGGGGGCGCCGCCCATCTCCCGTCCCCTGCGCGCGGGGTTTGGTTTTGCCAGTGCGCGGGAACCTTTGGCGGCCTTGTTTTATAACTGCGCCCTGCCTGTCGCCCAAGGGCAGCACGCCGTGTTGCGTAACCGGCAGCTGGCCGCAGCGGCCTTGGGTTATACCGTCACGCCGCAGATGGGCGCGGAAAGTTATGGCATTGTTGCCCCGCCCGTCCTTGCCCAATCAGGGGTTGCGCCAGGGGCGCAGGACAATGCCGTTTTGTTGCTTACCGCCACCTCGCGTGAGGATAAATTATGGCCAGAGCCGCACTGGCAGGATTTGGGTTGTGCTTTGGCCGCACGAGGTTTGCGGTGCTTGTTGCCCAGCGGTAACGCACCGGAACAGGCGCGCGCACAGCGCTTGGCCAAGCTTATTCCGGGCGCTGTGGCTTTGCCTTTATTGTCTTTGCGTGAGCTCGCCAGCTACTGTGGGGCAGCGCGGTTTGTGGTGGGCGTGGACACTGGGCTGGTGCATTTGGCCGCTGCTTTGGGACGCCCGACCCTGGCCTTGTTTTGCGCGTCCAATCCGACCCTTACGGGCGTTTTGGCGGGCAACTGGGCCGTAAATCTGGGCGCGCCCGGTGCGCCGCCCACGCTGGCCGAAGTGCTCCGCAGCATCGAAGCCTGGATTTAAGCAGGGGCATAAAAGTGAGTCGGCAACGGTTTTTTTATACGCTGATTATTTTCCTGCTCTTGCCATGGGCGGCGGTTTATCTGCTGTGGCGAGCCAGGCGGCAAAGCGCCTATTTGCGCCACTGGGACGAGCGCTGGGGCTTCTTCCCCGAGCGGACGGATGCCGCAAACCCCGCCCCCACGCCGCCTGTCATTTGGCTGCATGCCGTCTCCGTGGGCGAGACGCGCGCTGTGCAGCCTTTGCTGACGGCTTTGCGGGCGCGTTACCCCAGGCACCGGTTTTTGCTGACGCACATGACGCCCACCGGGCGGGAGACATCTGCGGCCTTGTTTGGCGACCAAGTGGCACATTGTTATCTGCCCTACGACACGCCGGGCGCGATGCGGCGTTTTTTGCGGCGTTATCGGCCCGCCATCGGCGTGATGATGGAAACGGAAATCTGGCCGAACCTCTTGGCCGAGTGTCGTGCGGCGGGTGTGCCGGTGTGTTTGCTGAACGCGCGCCTGTCTGTGCGTTCAGCCCGGCGCTATGCGCGCTGGCCACAGCTGGCGCGCGAGGCCGTGCAGGCGTTTGGGCTGATCGGTGCGCAATCGGCAGAAGATGCTGCGCGCTTGTCCGCTTTGGGCGCACCGCTGGATGCTGCCAAGGTGCATGTTACGGGCAACATGAAATTTGATCTTGAGCCGCCGCCAGCGCAGCTGGCGTTAGCGCAACGGTTGCGCGCGCGCATTGGCCAGCGCGCCGTGTGGCTTGCCGCCAGCACGCGGGAGGGTGAAGAAGCGCTGATTCTGGCGGCGTGGGCGAGGGCATTAAGGAACTATCAGATTTTTCCGGACAGGCAAAAAGTCGGCGCTGGCGAGACGGCGATGGGGAGTGGGCATGCAGGGGACAGCAACGATGGCGGCACCCATGAAAAGACGCCGCCGCTCTTGATCATCGTGCCGCGCCATCCGCAGCGCTTCGATGAGGTCGCGCGCCTGGTTGTGGCGCAAGGCTTGACGCTGCAGCGGCGCAGTGAGGATCAAGCCGCGACAGGCAGCGCACCAAAGGCGCCATTGGTTTCACCGGCGACCCAGGTATGGCTAGGCGATAGCATGGGCGAGTTGTTTGCCTGGTACGCCACGGCGGATGTGGCGTTTATCGGCGGCAGCTTGAAGGATTATGGCAGCCAGAATTTGATCGAAGCTTGCGCTGTGGGGACACCCGTGCTGCTCGGGCCGTCGACTTTCAATTTCGCCCAGGCGGCCAAAGAAGCGGTGGCTTGTGGCGCAGCGATCCCGATTCAAGACGCGGATGATTTAGTGCGTCAAGTGTTGTGTTTGCTGGATGGGCCATCCGCGCAAGGCGTGGTTGCCCGCCAAAACATGCGTGGGGCCGGGCTGGATTTTGCCCAGCGCCATCGCGGCGCCACTGCGGTTAGCGTGGGTTTGATGGCTGCCTTGATCGAGTCCTAGCGCCGGCCATCCCACCCGATGCAAAAGGCAAGCGGCATGCCGCGATGGCGCATTGCTTGCTTTGAATTTTGCTCGCTGCTGATGGCCGCCTTATTGCAATAAAGCATTCACGGCTTGCACGTCCTGCTCGTTCAAGCTGCCTGCGGCTGACTTCAGGCGCAGCAAGGCCAAGAGGGTATCCAGCCGGGCTTTGGACAGGCTTTGTTGCGTGGCATAAAGCTGGCTTTGCGCGTTGAGCACGTCAATGTTGATGCGCACGCCAACGTCATAGCCCAGCTTGTTTGAATCCAGTGAGGATTGCGATGAAACGAGCGCGGCTTCAAAGGCTTTGACTTGCGATAGCCCGGCATTCACACCCAGGTAAGACTGCCTGGCGCTGAGTGCGGCCTGACGGCGGGCGTAGTCCAGGTCAGATGCGGCTTTTTCTTTCAAGGCCACGGCTTCCCTGTCGCGGGATACGGTCGCGCCACCGGAATAAACCGGGATGGAAAGTTGCAGGCCGATGGTATTGCTGCGGTTATCCAGGCCACCAAAGGCCGCTGCGCCCTCGGTGCCGATGCCGCTCTTGCCGTGGCTGGCGATGAGATCCAGCGTGGGGTAATGCCCGGCACGTTGCCGTTCAACCTCGCGCGTGGCAATTTCAAATGCCGCCTGGGCACTGGCCACACCCGGGTTGACGGTTTCCGCCATGCTAACCCATGCCGACATGTCGTTAGGTTGCGGGCTTAACAAGGTGACGCCAGGGCGCAGGTTTGCCAGCGTGCCGGTTTCCTTGCCGACCACCGTGCGCAGGGTTTCCTGCTTGACCGCCAGATCGTTTTGCGCGGCAATTTCTTGCGCGACGAGCAAATCGTAGCGTGACTGGGCTTCGTTGGTATCGGTAATGGTGGCTGTGCCGACTTCAAACGAGCGTTTGGCCGAGGCAAGCTGTTCGGTGGTGGCGACCTTTTGCGCTTGTACCGTAGCGAGCGCGTCTTGCGCCAACAACACGTCAAAATAGGCTTGGGAAACCCGCAAAATCAGATCCTGGCGGGCTTGTGCGAACTGCGCTTTAGCGAGCGTGACGGCCAGTTCCGATTGGTTGTAAGCCACCCAGTTCTGCCAGCGGAATAAAGGCTGGGTCAAGCTCACCGTCCAGCCGTTGGTGTTGTATTTGGCCGTGTTCTCAATGCCTGTCGCCCGCGGGGTGCTGCGGTTGTCGTTCCATGCGGTGCTGCCATTCAAGCCGATATTGGGCAATAAGCCGGCGCGTCCCTGGGGCAGTTTTTCGCGCCCGGCCTCCAGGGCTGCACGCGCGGCGGCAAATTGTGCGTCATAAGCGACGGCATTGTGATAGGCAGAGAGCAGATCGGTTGCGTGCGCCGGATTGCTTAACGTGAGCAAGCTTGCCGTGAGCGAACAGCTCAAGAATACGGCGCAGGTGGATTTTTTCAGGCGAAATTTGTTCATGGGTGCTCCGGTGGGGGCGCTAGTGCGTAGCGGATGGACGGGGCGGGCTCATTTGCCAGCCCTTAGCGCAACGAAGTGGATGGATTTCATGGTCCGGGGCGGCTCATCGGAACGATGGGCGGCAGGTGAATGAAGTGCGGCATAGGCGTCAATAAGTGGGCATTGTGGCATCGACGTCCTGCGCCCACGCGGCAACACCGCCTTGCAAGTTGGTAATCTTGCCGAACCCGGCCCTTTCAAGAAACAAGCCGGATTGAAAGCTGCGCGCGCCATGGTGGCAAATCATGACGATCTCGGTGTTGCTGTCCAGCTCGGTATGGCGCGCGGGCACGGTGTGCATCGGGATATTGACCGCGCCGGGGATATGGCAAGTGGCGAACTCCCATGGTTCGCGCACGTCCAGCAAGAGCGGCGGCTTGCGGCTGCTATCATTTAGCCAGGTGTGCAACTGGGGGGCAGTGATGTGTTGCATGGTGTCTCCGCTGAGGCGCTGTGTGGTGGCCAATAGCCAGCCCGGTTACTTGCTTGGCTGCCAGAATTAAAAAGAAAACTGCGCTGCAGGCGCTGCGCCTTGCAGATAGGCCACATCCGTTTCAAACAGCGCCTTGTGATGAAAATCTTCACCCACGCGTTCAATCAAGGTGGCGTGCATGGCCGGGCGTGTGCCGGTGACGGCAAATAATCTGCCGCCAGGTTTTAGCTGCTCCAGCAAGGACTGTGGCACCGCCGTGACAGCGCCCGAGACCATGATCACATCAAAGGGCGCTTGGGGCGCGCGGGCCGCGAGGCCATCGCCGGTAATGGCTTGGACGTTGCGGATACCGGCGCGATCCAGTGCGGCGCGCGCGCCAGCGGCTAGAGCAGGCTCGATTTCATAGGTGCACACATGGCGCGCCTGTTGCGCCAGGAGCGCGGCCATGTAGCCTGAGCCGGTGCCAATTTCCAGCACCGTCTCATCCGCTTGTACGGCCAGCGCTTGCAAGGCCAGCGCTTCCAGTTCAGGCGCGAACATCCGTGCGCCGTGCCCCAAGGGAATGCTGGTTTCCGCAAAGGCCAGGTGGCGGTAGGCATCAGGCACGAATTTTTCGCGCTGTACCCTGGCGAGGGTATTGAGCACATCCGCGGCTAACACGCCTGCGGGGCGCAACTGCTGTTCGATCATGTTGAAGCGGGCTTGATTAGTATCCATCATCTAGTTTTACCGTATCAAAATTGGTGTCATCCATTGGCTGGGCAGGCGCTGCAGCCGTGGTCTTGTGTATCTTGAAGACCGCCGCATAAAGGGCAGGCAAGAAAAGGCAAGTGAGCACTGTGGCAATCATCAAGCCGCTCATGATAGCAATTGCCATCGGTCCCCAGAAGTCCTGGAATGCCAAGGGGATCATGGCCAGCACGGCAGCCGCACCGGTGAGCATGATGGGGCGCAGGCGGCGCACGGTGGAGTCCACAACCGCATCCCACGGGGTTTTGCCGGCTTGCTCATCCTGGCGGATTTGATCGACCAGAATCACGGCATTGCGCATGATCATGCCCATCAAGGCAATCACGCCGGTGGTCGCCACAAAGCCAAAAGGCGCACCACTGACCAGCAAGCCGATGGAGACGCCGATCATGCCCAAAGGCGCCATGGCAATCACCATGAAGCTGCGGCTGATGCTGTTGAGCTGCATCATCAACAAGGTAAAGACCACCACGACCATGAGCGGGAAGCCTGCCGAGATGGACTTTTCAGCTTTGGCGGATTCCTCGATCGAGCCGCCCATTTCGATGCGGAAACCCGGTGGCAGCTTGGCGCGAATGGCATCGAGTTGCGGGTTGATGGCCGATGAGATGGTCGGCCCTTCCACATGTCCGCGTACGTCGGCGCGTACGCTGATGGTGGGCAAGCGGTTGCGGCGCCAGATCAGGCCTTCTTCTAAAACTGGCTTCAGGCGGGCGACTTGCGAGAGCGGCACATTGCGCCCTTGCGTTGTGCCAATGCTCAAGTCTGGCAGGTTTTCCAGGGTGCGCGCGCTCGCGCCCTGGGCGCGCCACATCACATCAATGAGTTGGTCGCCTTCGCGATATTGCGTGATGGCCACGCCGTTCAGCCAGGTTTGCAGGGCGAGCGCCACATCTTGCGTGGAGACGCCCAATGCGCGCGCACGGCCTTGGTCGATCTCGACCTGGAGGTTCTTGATTTTGTCATTCCAGTCAAAATGCACATCACGCAGGCGGTCATCCTGACGCATGATGTTTGCTACTTGATGGGCGGCGGCGCGCAACTGGGTGAGGTCTTCACCCATGACGCGAAACTGCACCATGTAACCGACGGGCGGGCCATTTTCCAGACGCACCACGCGGCCACGCACGCCAGCCCAGCGGCCATCTGGGGCATCGAAATCCTCTTCCAGGCTCTTTTTGATGCGCTCGCGCGCTTCGATACTCTTGGCGCCCAGCAATAACTGGCCAAAATTATCATTCAGCAGTTGTTGATCCTGGGGCAAATAAAATCGGGGTGCGCCACTGCCGATATAGCTGGAGTAATGATCGACGCCCGGATTCTTGGCGAGCAATTGCTCAACACGTTTCACGCTTTCCGTGGTGGCCTGAATCGAAGCCCCTTGCGGCAGCCAGAGGTCAACGATCAGCTCTTGGCGGTCGGCATGCGGGAAGAACTGTTTTTGTACAAACAGGTTGAATGCGACGAGCGCAAGGACAAAAGCCGCCAGCGTAATGCCAATGACTTTCCAGCGGTGCGCCAAGCACAACGTCAGGATGCTGCGGAAGCGGCGATAAAACGGCGTATCGTAAATGTCGTTATGGTGCGAGCTGCCGAACTTGCGCAGCTTATCCACGTTCAGCAGCTTGTAGCCAATGAATGGGGTGAAAGTCACCGCGACGACCCATGAAGTCACCAGGGCCGTGGTGACGACCACGAACATTGAGTAAATGTACTCGCCAGGCCCCGATTTGGCAAAGCCCACGGGGATGAAGCCGGCTGCGGTAATCAGTGTGCCGGTGAGCATGGGGAAGGCCGTGGAGGTGTAGGCAAAGGTGGCCGCCTTGGCGCGGTCCCAGCCCTGCTCGATCTTGACCACCATCATTTCAACGGCAATGATGGCGTCATCGACCAGCAGCCCCAGCGCAATAATCAAGGCGCCGAGCGAGATGCGTTGCAAGTCAACGTGAAAGAAACTCATTAACAGGAAGGTGATGGCCAGGACCAGTGGAATGGATAAGGCGACCACAAGGCCCGTGCGCCAGCCCAGCGTTAAAAACGAGACGGCCAGCACAATGGCAATGGCTTCAGCGAGCGAAGTCAGGAACACGCGGATGGCGCGATCCACAAAGCTCGGTTGATCCGCTACCTGGTGTAGCGCCATGCCCGCGGGCAGGGCGGCATTCAGTGATTGGGACAATTTGCCCAAGTCTTTGCCCAGCGCCAGAATGTTGCCGCCTGCGCTCATCACCACACCAATGCCGACCACGTCTTGCCCATTAAAGCGCATGCGCCAGTTGGCCGGTTCGGCATAGCCGCGGCGCACTTGGGCAATATCGCCTAAGCGTAAGCTCTGGCCGCCCACGCGCAACTGGGTGTTCTGGATTTGCCCAACGGCGCTATACGAGCCGGTAATGTTAAGCCGCACGCGGTCGCTGGCGGTTTCCACAAAGCCAGCGGGCGTGACGGCGTTTTGTTTTTGTACCGCATCGAACAATTGGGGCGCGGTGATGCCTAAGGCAGCGAGTCTTTGCGGGTCGGCTTCAACCCAGATTTTTTCTTCCTGCACGCCAAACAGTTCAACTTTTTTCACGTTCTCCAAATTGCGCATTTCGCGTGCGATGCGGTCGGCTTCACGGCGTAATTCGCCCATGGTGAAATCCTTGCCAGCCAGGGCAAAGATGTTCATGTTCACATCGCCAAACTCATCGTTCGGGAAAGGGCCGACCACGCCTGCTGGCAGGGTGCTGCGAATGTCATCCAGCTTGCGGCGGACTTGCCGCCAGGCTTCTGGCACGACCGTAGGGGGCGTGCTTTCGTTGAGTGAAATGAAAATGAGCGACTCGCCCGGTTTGGAACTGGAGCGTATGTAGTCAAGGTTGCCGACTTCCTGCAGCTTTTTCTCCAGCCGTTCAGAGATCTGCTGTTCAACCTCTGTCGCCGTTGCGCCTGGCCACAGGGTGCGTACCACCATCACGCGGAAGGTAAAGTCAGGGTCTTCGGCACGGCCCAGCTTGAAGTAAGACAAGATGCCTGCGATCATCAGGATGATGATGAGATAAGTCACCATCGCAGGATGGCGGATGGACCAGGCGGAGATATTGAAGTTTTTCATGCGCTATGCCGCCCCTTATTCCACGGCTGTTGCGGTGGATGGTTTAGCCAGGGCGCTGGCGGCAGG
>DILC01000088.1:0-30955 GCA_002424865.1 Rhodocyclaceae bacterium UBA5602 | reverse complement strand
GGATTCACAGCGGCTTGCCCCGGGGGCGTCGTGGCGCGCACTTTTTGTCCGTTAGCAAGCAAGGTCACGCCGGCAGTGACAATGCGATCCCCGGCGTTCAAGCCGCGTGTCACGATGGCCTGGTCGCCTGCGTAGCGGTTCACGCTGATCGGCGCCAAAGCCACCGTCCCGTTAGCGCCGACTTTCCACACAGCCATCTGATGGGCGCTTTGAAACACGGCGGAGAGCGGAATCGTAAAGCCCGCCTCAGGCACCCCTGCGGTAAAGCGCACCGTGGCAGATAAACCCACCGGCAGGCGGACAGGCGCTTCTGGCAAGGCAACGCGAGCGGCATAAGTGCGCGTTACCGGATCGGCGGCAGAGGAAATCTCGCGCAGCTTGCCGGGGATGGCTTGCGCCTGCTCGCCTTGCGACCACAGGGCAACCGTGGCTGGTGTGCCCTTGGCCATGCGGCTGACTTCACTTTCCGGCAGGCTGATGACTACTTCACGGTCGCCATCGGGCGCCAGGAGAAGAATCGGCTGCCCCGCCGCAACCACTTGCCCGGCTTCGGTGAAAATAGCCGCGACCACGCCATCGCGATCCGCTGTGAGCGTGGCATATCCGGCTTGATTACGTGTGATTTTGGCCTGCGCCTGGGCAGAAGTCGCGGCGGCCAGGCGTGCATCCAGCGCCGCTTGGCTAACAAAGTTTTTGCTGCGCAAGTCCTGATAGCGTTTTAATTCTGCGGCGGCCAACTGGGCTTGTGCATCCGCTTGGGCAACTTGCAAGGCAAAGTCGGATGAATCAAGCTGAGCCAAAGCCTGGCCGCGTTTGACTACCGCGCCAACATCCACCAGGCGGCGAACGACTTTGCCCGGCACGCGAAAACCCAGCAAGGTTTCAAAGCGCGCTTTAACTTCACCAGGGTAAGCGCGCGTCGTGGCGGATTCCAGCGCACCAACGGTGGTGGTGCGTACCGCCTTGAGCATTGGGACGGGTGGCGCCTCATGCCCGCAGCCTGACAAGGTGGTGATGGCAAGGGCGGCGGCAATCAGGAGAGCGCCTGGCGGCAAAGAGAAGGTTTTCATGGAGGGAGGGCAAATGGATAACGGTTGATTTGGCTAATGCAGAAAAGAGGGGCTGGCTAACCGGTGTTATGCGGGTTTTGCCGCCAAGCCGGTAAGAACCAGGTCAAGATGGGTATTGAGATAGGCAACAGGCTCGACCACCGGACAGCCATTCGCGCCCATCGAGTGTTGCCAGATGAAATGCATGAGCAAAGGGGCAATCAGCAGTTCAACCACCGCTGCCCGGTTGAGGTCGCGAAACTCGCCGCGGGCAACGCCACGGTCAATGACCTGGCCCAGCAGGGTGCGCGCACGGGCATACGCGACTTCCTCATGGTATTTGGTCAGTTCAGGAAAGTTGCTGGCCTCGCTAATCATCAATTTGGGCATGCCTGCCAAAGGCGAGGCGCTAAAGCGCGCATGCCAGCGGGTCAGCAACTGGCGTAACAGCGAGGCGGAGTCGCCTGTGAAATCATCAATTAATGCCGCAGCTTCATCAATAATGGGCACCACGCCTTGGGTGATGACCGCCTTGAACAAGGACGCCTTGTCCTCAAAATAAAGGTACAGCGTCGCCTTGGACACCCCGGCCAGCGCGGCAATGTCAGCGCTGCGCGTTGCCGCGTAACCGCGTGCGGTAAAGAGGGCGATCGCCGCATCAATCAGCTCGCTGGGGCGCGCTTCCTTGCGGCGACGGCGGCGTGTGGGTTTGGGCGCAGGTGCGCGGCGTACGGGGGGCGATAAGCTAGCGGGTAGTGTGGCCATACGGAAATTCCATGTCCAGCGGGTTGAATGGCAGACTCAGAAGGTAAATTAATAACTGGCGGGTTACTATAAATGGTGCGATGCAAAAAAGCAATCGGGATGAATGCCAATTGATCGCAAATAATGTTCCCATAGCGGCGCGCGAGGCGGCTTCACGATGGCTTGTTTTCTTCACAGCGGCGCCATAAGAGACTTTCCAGCTGGATTGCAGACGCGCCGCCAGCATATATCCGGGGTAAGCAAAAGCATTAAGGCTGCGTGTTTTTTCTTATTCACCGCATTTTTTCACATGGTATCGCTCGGCCACCAATGCCTGTGCAGGGCTGTGCGGCACTTAATCCCTCTTTGGTGGCGGGTTGCATTTGTAAGGCCTTTCCAGTAATTTCCCGCCTTTACTGTTGCCTAACGCACATCGCGCCGATGAGCCCGCCCCGCCCATCCTTCCCTCTCGGGGGGCTTTTATCCGGCTTGCTGCGCCCGGTGATGACGCAGCGCACTTGCCCCAAGTCTTTCACGTTAAAAAAATCGAGGTTCGCCATGAACGCTAACGAAAAATTTATTGCCGCCGATGCATTGGTTGATTCGGCCGCTATCGCCCCTTTGCCTAATTCCCGCAAGATTTACGTTACCGGCAGCCGTCCTGATATTCGCGTGCCCATGCGCGAGATCACGCAAACCGGCGAAAAAAACCCGCCCATCAGCGTATATGACACGTCCGGCGTCTATACCGATCCCAGCGTCAGCATTGATATTCGTAAAGGCCTGCCCGCCATGCGCGCGGAGTGGATTGCCGAGCGTGACGATACGGTTGAGCAAACGGGCCTGACCTCAGCCTATGGCCAGGCGCGTTTGGCGGATCCTGAATTGGCCGAATTGCGTTTTGACTTGATGCGCCGCCCCCGTGTGGCCAAGCCCGGCGCGAATGTGACCCAAATGCATTATGCCAGGCGCGGCATCATCACCCCGGAAATGGAATACATCGCCATCCGCGAAAACCAGCGCGCGGAAGCCTTGACCGAAGATTTATTGCGCCAGCACCCCGGCCAGCACTTTGGTGCGGCCATCCCGAAGCTGATCACCCCGGAATTCGTGCGCGATGAAGTCGCCCGTGGCCGCGCCATCATCCCGAACAACATCAACCACCCGGAAAGCGAGCCGATGATCATCGGGCGCAATTTCCTGGTCAAGATCAACTGCAATATCGGCAACTCGCAGCTCGCCTCCACCATTCAGGATGAAGTCGACAAAATGACCTGGGCGATCCGCTGGGGTGGCGACACGGTGATGGATTTGTCCACCGGCAAAAACATCCACGAAACGCGCGAATGGATTGTGAGGAATTCCCCCGTGCCGATTGGTACCGTGCCGATTTACCAGGCGCTGGAAAAGGTCAATGGCAAAGCTGAAGACCTGACCTGGGAGATTTTCCGCGACACGCTGATCGAGCAAGCCGAGCAAGGCGTGGATTACTTCACCATCCACGCGGGCGTTTTGCTGCGCTACATCCCGATGACCGCCAAGCGCATGACCGGCATCGTCAGCCGTGGCGGCTCGATTCTCGCCAAATGGTGCCTGGCGCACCATAAAGAGAATTTTCTATATACCCACTTTGAAGACATCTGCGCGATCATGAAGGCCTATGACGTGGCTTTTAGCCTGGGCGACGGACTGCGTCCCGGATCCTTGTATGACGCCAACGATGAGGCGCAACTGGGCGAACTGGCCACGCTGGGAGAGCTCACGCAAATTGCCTGGCGGCATGACGTGCAAGTCATGATCGAGGGCCCGGGCCATGTGCCCATGCATATGATCAAGGAAAACATGGATCTGCAATTAAAACTGTGCCACGAAGCCCCGTTTTACACGCTCGGTCCCTTGACCACAGACATCGCCCCGGGTTACGACCACATCACCAGCGCCATTGGCGCGGCCATGATCGGCTGGTATGGCACGGCCATGCTGTGCTATGTGACGCCTAAAGAACATCTGGGTTTGCCGGACAAGAACGACGTGAAAGACGGCATCATGGCCTACAAGATTGCCGCCCATGCGGCGGATTTGGCCAAAGGCCACCCTGGCGTGCAGGTGCGGGATAACGCCTTATCCAAAGCGCGGTTTGAATTCCGCTGGGAAGACCAGTTCAATCTTGGCCTGGACCCGGACAAGGCGCGCGAATTCCATGATGAAACCCTGCCGCAGGATGGCGCTAAAGTCGCGCACTTTTGCTCCATGTGCGGGCCGCATTTTTGCTCCATGAAAATCACCCAGGACGTGCGCGATTATGCCGAGAAGCTGGGTGTGTCAGAAGAAGAGGCATTGCAAAAAGGCATGGAAGTCAAATCCATCGAGTTTGTGAAGAGTGGCGCAGAGGTTTATAAAAAGACAGTAAGCTGATGTATTCCGCTGCTGCCATTGATTACCTGCGCAGGGCGTATGGCGCCCACAGGGCTCGTGCTTGAAAATAACGTCCTCGACTGCCGTCCAGGCTGCGGGGCGTGTTGCATTGCGCCCTCGATTTCTTCGTTCAACAAACCGGCCAATGTGCCGTGCCAGCATTTGACGGCAGACTACCGCTGCGGAATTTTCGGCCAGCCGCAACGTCCTGCCTGCTGTGGCGGCCTGCAACCGTCTGTCGAGATGTGTGGCGAAACACGGGAGGCCGCTTTGGTGTGGCTCACGCAACTTGAGTTAGCGACCGCCCCCGGGCGTGTGCCTTAGCGTGAAACAACGCCATTTGAAGCCGGGCCACGCCGCTCGCACAGCGGGTTAGATGTCCCCTCCCCCGTGCGGGGGAGGCTGGGCGGGGGCGGGTCTTGATGCCGCCTTTCGCGTGTTTCATCAGCAGCGGGTGGCATTTACTTGCCATGCGCGTTAGATTGTCTGGTCTTGCCCGCTGTTTTTGTGACATATTGCACTTCTCGCTGCACCTCTTGCCATCCCGCCAGCACCCGTGCGCTGCGTCCGTGCAGGAATTTTTTCGGGCGATGAAGCGGGGCTGACCACATTTTCATGAGGAGGGCTCTTGTATCGCTGGCGTTTGTTATAAATTGCTTAACCCATGGATAAAGCGCCTATAGATATAGCAGTTCCCAAAAAATAGCCGTTTCCAACGCGTAAAAAGACAACCCCGCCGATTACCACCAAGAAAGTTGAATGACATGGAAGCCTCCCTGTATCTCCACGCCCTGATTCTGGGCATTATCGAAGGGTTGACCGAGTTTTTGCCGATCTCGTCCACCGGCCATTTGATTCTGGCTGGCTCATTGCTTGACTTTAACGACGATCGCGGCAAGCTGTTTGAAATTGTCATCCAGTCCGGCGCGATTCTCGCCGTGTGCTGGGAGTATCGTCATCGCCTGGCGCACATCACCCGGGGTGTCATTAACCGCAACGACCCTGCCGCGCTGCGTTTTGTGGTGAACATCGCCATCGCTTTTTTGCCACTGGCCTTGCTGGGCTTGGCGTTTGGCAAAATGATCAAGGCGTACCTGTTTAACGCCCCGGTGGTAGCCACCCTGTTGATTGCTGGCGGCCTGGTGATTTTATGGGCAGAGCGCCGCGACCACACCGTGCGGATTGACGCGATGGAAGAATTGACCCCGCGGGACGCGATGGTGATGGGCTTGTTTCAAGCCTTGGCCTTGCTGCCTGGCACATCGCGCTCGGGCGCCACGATTATCGGCGGGCTGGTTTACGGTTTATCGCGCCGCGCCGCCACCGAATTCTCCTTCTTTTTAGCCATGCCCACGCTGATTCTGGCAACGTTATACGAGCTCTACCGCGACCGCGCGCTGTTGAATATGGATGACCTGGGGCTGTGGGTTATCGGCTTTTGCAGCGCCGGGGTATCTGCTTTTATTTGCGTGCGCTGGCTGTTGCGTTTTATCGCGCATCACGATTTCACTCCCTTTGCCTGGTATCGCATTGGCTTTGGCCTGCTGGTGCTGGCCTCCTGGCATTGGGGCTGGATCAGCTGGAGCGCCTAATTCATTCGGGAGACACGCCTCATGCTGCTCTATTTGCACGGTTTTACCAGCGGCCCGCAATCGGTCAAAGCCCGGGCATTGGGCGAACGCATGGCCGCACGTGGCCTGGCGGATGAATTCGTCTGTCCGCAACTGCCTGCATCGCCGTTAGCGGCGATTGCGCTGGCCGAAGCGCTGATTACAGCAGCACGGCAAAAAGTCGGTGTTGGCGATACGGCGACCCATCGCCTGAATCAGGCAAAAATCACCCTTGTTGGCTCGTCCTTGGGCGGCTTTTACGCCACCGTGCTGGCCGAAAAGCATGACCTGAACGCCGTGCTGGTAAACCCTGCCGTCATCGGCCAATTGCCGATGGAAGACTTCATCGGCAGGCACCAGTGGCTGTACACCGGTGAACCGTTTGAATTTACTGCGCAACATATTGGCGAGCTCAAGGCCATGGTGCGGCCAACGCTTAAAAAGCCCAGCCGGTTTTGGCTGATGCTCGAAGAAGGCGATGAAACGCTGGACTATCGGCAGGCCGCGGCTTACTATGCCGGTGCGCGGCAAACCGTGCTGGCCGGTGGCGATCACAGCTTTACGCGGTGGAATGATTATCTCGACGAGATTATCGACTGGAGCGCCAATCACGCAAGCAATCACTTGTCGTGAAAGCGTTCCCGTACATCCTGCCCTATCGCGTGCGGCGTAGCGTGGTGGAAGCCCCGGGCGGTTTCCATACAGCCGGGAAATGGCCAAAGCGGATGCGCTGACTCAGCCGCTCCCATCGACAACCACGACGAACTTTTTACTTCTTCTCCTGATACATCACGCCGTCATGTCCCTTGAGAGCACTATCCTGAGTCCACAGTATCGCGTCATTCTCGCGTGCGCTGATCAGAATGATGCTGTCGGCCAACGGTAGCTGGTGCTGGGCGGAATACAGCGCAGCGGCGAACGCCGTCTCTGCGCCCAAGGCCAGCGGCACGCCCTGCGCCATGAACTCCATCGCCTGACGCGCCGCCGCCTCGCCGCGCTGGAGCGCAACCCGCTTGCTGACCTCGAACACGACGAGGCTTGGCACCGCAAGGTTCCCGGTATCTGTCAGCAGCGGGGCGAAAAAGTCAGCATTATCGCCATTGGCGAAATACTCCAGCCAGCCACAGGAATCCACCACATTCATACGCGGTCGGATTCCCGTTCCACGGTAGTGTCCAGCCCTGGCAGAAAACCGCGCGCCGCAGACATCGGCCGCTCAAGGAAAATTTCGATGTGCTCACCCTGCACGCGAGCCTTGAGTTTTTGTCCAACTTCGATATGCAGTTGGCGACGTAACGCCTTCGGTATGACAATTTGAAATTTAGGTGAAACAGTGAGTGTTTCCATATCATTTCCATAATGTTGGATAGTATGAAAATGGTATCACAAAATGACGTGGCCAAAAAATATCTATCGCGCTCTGCGACATAAGATCGAGGCAGTCAGGCAGACGGCTCTCCACCATACCCGTTGCGCAGACCTGGGTGGACAAAAAAAGGGCGCCCGCAGGCGCCCTTTTTGACTGCTCCGGTTTTAAGCCGGATTAAAACGCGTGACGCACGCCGAACTGGAAGCCGGACACTTTGACGTTGTCGCCAGTAAAGCCTGAGGAGTTGTAACCGAAGTCATAACCACCACCTGCAGTCGAAACGTTGTTGTCGTTCTTCAGGTAAGCGTAGCCTGCTTTCAGCATTGTGCGCTTGGACAGGCTGTGCTCGTAGCCGAGGGTGTAGAACTTGGCGCCGCTGTCATTGATATCGCCGCCAGCCGTGCTGTCATCCAGATCCTTGGCGACGTAGTACTGAGCGGTGATTTTGCCGTTGGCTGTCACGTTGTAGGTACCGCCAATGCCCCAGACGTTTTGTTTCACGTCGATATCGCTGCTTTCAGCCTTGGTACGGGCGTACATGGCGCGCACGGTAGCCACGCCGAAGTCATACATGCCGCCCAAACGGGTTTCTTTCAGCTTCAAGTCAGTGCCATAAATGGCGCTGAAACTGTTGGCAGGCTCGTTCTTCGCCCGCACTTCAGCGTAGGTCAGGCCAACCATCACCGGGCCGTTGTCGTAGTTCAGGCCGAGGTCATAAGCGGAGGTATTGATACCTGTTGCACCAGCCGCTTCGCTCTTGTTTTCGTTGGCCATGTAAGCGGCAGTTGCCTGGAAGCCGGAGAACGAGGGCGAGACGTAAGCGATGGCATTGCTGTGACGGCTATCGAATACGGAGGTGGTGTCATTCGAACGACCATTAGCATTGACATTACCAGTGTTGGAGCCGGTGAGGGCACTCTTCAGACCACGGCCATNNAGTGCACCGCCCAGCTTACCGAGCACAGCCGTGTTGCTGCTAATGCTTTCGCCGGAGTTTACGTCCAGGCGAGCGGCCAGTGCGCGGCTAGGTGCAGTCAGCGTACCCAAAACCACGGTACCGAAGTTGCCGGTCAGGCCAACAAAGCTGTCGCGGTTGGTGTTCAGGCTGCCGCCGTTGTCAAAATTGGCATCGGATTCAAATTGGAAAATGGCGGAGAGGCCATTGCCGAGGTTTTCTTTACCTTTCAAGCCAATGTGTGAGCCATTGGACGAAACACGGCTGAAACGGGGGGTATCAACAGCACCGTTGCCGCCGCTGACATTGATAACGTCAAACGAACCATCGGCTACGCCGTAGATGGTGACATTGGAAGCGTCTGCGAAGGCAGCGCCGGAAAGGCTGGCGATGGCTAACGCGATGAGTTTCTTTTGCATGGATTACTCCTTAGGTTGAAAAGGTGAAACAAGGTTGAAGCTGCTAAAACACAAACCAAGCTGACAATGGCATAACCGGCATAACGTGCTGGCCACTGTCGGTGGCGGCTTATCGGCGGGGTGCGGCTGAGTGAAACAAGGTATTGCGCCGAGAAGGTGAAGTCATTATGCGAGGCCAGAACAGGTGGGGCAATCAAAATCAAGCTGTGCGCGAAGGTTTTGCGGCAATATGTTGGTTTTTTGCAACACTCCGCCCTGTTTTGCAATGCAGGACACATGCGCCATGCTCCTTGACATACGCCTTTTATTGATCCGGATCAATCAGCGTTTCTCTCGTCCTTTCTGCGCAAGCGGGGCGAGGGCATGAGCGCGCATTCAACCTGCGCCAAAGCCAAGAGGCTCAAATATCTCCCCCCACTCCCCCGTATAATTCCCCGCTTCCGTGTTCCCCTAGAATTTTTATGAATGTCCTGTTTGAAGAGGATGGCGTGTTTCGCGCAGGTGTTGTGTTCGCCGATAATGCGAGTTCCCTGCAAGTGACCCTGCCTGCGGGTCGCCGTGTGAAGGTAAAGGCCACCCATGTGCTGTTGCGCTTCGAGACACCTGCGGCTGCGGCCTTGATGCCTGAGGCGGAAGCCTTGAGCGAAGAAATGGCAGTCGATTTTTTGTGGGAAGTCAGCCCGGCGGGGGAGTTCGGCTTTGCCGATTTGGCGGCGGATTATTTTGGCGCGACGTCTGCCAGTGCCGTGCCGCCTGTGCAAGCGGCGGCGGCTTTATTGCGGTTGCATGCCGCGCCGATTTATTTTCACCGCAAGGGCCGTGGGCGCTTTGCCAAGGCGCCGCCTGAGATTTTGCAGGCGGCCTTGGCTGGGCAGGAAAAAAAGCGTTTGCAGGCCGAGGCCGTCGCGCGCATGGCGGCGACGCTGGCCGCGGGTGATTTGCCGGAGGAATTCAAATCCCAGTTGCCGCACCTGATCTACGCGCCAGACCGCAACCGGCCAGAAGCCAAGGCGCTAGCGCAAGCCGCTCTGGACAGCGGGCGCTCTGAGGCAGCCTTGCTGCTGGCCGCAGGGGCTGTGGGCACGACGCATGACTACCATTTGGGGCGGTTTTTGTATGACTGCTTCCGGGAGGGCACGGACTTTCCTGAAGTGGCGCCCGGCAATGCGGCTGCGCTAGCTGATTTGCCTCTGCATGACGTGCAGGCGTTCAGCATTGACGATGCGGCGACGACGGAAATCGACGATGCGTTTTCGGTCAAGCGCCAGGCGGATGGCAGCTGGTGCATCGGCATCCATATTGCCGCGCCGGGGCTGGGCTTTGCGGCGGATTCCGCGTTAGGGCAGATCGCGCGGCGGCGGTTGTCCACGGTGTATATGCCGGGCAAGAAAATCACCATGCTGCCAGAGGCCGTGGTGGAAGAATTTACCCTCGCCGCTGGCCGCATTGCGCCAGCGGTTTCGCTTTATCTGGAGGTGGCTGCGGATTTGCGTTTGCTCAGCCAGCGTACGGTATTGAGCCGTATCACCATCGCCGACAATTTGCGCCACCACGATATTGAGCCTTTGTTCAACGCGGCAACATGCCATGCGGCGAACGGGCCTGCAGGCGATTTTGCTTATCGCGGCGAGTTGGTGTTGCTGTGGGAATTCTCGCAGGTGTTAGCGGCGGCGCGCGGCGAACAGAACAAGCCGGATAGCAACCGCAAGGATTACAACTTTGCCGTGGATTGGGATGCACAAGGCGTGGATGGCCCGGGCGTGGTGAGCATTAGCGAGCGCCCGCGCGGCAGTCCCCTGGATACGCTGGTGGCTGAGCTCATGATTTTTGCCAATGCCACCTGGGGGGCTGCCTTGCGCGATGCGGGCATTCCGGCGCTGTATCGGGTGCAAACGGGCGGCAAGGTGCGCATGAGTACGGTGGCCGCGCCGCATGAGGGGCTGGGGGTGGATTGCTATGCCTGGTCGTCCTCGCCATTGCGGCGTTTTGCGGATTTGCTGAACCAGTGGCAGTTGATTGCCTGGCTTAAAAATGAGCCGCCGCCGTTTGGCAAAAACGATGCGCAGGGCAAAAACACAACACCGCAATCGACCGAACTTTTTGCCGCCTTGCGCGACTTTGAACTCACTTACGCCGCGTATGCCGATTTTCAGCGCCAGATGGAGCGTTACTGGTGCTTGCGTTATTTGCTGCAAACCGGCGCGGCGACGCTGGATGCCGTGGTGATCAAAGAGTCGCTGGTGCGCGCGGTGGCTATGCCGCTGGTATTGCGCGTGGCGTCATTGCCTGATTTGGCGCTGGCTCCGCGCGGCGCTTTGGTGCGCTTGCAGGTGGAGGCGATTGATTTATTGACGGCGGAGATGCGCCTGCGCTTTGTCGAGGTGCTGGCGAATGCGGCGGGGGATGGCGGTGCGCTGGAAGACGCGGATGCGGCGGCCGAGGTGGCTGATCGCGCCGATGCGGGCAACGCCGCTGATTTAACGGAGGCTGGGGAGACCATGGCGGTATCTTCGACTGCTGCGGATGAGGTGTTGGCAGAGGCTGAATTGCACCAGGCGCTTGTGGTGGATGCTGACAATGCAGCGGGTGAAGCCTCCGCCGGCCAGGGCCGTGCCGTTGATCACGCCATCAAACGTCACGGACACAAGGCGGATTAAATCAGGATGAAGCAACAGCGCATCTTGATGTGGGCGTTGGGTATCTCGCTGCTGCTGCATGCGGGGCTGCTGGCCGTCCGCTTCAAGCTGCCGGATGCCTTGCCCAAGGCGACCGAGCGCGCGCTAGACGTGATTTTGGTGAATAGCAAAAGCCGCCATAAGCCGGACAAGGCGCAAGCGAGGGCGCAAGCGGCGTTAGATGGCGGCGGCACGCTGGCGGAAGACCGGCGCGCGAAAACGCCCTTGCCGCCTTCCCCGCAAACCAGAACCGGGGATGACTTGATGGCCGCGCAACAACGGGTGGCCGCCTTGGAGGCGCAAACCCAGCAGTTGTTATCGCAAGTGACCAGGACGCGCCAAGCGGCCAGGCCCGAGATGCCCAAAACGCCAGTGCTGCCAGCCGAACCGGTGTTGTCGGGGGCGGATCTGGCGAATCATGCGCTGGCCATTGCGCGCATTGAAGGCGAAATTGCCCAGCGCATGGAGGCCTATAACCAGCGGCCCCGGAAAAAATTTATCGGTGCGCGGGTGGATGAATACCGCTTTGCGCAATATGTGGAAGACTGGCGGCAAAAAGTGGAGCGCGTGGGCAATTTGAATTATCCATCAGCGGCGCGCGGCCGCTTGTATGGCAGCCTAGTGCTCACCGCCGTGATTAAAAGCGATGGCTCGCTGGAGCGCGTGGAGGTGAATCGCTCCTCTGGACAAAAGGTGCTTGACCAGGCGGCGGCGCGAATTGTGAAACTGGCCGCGCCTTATGCGGCCTTTCCGGCAGACATCAGCCGCGATACCGATGTGATCGAAATTACCCGCACCTGGACTTTTACGCGGCAGGATGAATTGCATGGCAACTGAGTTGGATACTGAATCAAGCAGGGATCGTTACGCCGTTTTTGGCCATCCCGTGGCGCATAGCTTGTCGCCCAGGATTCACGCGATGTTTGCCGCGCAAACGGCGCAGGCGATGCACTATGAGGCGATTTGCGCACCGCTGGATGGCTTTGCTGCGGCGGTCAAGGCATTTATCGCGGCAGGCGGCCAAGGGGCGAATGTGACCGTGCCCTTCAAGATAGAAGCATTTGCCCTGGCGCAGCAATTAACGCCGCGCGCCAAGGCGGCGGGGGCGGTGAATACACTGAGTTTTCATGGCGCTGCGGAAGGCCGCGAGATTGCTGGAGACAACACCGACGGGGCGGGATTGGTGCGCGACATCACGCACAATCTGGGGGTGCCGCTGGCGGGCAAGCGCATTTTGATCCTGGGTGCGGGCGGTGCGGCGCGCGGGGTGATTCTGCCACTGCAGAACGAGGCGCCGGCCGCTATCGTGATTGCCAATCGGACGGCTGCCACCGCCCGTGCGTTAGCCGATGCTTTTGCCTCCGCGGGGCATCAATGCGCGCTGGTCGGCGGCGGGTTTGAGTTGCTTGCCGGACAGGCATTCGATGTGGTGATTAACGCGACATCAGCCGGGCTCACCGACGCCGTGTTGCCAGCGCCGACTTTTTCACCCGGCGCCTTGGCGTATGAGATGGTGTATGGCCGCCAGACGCGCTTCATGCAGGCGGCAAGGGTTGCGGGTGCCGCCCAGGCTGGCCAGGTACGGGTAGCCGATGGCTTGGGGATGCTGGTTGAGCAGGCAGCCGAGGCATTTTTTGTCTGGCGCGGGGTGCGGCCGGAAACGGCGCCCGTGCGGGCGGCTTTGCGCGCGGCGCTGGATGGCGCAATGGATTCCGCATGAGACCCGCGCCACATGGCTTAAAGCTTGCGCTGCTGTGGTTGATCGGCCTGCTGCTGGTGTGGCAGCTGTGGTATGCCGGTTGGGTGGTGTGGTGGAAGTGGATGAATCCGGGCATGACGAGTTTTCAAAGCCAGCAGCTGTCCGCGCTGCGGGAGAAAAACCCGGCGGCGGCATTGAAGCGGCAATGGGTTCCCTATGAAAAAATTTCCGTGCATTTGAAGCGCGCGGTGGTGGCTTCGGAAGACGATAAATTTATCGACCACGAAGGTTTCGACTGGGAGGGTATCCAGAATGCCATCGAAAAAAACCAGAAAAAAGGCCGCGTGGTGGCCGGCGGCTCAACGATTACTCAGCAACTGGCCAAAAACCTGCTGCTCTCGCCGAGCAAATCTGTCTTGCGCAAGGGTGAAGAGGCGATCATTACGCTGTGGCTGGAGCTGCTGTGGGATAAGCGGCGCATTCTGGAGGTGTACCTTAACGTGGTGG
This sequence comes from Rhodocyclaceae bacterium UBA5602, assembly GCA_002424865.1. Lineage (GTDB taxonomy): Bacteria > Pseudomonadota > Gammaproteobacteria > Burkholderiales > Rhodocyclaceae > Rugosibacter. Next base: position 17,513 of record DILC01000088.1, on the reverse strand, counting down.
AATGGGGGGAGGGCATCTTTGGCGCAGAGGCGGCAGCAAAGCATTATTTTGGCGTTCCGGCCAGCCAATTGAGCGCAGCCCAGGCGGCCAGGTTAGCTGTGATGCTGCCCGCGCCGCGCCGCCTGGGCAAGGCGCCCTATTCAGCTTACATGGACCGGCGCACGGCGCGCATTCTGGCGCGCATGCGGTATTCGGATGTGCCCAGGTAGTGGCAAGCAGGTAGTGGCAAAACAGCCCATGGCGCAAGCCACGAGAAATGCCTCGGGCACAGCTAGAATAACCGCCGTGTGAGTAAAGCGGGTGCCGCCGCGGTGCTTGCCGTACTTATCCCTAACGCTTTTTGAGTGTATCTCTACCATGACCTCGCCTATCGACCCGAATGCTTTGCCAGAGACCAGTAATCCACCGGATGATGCGCAGCGTCTGGCAGCGGTGCAGGATAGCTTGCATGAAGTGCAAACCTTGCTGGCGCAGCAAAAACGGGTGGAAAGTCTGGTGCAAAGGCAGGATATGCCGCGTCAGGCCTTGATTGAAAACATGGTGCATAAGCAGCATTTGAGTGCCTTGCGCGATAAGCTCGCGAACATGTCGCCAGCGAATGTGGCGCGCATTCTGGAAGCGCTGCCGCAGGATGAGAGCCTGCAGGTGTGGGACCTGGTGGCGCCTGAGCGGGGCATGGAAATTCTGGATGAGCTGTCCGAGGCGGTGCGCGAAACCTTGGCGGCAACGCATGTGCCGCGCCGCAAGCCCATCATGCTCAACGCCTTTGAATTGCAGAATGGGCGCCTGCGGCAGATTCCGGTGGAAAGCCGGGCGGAGCTTGCCGCAACGCAGCCGATCTGGGTGGATGTGATCGCGCCCTCGGCTGAAGAGCGCGCCTGGGTGAAAGAGATTTTCGACCTCAAATTGCCCGATACCGACGATATTTCCGATCTGGAAGAATCCGCGCGGTTTTATATCGCGGATAGCGGCGAGGTGCATTTGCATTCGGATTTTTTGCTCGACAAGGCGGACGAATCGCGCAATGTGCCGGTGGCGTTTGTGCTGCATCAGAATATTCTGTTTTCCGTGCGCGATGAGGAGTTGCCGGTATTCCGCTTGCAGCGTTTGCGCGCGCGCATCCAGCCGGGCTATGTGTCGGATGGCAAGGACGTGTTGCTGGATTTGTATGCCGCCGATGTGGAGTATTCCGCCGATGCCTTGGAGGATGTGTATGCCGAGCTGGAAGCCGTGGGGCGCAAGGTGTTGAGCACCAACGTGACCGATGCGGAAGCGGCGTCGATTCTGGCTGACATTGCCAAGGAAGAGGATTTGAACGGGCGCATCCGGCGCAATGTGCTGGATACGCGCCGCGCTTTGTCATTCCTGATCCGCGGCCGCTTGCTCGCGCCCAATCAGCATGAGGATGCGCGGCAGATCCTGCGCGACATTGAATCGCTGGATGGCCACACGGCCTTCATCTTTAACAAGATCAACTTCCTGATGGATGCGGTGGTGGGCTTTATCAACATCAACCAGAACAAGATCATCAAGATTTTTTCAGTGGCCTCGGTCGCCTTGCTGCCGCCAACCTTGATCGCCAGCATCTACGGCATGAACTTTAAATACATGCCTGAACTGGACTGGTCTTACGGGTATTTATATTCCATCGCCCTGATGGTGATTTCCGTTGGTGTGCCATTCGCCGTGTTCCGCAAGAAGGGCTGGCTGCGCTAGCCAGTTGGCTGCCCCGGACGGCGCTGTTGCCGCAAACTTCTGTCCGGCCGCCTTGTGGCGCATCTCTAGCTACGCGGGCAGGCTCCTGCCCCTTCTTGCTGTGCAGGGGGGCATCCGTTGGTTCATCGGCGCCGGCTTTTTATTTTTTAAGCGTTGCGAAGGCTTGGTTTGCCGCAGCCAGCGTTGCGGCAAGGTCGGCAGGCGTGTGCGCGGCGGAGACAAATCCGGCTTCAAAGGCGGAGGGTGCGAGATAAATGCCCAAATCCAGCATGGCGTGATAGAACGCATTAAAGGCAGGGACATCCATGGCCATGACTTCTGCATAGGTGGCAGGTGGCGTGGCGGCAAAATACAGGCCGAACATGCCGCCGATGGCTTGCGCTGAAAATGGCACGCCGTGATGCCGGGCTGCGGCGGTTAATCCATCGGTCAGCGTGCGGGTTTTATCACTTAGCGCCGCGTAAAAGCCGGGCGCCTGCAGCTGCCGCAGCGTGGCCAGGCCTGCGGCGACCGAGAGTGGGTTGCCCGAGAGCGTGCCCGCTTGATACACGGGGCCTGACGGGGCGATTTTTTCCATGATCTCGCGCCGCCCGCCAAAAGCGCCGAGCGGCATGCCGCCGCCGATGATCTTGCCGAAGGTGGATAAGTCCGGCGTGATGCCGTACAAGCCTTGGGCGGAACCAAGGCCGACGCGAAAGCCGGTCATTACTTCATCGAAAATCAGTACCGTGCCATAACGCGTGCATAAGTCGCGCAAGGTGGTGAGGAATTCCAGGCGGGGCGCAACCAGATTCATGTTGCCAGCGACAGGTTCGACAATCACGCCCGCGATGCGGTCGCCTTCGTTGGCAAAAGCGTCATGCAGGCCTTCGGTGTCGTTGTAATCGAGCACCAGGGTGTGGCGCGCCAAATCGGCCGGTACGCCAGCGGAGGATGGGTTGCCAAGGGTCAGCATGCCCGAACCGGCCTTGACCAGCAGGCTGTCGCTGTGGCCGTGGTAGCAGCCTTCAAATTTGATCAGCGTGTCACGCCCGGTGTGGCCGCGCGCCAGGCGAATCGCGCTCATGGTGGCTTCGGTGCCGGAGGACACCAGCCGCACCATGTCCATGCTGGGCACAAGGCGCGTGAGCAGTTCGGCAAGCTCCACTTCGCCCGCCGTGGGGGCGCCAAACGATAAGCCGTTGGCAGCGGCGGCTTGTACGGCTAACACGGTGGCCGGGTCGGCATGGCCGAGAATCAGCGGCCCCCAGGAGCCAACGTAGTCGATATAGGCATTGCCATCGGCGTCCCACACCTGGGCGCCTGCGCCACGCGCGAAAAAGGGGGGGGTGCCGCCGACGGAACGAAAGGCGCGCACGGGGGAATTCACGCCACCGGGAATGGTGCGCTGGGCGCGGGCAAACAGGCGTTCGTTTTCGGTCATGGTTTTAACGTGAAAGGCTTGGGGCAAATGCGCCGGGTACTAACCGGGCGCAGGGAGACGGATAGAGGCCTTCCCGCGAGGGAAGGATGGGCGCTAGTTTTATTGCATCAGTTGAGGAATACATATCGCGGCAGGCCGGTATCAGCGCTTAGGGCTGGGCGGGTGGATCGCTTGGGCTTGGCTTGGACAGGGGGCCAAGGCTTGCGCTGGCGTGGGCTGGGGCGACAAGAACAAATCACCAAAAGTTTTGGCGCGCGATTGTATGTCCATGACATCAAACAGGCTGCTGGCTACCGCTAACAAGTCTGCCCCTGCGTCAAGTACGGCGGGCGCGTTTTCCGGCGTAATGCCGCCAATGGCCGCAATGGGCAGGCCAAAGCGCTGCCTGGCCTGGGTTAATAGTTCCAGCGGGGCGAGCACTGCATCGGGTTTGGTGTTGGACGGGTACATTGCGCCAAAGGCCAGATAGTCTGCGCCCGCTTGTGCGGCTTCGGCGGCGCGGTCAAGGTCGCCATAGCACGAGACGCCCAGAATCCGGTTGGGCCCCAGGGCATGGCGGGCAGCGGCCAGCGAGCCGCCGGGGGCATCATCCCGCCCGATGTGCGCGCCGTCAGCGCCGACTTCTACCGCGAGCCAAACGTCATCGTTGATGATGAGCCTGGCGCCCGCTGCGCGGCAAATACGCAGCAATTCAGCGGCCTGGGCGCGCCGTAGGGGCTTTGAGGCGGTTTTGTTGCGGTATTGCACGTAAGGTGTACCACCTTTGAGGGCTGCCTGCACCAACGCTGAGAGCCGGGGCAGGATAGGGTCATCCAGGGTAATGGCGTAAAGACCGGAGAGTTTCATGCGTTGAATGGGTTCTATTAACGTGAAAGGCTTGGACAAGTGCGCTGTGTCATGCCGGGCGCGGCGAGCCGGATAGAAGCCTTGCCGCGAGGGGAGGATGGGAGGGGGCGGGTCTTGATGCTGCCTTTCGCGTGGGCGGCAGTTGTCGGCATTGCATTTATTTGTCAGTGCTTGTTATTAATTGCAGGTTTGCCTGCGCTGGCGGCCTGTTCTTCCTTTTTTTCCTCGTCTTCGTCGTCTATGTCATGCGACCAGAACATGCGGTCGGGAATGAATTGTCCCATACCCGGACGAAAACCGGCGGCGAGGGACTGCCAAGTGTATTCCTGTGCGCCGACAACGGCTTCTGCCAGGTCTATGCCGTGCGCCAGATGCGCTGCAATGGCTGCAGCCAGCGTGCAGCCCGAGCCATGATAGCTGCCGGGCAAGCGTTCCCAGCGGTCGGTGCGCACGACACCGTGGCTGCCATATAAGGTGTTTACGACTTGTTCGGTGTCTTCGTGTGTGCCTGTAATCAGGACATATTCGCAACCTGCGTCAATGAGCGCATGGGCGCATTGGGCCAGGTCGGGGGCGGGCGCTGAGGGCGTGTCGGCAGGGCTGTCTGCGTTGTGCAAGTCCTGATCGCCCTGGTCATCGGCGTCGCCCTGGTCTTCATCGGGCTGCTGCACCAGACGCCGGGCTTCCAGGCTGTTGGGGGTGAGGATAGTGGTCTGCGGTAACAAAAGCGTGTTGATGGCTTCGATCATGTCGTCGTCAGTGAATGCGTCACCCCGCCCCGAGGCGAGGACGGGGTCGAGCACTAAAGGAATATCCGGATAATCGGCAATGATTTCAGCAATCGCGGCAATGGTTTCCACGCTGCCCAGCATGCCGATCTTGAAGGCGGCAATGGGCATGTCTTCGAGTAGCGCGCGTGCCTGGTCGGCTACCCAGTCCGCAGACATGGGCAGGATGTCTTCAACGCCTGCGGTGTCTTGCACGGTAATGGCCGTGACCACGGTGACCGGATGGCAGCCCAGGCTGGCCAGCGTGAGCATATCTGCCTGCAGTCCGGCACCACTGGTGGGGTCGGAGCCTGCGAAGGCCAGGACGATGGGGGGCGCTTCGTTTTTGTTCGGTGAGATGTTCATTGAAGCTTCCTCATGGGAAAAATTCAGGGCGGCTTATTGGTGGCCTATCGGTAAAGCGGTTGGCGAAGCGATGAAAAAGGCTGTCATGGCCATGTTGGCTGCAAGGCGCTATGGCCCATCAGGCGAGATGACGCGCGCAAAGCAACGCAAACCTGTCGCTTTATGACAGGCGCCGCTTGGGTTAACGTGAAAGGCTTGGGGCAAGCGCGCTGTGTCACGACAGGGCGCAGCGCGCCGGATAAACGCCTTGCCGCGAGGGGGCAGGCGGGAATTCGCGACGCCTGCGTCGCGCCGCCGCCGGCTGGCTGTGCAAAGCCGACCGTGTCTCGCCTCGCGGATGGGAGGGGCGGGTTCGCCTCCCCGGGAGGGGAGGATGGGAGGGGCGGGNNGCGGGTTCATTTGCCAGCCCTTGGTGCAAAACAGTGGATGGATTTCATGATTCGGGGCGGCTCATCTGCGCTATGTGCGTTAATATGGCTGTAATTTTAACCCAAGCATTTACCATGACGACTGAACTACCGTATCGCAAACTGTTGTGTTTGATCTGTGGCTTCATTTACGATGAAGCAGAAGGCTGGCCGGAGGATGGCATTCCTGCCGGAACGCGCTGGGACGATGTGCCGATCAACTGGATGTGTCCCGAGTGCAATGCACGCAAGGACGATTTTGAAATGATAGAAATTTGATCCTCAATTGTCGTGAATGAGTCCGCTATGAGTGCTTTAAATTTAAGAAAACGCTGTTCTTCAAGGCATATGTTCCAGCGTTTGGCCACATGATGCAGCCCATGCTCTCCGGAGTGACAGTGATGGTGATTGATGATTCCATGACGATACGCAAAAGCGCGGAGGCTTTTTTATTGCCTGAAGGTGCCGAGGTGGTCTTGGCCAACGATGGTTTTGAGGCGCTGGCCAAGGTGAATGATCATCGGCCGTCAGTTATTTTTTGCGACATCATGATGCCGCGGCTGGATGGCTATCAGACATGCAAGCTGCTGAAGAAAAATCCACGCTTTTCAGCTACGCCCATTGTCATGCTGTCATCAAAAGATGGTTTGTTTGATCGCGCGCGCGGGCATGCGGCAGGTTCCAACGAGTATCTGACCAAGCCATTTACCCAAGCGAGTTTGCTCAATGCCATTGCCATTCAGCTCGGTTTGCAAGGCAAGGGTGGCCTGTTCCCGCCCGCAACCACTTCGTCAACCAAGGAGCACGCATGAGCTGTGAGATTCGCCGTGTGCTCATTGTTGATGACTCCCCAACCGAACGTTTTTTATTAACCCAGATTCTCGCGGGTGGCGGCTTTGAAGTCTCGATTGCGGAAAACGCCGAAGTGGGTGTGGCGCAAGCGCGTTTATTCAAGCCCGATCTGATTTTGATGGATGTGGTGATGCCGGGAATGAATGGCTTTCAGGCGACCAGGCAGTTATCCCGCGATGTCGCCACACAGCATATCCCGGTCATTTTATGTACGACCAAAAGCCAGCAATCAGACAAGATATGGGGTTTGCGCCAAGGCGCGCTGGATTATGTCACCAAGCCTGTGGATGGGGCTTTGTTGCTGGCAAAAATTGCGGCGATTGCCGCAGGAGATTGCGCATGAAAGAGGCAGTCGGCGTGGCGGCTACGGCACAAGCCGTTAATGCGTTAAGCGATCAGGATGTTGCGCGCATTACCTGGCTGGATATTGAATCAGGCAGTGATGATTTACCGGGGGGTGCGCGCTGGCTGGTGAATCTTGACGGCTCTGGCGAGGTGTTGCCCTTGCCGTCAATCTCGGTCGTGCCGCTGATGCAGCCATGGTTTGCCGGGGTGGCGAATATCCGTGGCACGCTGTTCAGCGTGGTTGATTTTTCCGCCTGGCGCGGTGGCGAGCCAACCCCCAGAACGGCGCAGGCGCGGCTGTTGCTCATTGGTCAGCACAGCGCCTTGTTGTTGCGGCGCACCTGGGGATTGCAAACGGGGCTGGCGTTGGCGGGGAAAGAAGAAAAATCCGCAGCTGATGCGCAGGCAATGCAAGGCAAGCCATTTGCCACGGCCGATAAGGCAAATGGCACGGCGGCATGGCTCGGGCAACGCCTGTCCAGCCCGGCAAGGCAAGTGGCCCCTGGCGACGGGGCTGCGCCGAATCCTTTGCCCGCGCAATGGACTTGCCTTGTCAGTTCAGCGCTTTTGGCAGAGCCTGCCTTTATGGAAGTGATGCGTTAGCGGGGTTTGCGGCAGGCTATTTTTAGGCTGCTCAAGACCGCGCGCTTGCAACGACATTAACGCCGTAACTTCATTAACTTCATTGAATCCCATCAAACCTGATCGCCGTGAAAACACCCGCTTTTAACCCACTCCGCAAGCGTTCGACTGAGCCGTCAGGATCGTTAGTCCATAAGGTGTTTGGCCACCTGGCGCTGGATACGCAATTTCGTGTGCTGGGAATCGTGTTCTTGGCGAGCGTGCTGCTCACCACGGCACTGATGTACGTGTATAGCCAGAATCGCAATCGCAGCGCCGCGTATGTCATGGCCGCAAGCCATTTGCGTCCCTTGGTGCAGATGTTTCCGCAAGCCACGCAAAATGCTTTGCGCGGCGACGCGTCAGGTTTTCAATCCTTGTCCGAGACGCGCGTGGCCATGCATGCTGTCTTGACGAGCCTCACACGCGGGGGGCGGATCGAGGGCGTACCGGTGGCGGCAACGGGTGGCAAGGTGGCGGGCGCCTTGGCCCGCCTGCAGCAACTTTGGGATGCGCATGACGCGCACATAGGCTTGGTGCTGGCGCAGAAAACGCCTTTGCTGGCCCTGGGCCAGCTGGTTGCCGAAGGCTTGATAAGCGGCCCCAGGATGATGAACGAGGCTGAGGCCATTGGCGGGCAAGTGCCGGCCGTGACGGCCAGTATTTTGTACACCCTGGCGCGTTGGCCGCAGATGGCGGATGTGGATGAAAATACCTTGCGCTTGCTGCGCGCGGATATCAAGCTGGCGAGTTTGCTGTCGGCCAATAGCGAGGTTTTGAGTCAGCGCCTTGTTTTCATGCAGGCGCGTGCGGATGCCTTGCCGGATGACGCCACGCACTTATTGGCGGCGCGCCAGGCAGCGGCCAAGGCAGCGGACATTGACGCCTTGGCGCAAGCTGTGGATGCCTTGCTCGCCGGCTACCAGCGCGAATTTACAACGTCTCCGTTCATGCTTTTGGCAGCGGCCCTTTTGGGCTCATTGGCGCTGCTCTCGCTGGTTTTGATGGTCAGGCTCTATCAGCGGGATAGCGTGCGTCGGCGTGCCGAGTCGGACAGGAAACGCCGTTTGGCGGAAGCTGAGCAAGAGGCCACGCAAAATGCCATTTTGCGCCTGCTCAACGAAATGAGCGATTTGGCCGATGGCGATTTGACCGTGCGCGCAACGGTCAATGAAGACATTACTGGGGCGATTGCCGATTCGGTGAATTACGCGATTGAAGAACTCGCTGTCCTGGTGCGGCGCTTGAATGATGCTTCCGAGCGCGTGACGCAAACCACGGGCGGCGCGCAAAAAATCTCGCGCGAACTTTTAGATGCGGCGCATGCGCAAGCCAATGAGATTCGCGCTGCGAGCGCTGTGGTGCTCTCAACGGTGCAATCCATGGAAGAAGTGCTGGTCTCGGCGCAGGCCTCAGCCGATGTGGCGCGTGCGTCAGTGGCCGCTGCGCAAAATGGCGCGCAGGCGGTGGCGGCTTCGATTGTCGGCATGAACGAAATTCGCGGGCAGATTCAGGAAACTTCCAAACGCATCAAGCGCCTGGGTGAATCATCGCAAGAGATTGGCGAGATTGTCGAGATGATCTCGGACATTACCGAACAGACCAATGTGCTGGCTTTGAATGCGTCCATACAAGCGGCTTCAGCCGGCGGTGCTGGGCGCGGGTTTTCCTTGGTGGCAGAAGAAGTGCAGCGCCTGGCCGAACGTTCGGGCGAGGCGACGCGACAAATTTCATTGTTGGTTAAAACCATCCAGGCCGACACGCAAGGCGCTGTGGCGGCGATGGAGTATTCAACCCAGGGTGTGGTCGCGGGCGCCCGCTTGTCCGATGCGGCAGGACAGTCCTTGACGGAGATTTCGACGGTATCGCAAGACTTGGCGCAACGCGTGGAAGCCATTGCTGAGGCAACCAAGCGGCAGGCGCAAAGCTCGACGCAAGTGGCTACATCCATGCAGCATATTCTTGAGATTACCGATCAGACAACGCTGCGCACCGGGCAAACAGCGCTGGCTGTATCAGCGCTGGCGCAACTTGCGGTCGAGTTAAAGGGCTCAGTCGCTGGATTTAAGGTATAGGTAAATTCATGGTGAATACATTGGATCTCGGCCCGCTTTCCTGGGTAAAAGGGGAGATTGAGCTCGCGCTCGAACAAACCATGGGCGAGCTAACGGCGTATCTTGCGGAACCCGCGCATGATGAAGCCTTGTTGAAACGGGCTTACGCTAATTTGCATCAGGCGCATGGCGCGCTGGCTATTGTGGGCCTTGATGGGCTCACCGAATTTTCGCTGGCCGTGGAAGAATCCTTGGTGGCACTGGCCGCGGGCCGGGTAACGGAGCCGGCCCGTCTGGTGCCGGTGGTGCAGTCCTGCGTTGTCGAGCTGCGCCAGTATCTGGATGATTTGATGGCGGGAGCCGCGCATCAGCCGTTGAAGTTGCTTCCCCTGTACCGCGCCTTGCTGCTGCAACAAGGCTTGCCGGAGCCGGAGGCCCATGCGCTGTTTTTTCCCGATTTAACGCAGCGCCCGCCGCGCCGTGAGCGCGAGCCGGAGCACTTGCTGGGTGATGCGCTGGATGCGCGTTTGCGTGCTGCGCGCATGGGTTTTGAGCGGGGCCTCCTGAAGTGGATCAAGGGCGATGCCAAAGGCATTAGCGAGATGAAAGCCTCGCTCACCATGGTGGAACTCACCCAGACTACACCGGCCGGGCGGTCCTTGTGGTGGATTTCACTGGGCGTTCTGGATGCCTTGGGGGTGGATGGATTTGAGGATGCTGCGGAGGCCAAGCGGTTTTTGCTGCGCCTGGCGTCGCATATCAAAAAGCACGTCGAAGGACATCGCGATGTGGCGCCGGCGTTGTTGCGTGAGGCCTTGTACCTGGCTGCCGTTGCAAGCCACGGCCATGCGGCCTTGGCGGTGGTGCGCGCGGCTTATCGCCTGGAGCGCTTGATTCCGGTGGCTGAAGCGGCTGCGCGGCGGCAGGTTGAACATCTCAATCGCCTGCGTGACTTGATTGGCGCCGCGCAAAAAAACTGGCGTGACTTGTGCGGTGGCGCGATGGCCGCCTTGCCGCGCTTCCATGAGGCGGTCACCTGGTTTGACAATGCGGCTGCCGCAACGCAAGAGGCCGCATTCGTTGCGCTTGCCCATGCCATTCGCGAGCAGGCTGATTTATTGCGCCGCAATCCCATGCGGCATACCGAGGCGCTGGGTGTGGAGATGGCCAACGCCCTGCATCTGGCTTTTTCTGCGCTGGATCATTTTGATTTTTTGGGCAGCGCGTTTGCCGAGCAGGTGGATGGATGTGTGAAACGGCTTTTTTCCGCCGCCGCGGGCGAGGCGCCGGTCACGCAGGAAATGCCGCCGCTGGATGCCATTCCCCAGGCTGCGGCAGGGGCTGCCTTGCTGCCTGCGCCCGTTGCCCATGACATTCATCGCCAGCTGGGCCTGGTTGAACAAGCGCTGGACCGCTTCTTTCGCGACCCGACGCAAAAAACCTTGCTGGCCAATGTGTTCGCGCCGCTGCAGCAGGTTCGTGATGCCTTGCTTCAGTTGAACGAAAATCGCGCAGCCGGCGTGGTGGATGAATGCGTGGCGGCAGTCACCGAGTTTGCGCAATCCGGGCCTTCGCCACAGCAGGCAGCTTTTGACCAGGTAGCGCAAAAGTTGTTGTCGATCGGTTTCTTCGTCTCCCAGCTGGCCGTGGGGCCTGCCAATCCCGAGCAATTTTTTGGGGCTGGGGATCAGGCGGGCGACGTGCTGGAACCCAATGCTTTGTTGCCCAATGCGGCCATTGTGCCCGCTGATTTGTCCGCTGAGGCGGCAGATGCCCTGGATGCCGATTTGCGCGCGATCTTTCTTGAAGAGGCTGAGGAAATTCTCGCCAGTCTTGCGGCGGCTTTGCCTAAATTGCATAGCGCGGCGGATGACCGCGATAGCCTGGTGATTGTGCGGCGCGGCTTCCATACCTTGAAGGGCAGCGGCCGCATGGTGGGTTTGCATGACCTGGGCGAAGTGGCCTGGGTGGTTGAGCAAGTGCTCAATCATTGGCTGGATGAAGCCTTGGCGGCAACGCCTGGCTTGCTGTCCATGCTGGATAATGCCACGCAGTTATTTGACCATTGGGTGCGGCAGTCAGGCTTGCAGAGGCTGGATGTTCAGGCGGCGAAGGCGTTGGTGCGGCAATGTGAAGCCTTGGGCGCCGTCCCGGTAGCGCCGACTTTTTTCAGCGCTGAAACGGAAGCGCCCGCCGAGGCATTAAGCAATGTACTCCTGCAACCGGCTGCCCCAGGCAATCCGCCTGTGGGCGATGATTTAACAGGGCGCATTGTTGAGCCCTGCGCCGAAACAGCGGGTGGGCCGGGCCTTGGAGCCGCAGTTGAAACCGCAGTTGAAATAATTCGTGGCACAGCGGTAGCGGATGCCGCCGCGTTTGCGGATGGCATGCCCAAAGCGCCAATAACCGAACGTCCAGTGGGCGAAACTGTTGAGGCGGGCGAGGCTGGGCAGCCTGCTACGCCGCCTGGCGAGGCAGCTGGATCATCTGCGCCCGCCACGCCATTCGCGCCGCCAACGGCAGCGTCTGCGGATGTGCTCGCTTTCCCGGCGCCTGCAGCTGTCCGCGTGGGCGGGCTGGATATTGCGCCAGCGCTGTACAACATGTATCTGGAAGAAGCGCAGGGCTATGTGGCCACGCTGCAGGCGCAACTCGGACAAGAATCCGTGCCCAAGCTTGCGGTGATACGCGCGGCGCATACGCTGGCGAGCATTTCTGCGGCCACCGGTTTTGCGCCGATTCACCACTTGGCGCACGCGCTGGAAAACGCACTTGTTCGCTTTGAGCAGCTCGCCACGCCACCCAATGATACGCAGCGGTTTGTGTTTGCGCGCTGTGCCGGTGCCTTGGAAGGCATGTTGGGCGCGGTGAGTGCGCGGCGCATGCCGGGAGAAGAGGCGGCGCTCGCCGCGACGCTTGAGGCCATGTCGCCAGGCATGGCGGCACCGTCCGCAGAGGAGGGCAAAGCGTCCGGGTCCCGGCCAGCGGATGTTCCATCAGCCCAATCTTTGGCATCCGTTCCGCCCGCTGCCCCTGCCACCGCTATCGCCCCTGTTCAAGCGGAGGAACCTGAAGCGATAGACAGCCAGTTGCTGTCTGTTTTCATGGAGGAAAGCGCGGATTTATTGCGCGACATTGGCGAGCAGTTGCGCGCATGGCAAATTTCGCCAGAGGATGACAATGTCACTCAGGCATTGGCGCGCTCCTTGCACACCTTCAAGGGCAGTGCGCGCATGGTCGGGGCGATGGCCTGCAGCGATGTGTTGCATGGCATGGAGACGCGGCTTGAAGAAGCCTTGGCCGCGCAAGCGGTGACGCCGGCATTCTTCAACGAGATGGAAAATGCGTTGGACCAAGCGGCAGGCTTGCTGGAGCATTTGCGCGGGCCATCCGCGAGTGCCGCCGCGCTGGACGCAAACACCCTTGATCAAGGACGCGCGATTCCTGACGCGATGCACGCCGAGCCTGGTTCCGGTCCTTTGGCCGGCGCGGCAAACAATGCCGTTGTCGTGCGCGTGCGGGCTGATCTGATTGACCAGTGGGTCAATGAGGCCGGTGAGATGTCGATTGCGCGCACGCGGATCGAGGGCGGGTTGCGCGAGATTAAAGGCGCGCTCATGGAGCTGACCGACAGCGTCTCGCGCTTGCGCAACCAGTTGCGCGAGGTGGAGATCCAGGCCGAATCGCAACTGCAGTCGCAAGCCGCGCTGGCGGCTGATCAGGCGGCACAGTTCGACCCGCTGGAGTTTGACCGTTTCACGCGCTTTCAGGAAGTCACCCGTATGATGGCCGAGAGCGTGAATGACGTAGCCACCGTGCAGCATAATCTGCTGCTGAACCTGGATCACGCCAATGCCGCGCTCATGGCGCAGGCGCGGCTCAATCGGGATCTGTCGCAACACTTGATGCGCGCCCGCATGATGCCGTTTGAATCGCTGGCCGAGCGTTTGTACCGCGTGGTGCGGCAGGCGGCCAAGGATGCGGATAAGCAGGTGGTGCTGCATATTCAGCATGGCGAAATCGAAATGGATCGCTCCACCCTGGAGAAAATGGTCGGCTCCCTGGAACACTTGCTGCGTAACAGCATTGCCCATGGCATTGAAAGCGCGCCGCAGCGCATTGCCGCAGGCAAGCCGGCGACCGGGCAAATCAATCTTGCCTTGAAGCAAGAGGATAACGATATTGTCATTAGCCTGGCCGACGACGGCGCGGGTCTGGATTTTGCGCGCATTCGCCAGCATGCGGTTGAGCGCGGTTTGCTCTCGCCTGAAGTGGCGGCAACGGCGGATGAATCGCGCCTGTCCGGCTTGATTTTTCACCCCGGGTTTTCGACGGCGGAAGAAGTCACCTCCTTGTCCGGGCGTGGCGTTGGCTTGGGCGTGGTGAAAAATGAAACCGCTGCCTTGGGCGGCCGCATTGAGGTGCGCAGCCAGGCTAATGTGGGCACCACGTTTTTGCTGGCCATGCCGCAAACCATGGCGATTGCCCAGGTCGTGCTGGTGCGCGCGGGCGACAGGCACTACGCCATTCCATCCGCGCTGGTCGCGCAAGTGAATGAATTAAAGCCGGAGGCTATCGCCAGTATCCGCGAGGCAGGCCAAATCGTCTGGCAGGGCGAGACCTATCCTTGGCATTATTTGCCGCATCTTTTGGGTGAGCCGGGCGCTACGCCTGTGGCCGCCGCCCGCACCTGGCTGATGCATGTGAATAGTGGCAGTGGCCGCATGGCGCTGGAAGTGGATGCGATGGCCGGCAACCAGGAAATTGTCATCAAGCCCATCGGCCCGCAATTGGCGCGTGTGCCCTGGCTGTTGGGCGCGACCGTGCTGGCTGATGGCGAGGTGGTGTTTTTGATCAACCCCGTGGTGCTATTGGCCAGCAATGCCGAGCGCGCTGTCGCTATGACATATGATGCAGCGGATGCCCAGCCACCCGCGCCAGCGGTGGTCATGGTGGTGGATGACTCGCTGACCGTGCGTAAAGTGATGGGCCGCTTGCTCGACCGGCATGGTTATCGTGTGGTAACCGCCAAGGACGGCGTGGATGCCCTGGAGCAGTTGCGCGATACCCTGCCTGACGATATGCCCGCTGTGATGCTGATTGATATCGAAATGCCGCGCATGGATGGTTTTGAATTGGCACGCCATCTGCGTTCCGATGCGCAGCTGGCCCTCATGCCATTGATCGCCATCACCTCGCGCACGGCGGATAAACATCGCCAGCATGCGCGTGAAGTGGGCATTAACCATTATTTGGGCAAACCCTACAACGAGGAAGAGCTGCTCGCTTTGGTGACCCGTTATGCACGCCAAAACCTGACGGCAACGCGCATGAATGCGATGGCCCAGGAGATGCAGCCCGCGCCGGGTTCGCCGATAAATTCAGCAATCAATCTCGACCTTAATCCAGCGTTTGCTTCGGTCGTTCATTCAGAAAACCCAAGTTAGAAGATCATAGGCCAACAGGAAACCATCATGACGACACGTCCTTTTAAAGTGCTCGGTATTCAGCAAATCGCCATTGGCGGGCCATCCAAAGAGCGGCTCTCGCGCTTGTGGGTGGATATGTTCGGGCTCACGGTCAGCGGAAATTTTGTCAGCGAACGCGAGAATGTGGATGAGGATATTGCGGTCATGGGCAGTGGCCCGTTCAAGGTGGAAGTTGATTTGATGCAGCCCCTGGATGCGGCCAAAAAACCCGCCGTGCATGAGCCGCCGTTAAATCACATCGGCTTGTGGATTGACGACCTGCCCCGCGCGGTGGAATGGCTCACCGCACAGGGCGTGCGCTTTGCCCCCGGGGGCATCCGCCAAGGCGCGGCAGGCTATGACATCACCTTCATGCATCCCAAGGCCAATGAGCAATTTCCCATTGCGGGTGAGGGCGTGCTGATCGAGTTGGTGCAAGCGCCGCCGGAAGTCATTGACGCGTTTGCGCGGGTCGCGGGTTAAGCCGGCTAATCAACACAAAAGTCGGCGCTGGCGGGACGGCGATAAATCAATGATCGCCGTCCCGCCAGCGCCGACTTNNGCTGATCGAGTTGGTGCAAGCGCCGACTTTTCCTGCACGGCTTTCTACTTGAACGCGATGATCTGCTGATCCACCGTCAGGCTCTCGCCAGCGGCCGCAAGAATTTTTTCCACCACGCAGTCACGCTCGGCTTTCAGCACGTTTTCCATTTTCATGGCTTCGATCTTGGCCAGGATTTCCCCGGCCTTGACTTCCTGTCCCGCCTTTACCGCCACTTCGGTGAGCAGCCCCGGCATGGGTGAGAGCAGGAATTTGGACATGTCGGGCGCGACCTTGACCGGCATCAAGGCATGCAATTCAGCCGTGCGCGCCGACATGACTTGCACATCCGCCTGCACGCCCCAGTGGAACAGGCGATACACCAGGCCACGGCGTTCGACTTGCATGCACATCGGTTCGCCATTGATGGTGCCAATGTACAGCGGCTTGCCAAACTGCCAGTGCGAGCGCACGGCGTAGTGCTGGCCGGAAAAATACACATCCCAGCCTTCTTCGCGCGGCGAGGGGGCGGTGACCTTGACTTGGTATTTTTCTTGGCCGATCAGCACAACAAAGTCGCTGCTGGGCTGGAACTCGTGCCCGCGCATTTGGCCGGAAATGGTGGCGTTGCGCTTCAGGAATTGGCGGTTCATGGCGGCGGCAACCGCGACCAGCATGGCCGGGTCGTCATGCGGCACATCCGCCGCATCAAAGCCCTTGGGATATTCCTCGGCAATGAGCCCCGTGTTGAAGTGGCCGGAAACAAAGCGCGGATGCTGCATGAGCGCGGCCTGGAAGGCGATGTTGGAGGAAACGCCACGGATCACAAAACGGTTCAGGGCATCGCGCATGCGCGCAATGGCCGCGTCGCGCGTACCGGCATGCACAATCAGCTTGGCGATCATCGAGTCGTAATACATCGAAATCTCGCCACCTTCAGCCACGCCCGTATCCACGCGCACAGCGCCCGGCACTTCAGGCGGCGGCATGAATTTGACCAGGCGGCCGGTGGAGGGCAAAAAGCCGCGGAAGGGGTCCTCGGCGTTAATGCGGCATTCCATCGCCCAGCCGTTGAGCTTGACCTCATCTTGCGTCATGGGCAGCTTTTCGCCTGCCGCCACGCGAATCATGAGTTCGACTAAATCAAGCCCCGTAATCATTTCCGTGACCGGGTGTTCCACCTGCAAGCGGGTATTCATTTCCAGGAAGTAAAAGCCCTTGTCCTTGCCGACGACAAACTCCACCGTACCGGCGGACTGGTAATTCACCGCCTTGGCCAAGGCCACCGCTTGCTCGCCCATGGCTTTGCGCGTGGCCGGATCCAGAAAGGGCGAGGGGGCTTCTTCAATCACTTTTTGGTGGCGGCGCTGGATCGAGCATTCGCGCTCCCACAGATACACCATGTTGCCGTGGGCATCGCCAATCAGCTGGATCTCAATATGGCGAGGTTCTTCAATGAATTTTTCGATGAACACACGGTCATCGCCAAAAGCGTTTTTGGCTTCTGTTTTGCAAGAAGCAAAACCTTCATGCGCTTCCCTGTCGTTGTAGGCGACGCGCAAACCCTTGCCGCCGCCGCCAGCGGAGGCCTTGATCATCACCGGGTAGCCGATATTCCTGGCAATCTCCACGGCCTGGTCTGGCGTGTCAATCGCTTCGTTATAGCCGGGGATGACATTGACCTGGGCTTTGAGCGCCAGGTTCTTGGACGCGATTTTGTCGCCCATCGCCGCAATGGCGGCGTGCTTGGGGCCGATGAAAATAATGCCGGCTTCTTCCAGGCGGCGCGCGAACGCCTCATTTTCTGACAAAAAGCCGTAGCCCGGGTGCACCGCTTCGGCGCCGGTTTGCTTGCAGGCGGCGATGATTTTGTCCATCACCAGATAGGATTCTTTCGAGGGCGCAGGCCCTATGCAGACGGCTTCGTCAGCCAGATCCACATGGCGCGAATCGCGGTCGGCTTCGGAATACACCGCCACGGTTTTTATGCCCATTTTGCGGGCGGTTTTAATCACGCGGCAAGCGATTTCTCCGCGGTTGGCAATCAGTATTTTCTTGAACATGGTTTTTCCTTGCCTGCAATCAAAGGGGGATGTTGCCGTGCTTG
>DILC01000022.1:58513-60241 GCA_002424865.1 Rhodocyclaceae bacterium UBA5602 | reverse complement strand
GGCAGCGGTCAGCACGTTCTTCGCATCCGACTGTGCAGCCTCATTCTCGGCCTTCTTGGTGTATTCCGAGAACTGAGGAATCGCAATCGCGGCCAGAATGTCGATGATCGCCTCGACGATCATCAGTTCGATCAGGGTAAAACCCTTTTGCAGCTTGTTCATAAAATCTCCTTTGCAAAGAAATGCGACGGGTGTCGCCGGGTTAAAACAAAGCACATGTCATGCCACTGTAAAAAAACACCGCTGACAGGAGCATCGGCGGCATATTGTTATCAATCATAACGCATAATCTGACCAAAAACGTCACTCCGGGACAGATTACGTCAGCAATTCCGCCTCATCCACCACGTCGATTTGCTCAGGCTTGAGGAATTTTTCGGCATACCGCCGATAAACCCCCTGCTTGACGAAAACATCGAACAGGTCGGGGTCGATGTGGCCGTTCTTCCTGAAGTCGGCGAGGATGCGCATCGCTTGCGAGAGCTTCATGCCATGCTTGTATGGCCGGTCGCGCGCGGTGAGCGCTTCGAAGATGTCGGCGATGCCCATGGTGCGCGCCTGCACCGACATCTGCTCGCGCGTGAGGCCTTTGGGATAGCCCTTGCCGTCCATGCGTTCATGGTGGCCGCCGGCGTATTCGGGTACGCGTTTCAAATGCTTGGGCCAGGGCAGCTGCTCCAGCATCTTGATGGTGGCGACGATGTGGTAGTTGATGGTTTCGCGTTCTTTTTGCGTCAGGGTGCCCGCGCGAATGGAAAGGTTTTCGATTTCATTGGCGGTGAGGAAGTCCGCCGCGACGCCATCGACATTGCGCCATTGGTAGCGCTGGCCAATGTCGCGCACGCGTTGCTGGTCGGCCTCAGGCATGGATTCGCCGCCGATGTTGGCGTGGCGCAGGAATTCGCGGTCATGATCCAGCGTGCGTAGCTGCCCCGCCAGTTCGCGCTGGATGCGCGCTTCGCCCACTGCATCGGCTTTTGCGCGCAGGGCGAGCTGGCTGCGCAAGGCGGCGATTTCGGCGTCGCGCTTCAAGACTTCAAAACGGGTGTCGATCAGGTGGATGCGGTCG
The DNA here is from genome assembly GCA_002424865.1 of Rhodocyclaceae bacterium UBA5602. GTDB lineage: Bacteria > Pseudomonadota > Gammaproteobacteria > Burkholderiales > Rhodocyclaceae > Rugosibacter. The sequence goes on along the minus strand of DILC01000022.1, from coordinate 59,172 downwards.
AAAATGGTTTGCAGCTTGGTGGCCTTGTCGACCACATGCACCGGCGTGGTGACTTTGCCGCAGTCATGCAGCAGGCCGGCGATCTTCAGCTCGTAGCGGTCATGGTCGTCCATGCGGAACGCGGCCAGCGGCCCTTCGGTGGTCGCATCCACGGCTTCGGCGAGCATCATGGTCAAGTCCGGCACGCGCTGGCAGTGGCCGCCGGTGTAGGGCGATTTTTCGTCAATCGCCAGGTTGATCAGCTTGATGAAGGATTCAAACAGCTTTTCGAGCTGGCCGATCAGCAGTCGGTTGGTCAGCGCAATGGCGGCCTGCGAAGCCAATGATTCGGCCAGGCTCTGGTCGGCCAGGGAAAAGGCGGCCACCTGCCCTGCCGGGCCGGTGGCGTTAATCAGTTGCAGCACGCCGATGATCTCGCCTTCGTAGTTTTTCATCGGCACGGTGAGGAAAGACTGCGAACGGTAGCCGGTGCGTTGGTCAAACTTGCGCGTGCCTGAAAAGTCGAAACCCGCCGCCGTATAGGCATCGGCGATATTCACGGTCTCGTCATGCATGGCGGCATAGACCGCGACCATCGCGTCATTCGGCTGGCCGGCTTCGTTAGTCAGCGGCAGGCTGGGGAAGTTGATGGGGTTGCCCGTCGTGCCTCCCATGGCGAT
>DILC01000022.1:57627-58457 GCA_002424865.1 Rhodocyclaceae bacterium UBA5602 | reverse complement strand
GTGATGGTCTTGGCGGCGACCAGGATGCCTTCCAGCAGGCGGTTGATATCACGCTCTTTCGAGAGCGCGGCGCCAATGGCGTTGAGCTGTTCAAGGCGGAGAAACAAATTCCCGGCGTCATCCATAGTCAGCGCCTTACTTGATGCAGACGGCGCGCACCTGCTTGATGTCCGTCACGCCTTGCAGCGCCTTTTCCAGGCCATCCATCTTCAGCGTGAGCATGCCATCATCCAGCGCCTGGGCAAACAGCTGGACAACCCGGGCATGTTCCTGGATCAGTTTTTTCAGCGCTTCAGTGCCTATCATCAGTTCATGCAAGCCGACACGCCCCTTGTAGCCGGTGCCGCCACAGGTATCGCATCCCTTGGCGCGATAAAAGACAAAATGTCCGTCTTTGCCGTAGTCTTTGAGCAAGCGGGCCAGGGTTTCATCGTAAGCCGCTTGCGCATCGGTCTGAAATGCCCGGGTGTGGACTAATTCGTTACAGTACTCCTTCATGAATAATTTGACTTCTTCTTCATGCGGCACATACGCCTCTTTGCACTTGCACAAGCGCTTGGCCAGGCGCTGGGCGAGAATGCCGAGCAGGGCATCGGAGAAATTGAAGGGGTCCATGCCCATGTCAAGCAGGCGAACGATGGATTCCGGCGCGCTGTTGGTGTGCAGCGTGGCAAACACCAGGTGGCCGGTGAGCGAGGCTTCGATACCGATGCTGGTGGTTTCGGCATCGCGCATTTCGCCGACCATGATGATGTCCGGGTCGGCACGCAGGAAGGCCTTCATGACGGTGGCAAAATCCATCACTTTTTTATTGACCTGCACTTGGCGCA
>DILC01000022.1:9913-57429 GCA_002424865.1 Rhodocyclaceae bacterium UBA5602 | reverse complement strand
CGCATCACGACATCTTCAACGCCACCCGTCGATGGAATGGTTGCCACGCGCAGTTCAATGTCGAGCGGACCATATTTTTTAAACTTGATCTTGCCATCCTGAGGCTTGCGCCGTTCGGCAATATCCAGGTCGCACATAATCTTGATACGGGCAACCATGGCGCTGCGATAACTCGACGGTATCTCAATATATTTGGCCAAGGTGCCGTCTTTGCGAAACCTCACCAGCACTTTATCCTTGCCCAGGCCTGGTTCGATATGAATATCCGATGCGCCTTGCTGGTAGGCATCAATAATGATTTTATTGACCAGTTTGACGAGCTCATTGTCGGCTGAAGCTGATACATCTGCAGCCACGTCAGCTTCGGGGTCGTCCTTGTCAAGCATGGCCAGCATATCGCCAACCTGGCTATCGTCCGTAAAACCAGGCACTCCACTCTGCCCAAACAACTGATCCAGAATTTGCCGGAACTCGTGCTGTGAGGTGACCCGATAAGCCAGCTTGCCGTGCGGGAAAACATTTTTTACCACGCGCGCACCCATCACTTGCTCAGGGTCGATGCAAACAACGACAATGCCATCCACGCCATCGTCAACCGGCGCCCACTGGCTTTGCAACAAGTAGTCAAACTTCAGGTTCTTCAGCAAATCAACCGGCTTGATACGGTCACTTTTAAAGGGCTCGTAAGGAACACCAAAATACTTTGACAAAGCCACCCCTAAAGCGCCGGGTTTGACTTGAAACTCATTGATCAACACTTCTTCTAAATCCAGGTTCTTGCGGCGCGCTGTCCGTTGGGCTAATTCAAGCTCCTGGGCCGACACGACGGCATCGCTTACCAGATAATCATATTTTGTCTTTATCGCAAGCGACGACTTGTTGCGCTGCGAAAAAGCGATGGCCAAGGTCTCGCAAAGCCGCTTGATCCCTTCCTCCGCCACCTGGGAAAACGGCTTGCCGTCTTTTGTATTGAGTAGCTGAACCACGCCAAGCACTTCATGATGGGGTAATTCAAGAATCGGCGCGACCAACATTTGGCGGGTTCGATAACCCGTCCTTTTATCCACCTCTTTTAAAAACCGAAGCTCTGGACTGATGCTTTTGAGCTCCAGATCATCATAAACATCCTTGATATTGACAACTTGCTTGGAGAGTGTGACGTGCCCGGCAACGCTTTGCTCGGAAATGGGCAAGCGTAAATTTTTGAGGGTATTGAGCCCGGTCTTGACCTTTGAAACAATCGACGCCTTATCTTCACCAATCGCGTAAATCGTCAGGCGATCTGCATTCAACAGGCCACAGATATCGTCCGAGAGCTCAAGCATCAATTCTTCAATATTGGATGTCGCATGAATGCGGTTGGTGACAACTTGCAGATTTTCCAGAAAGGCGAGACGACTTGCGCCATCATTCAACACATGGCTGCTTTTGTTAATGGATATATCACTCATATAAGATGTTCCGAAGAAGCAAAGCGACAGCAGAGGCTTCAGTTAGCAAGGTAGCGGGGCCACTTCACTTACAAGTCAAAAACTTGATGATTTTGCAAAAAATCTACAGGAAACCGGCTGCCATATGCTGCCAGCTCATGCATAGTCATCTCGATTTTGCCTGGCTTTAAGTGCGTAATAAAAACAGCCACATCACTTGTCCAGCAAGGCTGCCATTGCAATAGGTCACTCATCAAGAGGCTTGGGCAATAATGGCAGGATTCAATAGCCAATGCTTTTTCCGTATCGGGGAAAGCGCACTCCACGAGCAGATAACGCAGATTTTTGATGCGGCTCACAGCCGCCCAGAAATCTTCACAAGGACCGGTATCACCAGAAAAAACAAGGCTGGCCACACCTGAATCCAGCTGATAAGCAACTGCGGGCACAGTGTGATTGACAGGCAGCGCAGTCATCATGCGGCCATTTAACGAGACGGGTTCCGCTTCGCTAAGGACTGAATACTCAAGAAATGGCCGGTCACCAGGCATCTGGCTGAAGTCCGGCCAAATCCGCCAATTGAAAATATGATCCTGCAAAATTCTGATGGTTTCCGCTGTCGCATGAACTGTCAGCGGCCGATCACGCATGTCACCCACGGAGTCCATGATAAACGGCAGTGAAACAACGTGATCAAGATGGGCGTGGGTAATAAAGACATGGTCAACCGCCGCTAACTCAGCAATAGTCAGGTCACCCACCCCCGTTCCTGCATCAATCAAAATGTCATGGTCAACCAGAAAGGCCGTGGTGCGCAGATGGGATCCGCCGATACCGCCGCTACAGCCGAGTACGCGTATTTTCATGTTCGCTGCCCGAAAAGCAATCTATGATTAACACTGGCCAGCGCCCGGATCAGGAAATCACCGTCCTGGACAGGGACAATCCAAAGGGCAGGTATTCCAGTCAATTAGCTGGCCACAATATGACAAAACGACAAACTGGCAGCGAAAATGGACAAGGCACTACCCATGCTATCTTTTCAAGAAGAAGGTCATTTTTACCCCAGCCAGCTCAATGACATCGTAATCATTCAACCCCTGTGGCTGCGAGTTGAGGGGGGTGCCATTGATCGTTGGAAAGTTCGCGCCTTCCACGTGAGCAATGAAATAGCCTTGGGGGCGGCGGGCAATGACAGCAACCTGGACCTTGGGCTTGCCCAGCGTAGTCAGGTTCTTGGTAAGCTCCAGCTCCTTGCCGACGTTATTTCCTGAAAGTATCTGTATCGCACCCAAAGGCAGGGGGGCCTCAGGAAGGGTGGCCTCTGCTGGCAACTCGGCCAGCGCGGTATCAGATTTAGAAAAATCGGCCGGCCCAAGCGAAGGTTTTGCGGCCGCTGGACTAGCCGTTGGGACGGCTAGTCCAGCGGCCGCAACAGGCTGTGACAAAGGTAATGCCGTGTGTAATGCCGTGCGCTCCAAGCCGGCACTCTCCGCCTGGCTATCCGGGTGTCCGGCACCGGAAGAAGCCATTGTTGCCATCGCCGCGATGGCAGCCGTGCCCGGACGGAAAATCATCGTCCGCTCGAAGTTGTCGTTATGTTGCGCGGGTAGTGCATCGCTGACATATTTAAGGCTGTATTTACCCAGCGTGATGACTTCACCGCTTTGCAAGAAATGCTTGCGGATGGCTTGTCCATTCACAAATGTGCCATTCGTGCTGTTTAGATCTTCAAGGAAAGAGTCACCATTGACTGTGATAATGACAGCATGCTCACCAGAAATCGCCAGATTATCAATTTGGATATCGTTATGCGGTTTACGGCCAATAGTCATCCGCTCTCTATTGAGCACGATTTCTTTCAAAATTGCATCATCAATACTTAATATCAGTTTTGACATTCTAGTGTTCCCTCACAAAACAGCACGATTAAACCCGATCAAGAAGTTGACGCCACCAGCGCATTGGATAAGCAAACAACGTCGGTTTTGGGGGTATCACCCTGACGAGAATAACCGACACATTATCCCGCCCACCACTCTCATTGGCCGATTGTATCAACTGTAACCCGCACAAATCGAGATTGGCAGAGAGCGCGCGCAATGTTGCCTCAATCGCCTGGTCATGCAACATGTCATTGAGACCGTCAGAACAGAATAAGTAAATATCGTCATCCGCAATCTCATAGCGGACAATTTCCGGGGAGACGTTCTGCTCAACACCCACGGCACGCGTTACCAGATTTTTATTGCGCGAACCCAGCGCCTGCTCACGCGTCATGATGCCGCTCGCGATTTGTTCTTCCAGCCATGAATGATCGCGGGTGATCTGCTCAAGATGCTGATTCCGCCAACGATACAAGCGCGAATCGCCGACATGCGCCACCGTCAGAAAATTCCCTTGGAAGACGCCAGCAACCACTGTGGTACCCATCCCTGCATAGTCCGGCCGCGCTTGCCCTGCGGAAAAAATGGCCCGATTCGCCTCGGCAATCCCTACTTTCAATGCAGCTTGCGTCAAAGAAAGCGCCGCGGCCAATGCAGGTTGCGCAGCACGTTTCGCGTCAGCTTTTTCTAATTGCCTGCCGAGAATTTCGGTCACCATGCGGCTCGCAACCTCGCCGGCGTTATAGCCACCCATGCCATCGGCAAGAATGACGCTGCCGCATGATAAATTCACCCAAACGGCATCCTCGTTATTTGAGCGCACTCGCCCCGTATCGGTCTGGGCAAAAATTTCTAGCGCGGTATTTTTCTGCATTTCTTCTCCAGTAACACGATGACGCGCTAGCCCCCCCACTTTATTGCCTGCACTATTGCCATGCGTGATAAGCAACCACCTGCAACGCCTTTAGCCTTATCTCGTATCCATTTTGCTATAAAAACCCAATCCTGAGCCTGCCATAAACCAACAAATTCATCTTTGGTTCTTTTGCAGGGCAGCATACGCAAAAATCAAAAGGCCGCTTTGACGTGAGTCAAGGCGGCCTTTTGATGCGCTACTGATGCAAAATTACAGTACAACCAGCGGGCTTTTAACTAAGCCATCCGCTTTTATCTCAAAGCATTGCCTTGAGCAACCTGGCCATTTCAGAAGGATCACGCGTGACTTTAAAACCACACGCCTCCATGACGGACAACTTGGCCTCTGCCGTGTCCGCACCACCAGAAATCAGCGCGCCCGCGTGGCCCATGCGCTTGCCAGCAGGTGCGGTAACGCCAGCGATAAAACCGACAACGGGCTTTTTCATATTGGCCTTGCACCACATCGCCGCTTCCGCTTCATCCGGGCCGCCGATTTCGCCGATCATGATGACAGCATCCGTATCCGGATCATCATTGAACATGCGCATCACGTCGATATGCTTTAAGCCATTGATCGGGTCGCCACCAATACCGACGGCGGATGATTGGCCCAAGCCAATTTCGGTGAGCTGTGCGACGGCTTCATAAGTCAATGTACCGGAACGGGAGACCACACCAATACGTCCTTTGCGGTGGATGTGCCCGGGCATGATGCCAATCTTGATTTCATCGGGCGTGATAAGGCCAGGGCAGTTGGGACCCAGCAACAGCGTCTCCTTGCCACCTGCTGCGACCTTCTTCTTCATCTTGTTGCGCACCATCAGCATGTCGCGCACAGGAATGCCTTCGGTGATGCAGATGGCCAAGTCCAGGTCGGCTTCGCAGGCTTCCCAGATGGCATCCGCTGCGCCGGCTGGAGGCACGTAAATGACGGAAACGGTCGCGCCGGTTTCCGACTTGGCTTCTTTGACGGAGCCATAAATCGGGATGTCAAAAATTTTCTCGCCGGCTTTTTTAGGATTCACACCAGCCACGAAACAATTCTTGCCGTTAGCGTATTCCTGACACTTTTCGGTATGGAACTGGCCAGTCTTGCCGGTGATGCCTTGGGTAATGACCTTGGTGTTTTTATCAATCAGAATGGACATTTAATTTTTCCTTAATCTTGATTCTTAGCGAACTGCAGCTACGATCTTGGTCGCGGCTTCTGCCATGGTGTCGGCAGAAATAATCGGCAGGCCGGAGTCTTTCAGGATCTGCTTGCCGAGATCCTCATTGGTACCCTTCATGCGCACCACGAGTGGCACAGCCAGATGCGTCTCGCGCGCCGCCGTAACCACACCATTGGCGATGGTGTCGCACTTCATGATGCCGCCGAAGATATTGACCAGAATGCCTTTAACGGACTTGTTCTTGAGCATGATCTTGAATGCTTCGGTGACTTTTTCAGTCGTCGCGCCGCCGCCAACATCCAGGAAGTTGGCGGGCTCGCCGCCGAACAATTTGATGGTGTCCATCGTTGCCATTGCCAGTCCCGCGCCATTCACCAGACAGCCGATATTGCCGTCCAGCGAAATGTAGGCCAGATCAAATTTGGAGGCTTCGATTTCTGCCGGGTCTTCTTCATCCAGATCACGATAGGCGACAATTTCAGGGTGGCGGAACAGCGCATTGGGGTCAAAGTTGAACTTCGCATCCAGCGCCTTGATCTTGCCGTTGCCTTCCAGAATCAATGGATTGATTTCGGCCAGGCTGGCATCGGTTTCCATGTAGCAGGCGTACAGCGCCTTGATCTGGACGACCGCATCGGCTTGTGACGCCGCCGGCACGCCAATGCCTTGCGCCAGGTTGAGCGCTTGCTGATCGGTGACACCAAGCAAGGGATCAATAAATTCCTTGAGAATTTTCTCTGGCGTCGCATGGGCAACTTCTTCAATATCCATGCCGCCTTCGGAAGACGCCATGATGGCGACTTTTTGGGTTGCGCGATCGGTCAACACGGCCAGGTAATATTCTTTCTTGATGTCCGCGCCTTCTTCGATCAGCAAACGATTCACTTTTTGGCCGGCTGCACCCGTTTGATGGGTAATTAGCTGCATGCCAAGAATTTGGCTGGCATATTGGCGCACTTCATCAAGTGATTTGGCTACTTTCACGCCACCGCCTTTGCCACGGCCACCCGCATGAATCTGTGCCTTCACGACCCATACTTTAGTGCCACAGGTTTCGGCGAGCTCTTCAGCGGCTTTGACAGCGTCATCAACCGAGAAACACGGAATGCCGCGAGGCACCGTCACACCAAATTTTTTCAGGAGTTCCTTACCCTGATATTCATGAATTTTCATGCGTCATCCTTATCCTTGTAGTCAATGGTTAATGCTGCCGGGTAGTACAGATACTGCGGGTTGATGCTGATTTCAAAAAACCATTCATTTTACTGTGCACCGCACAATTCGTCTTCCATCCCATTCAAATGGATAAAAATCAAACCTTCGCCTGAATACCCCCGTCAGTTGTGCTCCCGTCATAAGCACCCTTTTCAGGCGCCTCCTCTTTGGGTGCACGATACCAACGCGGATAAAACTGACGGACAGTTTCCGTGGAAATTTCCAGCGCATGGCAGTGATCAAGCTGTGCGGGTTGCGTGTCAATCCTGTCGTCCCAGTCAACGACGCCTTTTTCGCGCTGCACGCTGGCCATCGTCTGAAAGGCCGCCGTGGGCAACGCGCCTAAAAGTTCGGTGATATGGGAGCAGCCCCGCACACCGCCAAAACGCTCCATCACCGCACGACGAAAACCCTTCATCAAGCTCAAGCCGATGAGCTGCTGATACACCGGCGCAATGGTGTCACAACCCCCGGGGTAAGGCACGGCGTCCGAACTCACAACGACGTCGTGTATGGTCATCTCCTGATCTATAGTCAGGCGCACCCGCATGTCATGCAAGGGCTGTCCCTTTAAACGCACGTCCAATGAAGGCGGCAAGGGATAATCCTTCTCTTTTAAGTCCACCATGCACGCTTCCATATCCAGCAAACCATCTTCACGATACCAGCATTGGATATCGACACGACGAGTATGGACTAATTTACGCGGAGCGCTGGTGGCAGGTAACGGCATGGAATGGAACAAAAAAGACCAAAAAATTTAGCTTTGCATCATCCTGGAAACCTCCGTTGGACGCTTCCGATGGCGCGCCCGGGCGGACGGGTCAGCGGGTGCGTAGCGGAATCGCCCGGCAGGCGAGGGTCGCCAAAGAGGAAAAGTTCAGTATGCATCAGCGGTTCAACGACATTGGAGGCGGAAAACAGAGGTTTCCAGGATCATACCACGCAAGGCAAGCATGAAGCTAACTGCGGCTAATCTGTATATAAAAGCAGCTAACGTTCATGGTAAGTAAATACCACCCGCTGATGATGAAACACGCGAAAGGCAGCATAAAGGCCGCCCCTCCCAACCGCGAGGCGAGACACGGCTGGCTGTGCAAAGTCGGCGCCTGCGTCGCGAATCCCCGCCCCTCCCATCCTCCCCTCGCGGGGAGGTTGCTCTCTGGCTCGCTGCGCGAGAGGCGTGACCCGGCATCAAATAGCGTTGTTTCACGCTAACAATTACAGATAAACTCACTGCGCTATCCATCAGAATACCCACAAAGACAAAGCGCCCAGCGGGGCAGCAGCGGACTGGCAATGTGTCAAACACCACAGCACCCGACCGCCCATATTTCTGGTCTTGGCCATGCACTTAGCGCAATAACGCAGCTGCCCGAGCGTAAGCCGCGAATGCCTCCTTGCGGCGGCCTGCGGCTTCCAATGCGCGGCCACGTTGCAGCCATGCTTGGGCGGAATCATCTGTCGCGTCGCCCGGGGTTGCTGAGTTGGCAACCGAACGGCCTCCCGCATCAAGCGCAGCCCCACGGACAGGTCCAGCGCCCGGTGTAGCGTATTGCAACCCAGCGGTTTGCTGGTCAGGATTGTAGCGCTGGGCAGAAATCACCAGACCCGTGGCCGCTGCCGGTGCTTTTTGGCCTGGCAGCTTCGTATTTTGCACATTCATATCCCCCGCTTTGCGCAGCGCGGTGAGCGCTTCACGATAAAGTTTTGACGCCGCATCCTTCTTGCCGGCTGCCATCATTTTGCGGGCATTGGCTAACAGCGCATCGACCTGCTCGGACACCTGTTGCGAGCGTTGCGCGCGCCCCCAGGATTCAGCAGGGCGTTCGGCCAGCGCCGCAAACTTTTTGCTGCCCACGATCTCACGCGCAATGAACACATTGTTATTGCGCATCGCCCAGCGCACGGCGTCCTCTCCTGCATCATTGGTCACGCTAATGTCCGCACCGGCCGCCAGCAAGGCCGTGGCAATCTTGTCCCGGCCTTCGCGTGCGGCCATCATGAGCGGGGTTGATCCATTGGGCGAACGCGCATCAGGCGATGCGCCTTGCTGCAGCAAGTATTCAAGCACCTGGCCGTGTCCGGCAAAGGCGGCGTAATGCAAAGCCGACCATGCCTTGCCGGAAGGGTTGATTTGCGCCCCCTGCGCCACCAACCAGCGCACGGCCTCCAGGTGCCCTTTCCAGCTGGCATGCAGCAACGCGGTCTCGCCTTGCGCATTGACGGCATTGACATCCACCCCGCGCGACAAGAACAGCGCCATCAGGGCGATATTGCCTTCCCAAGCGCCGATCATGAGGCCATTGCCGATTTGCGCGCCAGAAAAATCCGGCGGCAGCCCCTCATCCAGCCAGGCACGCGCTTGGGCCATATCGCCCCGCTCAAGCGCATTTAAGAAGGTGATGCGATCGGGCAAACCCGCTGCACAAGCCAGCGTGGCCAGCCCAAAAAGCAAGCCTGCAAGTAATCTTTTCATGTCCCGCAGTATAAAGTCAAAGCCAAATGGGGCTGCCTGATTTACAGCCTTTTTCAATCCTGGCGCGGACCGTGGGTGGTACGCATTGACACGCTATCTTCCCGCACAAAAAAATCATTGCCTTCCACCAGCTCTACGCCCATTTGCTGCGCCAAAAACGCATGCTCAAAACAGGCACTGTTAAATTGCCCTGGCGTCATCACCACCACGTTGGGGTACTCGTCCCCGTCGGGCGCGACTGACCGCAGATTGTCCAACAGCAGATCGGGATAATGCTCGACGGGCGCAATCGCCTGGCGAGAGAACAGCTCAGGGAACAGCCGCATCATCATCTTGCGGTCTTCGAGCATGCAAGACACGCCCGAAGGTGTGCGCAGATTGTCTTCCAGCACGTAATACTCACCTTTACCGGCGCGTAGCGGAATCACCAGGCAGGCGAGGGAAGCAAAATAGGAGAGGACGCTCTCCACTCAGTATTCATCGGCGTCCCAACGGCATTGGAAGCGGAAAATGAAGGTTTCCAGGTTGAATGCAACAGCACCGTCATGATTCCAGGGCATTTCAGAAGCTGCTTCATTTTAGTGCAATCCGCCCGGGCTCCCTCCGGAACACAACAATTGCCCATGCAACCGGAAACAACCCTCTAAAATTCAGCCATGCGTCTCATTTTCCCGTGCCTGCTTAGCTTGGGCGCTCACCTTCTGCTGCTGTTTACTCCCGTCTGGCTATTCCACAGGCCAGCGCAGCCACCTCGCCCACCCGCTACCCTCCAGGCCACACTGCAACCCAAGACAATACAAGCGCCAAGCGATTCTGCCGCACCCCTGAGCCCGCCATTACCCAGGCTTGATACGCCAGCAACCGCCGAGACCGCGCCATCGCCAGCCAAGCGGATGCAACATCCCAAGCCGCACCCTTGGCCATCGCGGCCCAAAAAGCTGCAAGGCGCTGCCTTGCAGCACGCGCAAACAGCGCTCTCAAAGCACCTGTTTTATCCGGCTGCGGCGATAGCGCAGGGATTGGAGGGCGATGCCGTGCTGTTGCTAACCCTGGATAGCGGCGGACAAATTCAATCGGTGGAAATCGCCAAGAGCACTGGCCACGCCATGCTCGATGAGGCTGCGATGGATGCCACGCGCCATATCGGCGTCTTGCCCGGCAACCCGCGCCAGACGCTGCTGCCTGTGTCCTTTCGCTTGCGGTAATACAGCCGGGCGTGCATCAGCCACCCGCACAGGCAGTTCGCGGTGATGGCGCTGAAAAAAGTCGGCGCTGGCGCGACGGCGACAGCAGCCCCTTGTCCCGCCCGGCGTCCGCTGTCAGGCTTTGAGCGTATCCATCAGGTCGATCATGAACTCCGTATCTTCCTGGGTGACCCTCTCCCATGCGGCAAAACCCAGCTCGGCCAGCACATCCTGACCTTTGGCCTCGGCAGGCATATCCAGCAGCACGCGGGTCACCTCCTCACGCCTTTCCGCCAGACGGGACCCCAGCAGCAGGACATGCGAAAAATCGCTGATCTGGCTATGCACCAGCGGACGCAACTGGTGACGCACCAAACTGGACAGTTCGTCAAAAGCCTCTGCCAGAAAAAAGCCGACCTCCGCCTCGCCCCGCATCAGCGCCTTGGCCACAAGAGGATAACTTTCCACCGTGAGGATTTGCGTATTATCGTGCCCCAGACTGGCCGGTTCCAGCAAAATCATGCCCACCAGGTTGACGCCTGGGTCATCCGTGCGCGCTACCCGGCAGATCGGCTTCAAGTCTTCCACCACTTGCGCCCCGGAACCCGCTGCCACGGCAACGATACATTCGTCGCATTTGCCGGCGGGACGGGCGACCGAAACAAAACCCTTTTCGCGCACCAGCATGGCAGCGTCGTAAGGATTAGCGTAGATGATATCGACCTTGTCTGCCGAAATCGCCGCACGCTGGCTGTCAAAGTCGGGATAAAGCTCCAGATGGATAGGCATGCCCAGCGCCTTTTGCAACCAGGTATTAAAAATGAACCATGAGGACATGCGCTTGGCCGGGAAGTCCGGGCTCACGGTCAATTGGTATTTTTCGCTTGTCACCCCGTTCATGGACGCGCTCATTTCCCGCCCTCCCCGGCCAACAATTGCGCATACAGCCGCGCAGCCTCCGCCACCTTGAGCCGCGCGGGCTTGCGCCGGACAGAGGTATAACCCTGCACTTTGCCCGCCCGCACATTCGGGATGACCGTGGCATAAACCCAGTAGAAAGCGCCATCGCGCCGCAGGTTCTTGACATAGCCATGCCAGATTTTGCCTGCTTGCACATCGTCCCACAGCCCTTTGAAGGCAATGGCCGGCATGTCGGGATGGCGCAGGATGCTGTGCTCCGCGCCAATCAGCGTTTCCTGTGGATAGCCGGACATTTCCACAAAAGCGCTGTTGCAATGGGTGATCACACCGCGTAAATCGGTAACAGAAACAATCAATCGACCATCGGGATAAGCCACCTCGCGGTCAACCAAAAGCACCCTGCGCGGCGGGAGGCCGTACAGGGGAAGAACCACTTCACGGTAACTGCCGATCACATCGGCCGGATTCATGTCTGGCAACATTCAACTGCCTCCTGTCTATGGATGGATACCCTGCACCACTCACAACACTCACGCCACTCAAATCATCTTCGCGATATTTTCCACGGCACGCTTAACATCCAGAAAAATCAGGCCCAGCTTGGCATTCGGTTTGGCCAGAACCGTCAATACAGCCTCGTTGCCAGCACCGGTCATCACCACATAACCTTTATCGCCCTTGATCAAGACCTGCTCCAGCGTCCCGCGCGCGAGTTCCTTCGCGGTACGGTCGCCCAGGGACAACATGGCCGCACTCATGGCGCCCACCCGATCCTCGTCCATGCTGGCGGGCAAAAGAGCCGCCATCATCAGGCCATCGGTGGAAATGACTGCTGATGCCTCAATGTCGGCCGAGGTGCCGTTCAGTTCATTCAAAATGGAAGTCAACATATCTGCACGCATCATCACTCTCCTCTAAATTCCCCAAATTTCGCCAGCCCGGGCCGGGGGCTACCGCTTTGCCCGCCTACTGCACCATACGCCCGCGGCTTCATGGCTTGCCCCGCTTATTCCCCATAACGCCTGGCCAGCGCCCACACCAACCGGACAGTAGCGGCATGGTTAAGTCTGGGCAGCCCGGTAAGGATGAGGACAAATCTTTGCTGGCCGATATACAGCGGCCAAAAACCGATTTCACTATTACCCCCTGCATTGATCAGCGCCCAGGCGGAGGTTTGCACGGAAAGGTTGCCTGCAATCAAGCCCCGATGCCGCTGGTGGAGATTGCCCACATCGGCCGATAAACCCGCCAACTCCTCGGCGGTTTCATGGTGAAAGCCATGGCTCGCCAGATAAAAGCCCTGCTCATCCGCCAAAAGCGCCTTGTTGCGCCCAGCCAGGTCGGCGAGGATGCCGGGCAACACGCGCTCCAAATTCCCTTCAGGCAAGCGGCTGACTTCGTGCAAGCCTTGCACCAGGTGCCTGGCCTGCAGATGGTACAGATGTTCGAGCGCCTGTGCAGAAGCCAGGCCGGTCAGGGCGCCCAGGTTATCCAAGGTGAGCGCAGGACTGGTCTCTGCTTTCATCAGGTTCAGCAGGATGCGTCTGGACGGGTCTTCATTCGGGCTGGAAACGGCATAGTAGGCGCCTGCCGGTGTCGGACCAAGATAAAGGCCGGGGATCAGTTCGTAATCAGGCATCGGCGGCAATTCCCGGGGCAAGTGAATACAGCAGCGCCTGCACCAGGATGGCGACATCCCGGCGGCGGCGGGCGTCTACTTCGAAGATCGGCGCTTTCAAGCCCAGGGTGCCGAGGTGCGCGTTATAGCGCTCCAACCCTGGATCCTGTCGCTCGTCCATGCGCGTCACCCCGATGACCAAGCGCGTCTGATCAATGAACTCGCGAAACGCACCCACGTAAAAACTCATGTCCTTGAATGGATTGACGCGTGTATTGTCGAGCAGCAAAACCAGCCCCAAACCGCCCTCGGTCAGGATGTCCCACATGAAATTGAAACGCTCCTGCCCGGGCGTGCCATACAGGTGTACACGTTCCTGGCCATCCAGCTTCATGAGTCCGTAATCCATCGCCACCGTGGTATTCGGTTTGCGCACAAGGGTCATATCGCTGGCAGATTCATCCGTGCTGACAATGGGAATATCGCTAATCACGCTAATGGCAGTCGTTTTCCCTGCACCAACGGGTCCTGCAAAAATGATTTTATGTTGAGCCATGAAGGGATTACATTACATTGTTTAACGGGTTAGTTTGAGTTTTCGCAATAGACTGCCCAAAATGCCACGCTTTTCTGCGGAGACGGAGTCAGCCGCCAGTGCATCTCTGCCGGGTACCGCCATGGATCCTGTATTGACTGCCTGGATCAAGCCCAGGGCCTGGCACGCACTAAAAAGCGCAAATATTTGCCGATGCGGTATAGCCAGCCGCTTAGCCGTTTGCAACAAGGAGGTTGGCTGCATGTGCCACAGAGCGGCAATTTGCATGGCATTGGGGGTCATTAGAAGACGGGTGAAATTCGGCCAGCCCGATAAAGAGACAGGCGTATCCAGATCCGTGCCTTCAGGCACGCGCCCGCGGGAGGCCCACAGCGCCATCAGCCAGAGTAACTCCTCAAAGCTGTGCAACCTGGGGTCCCCGGGCATCAATGGCGGCAATTCGTGCTGTGGCACAACATGCATCTTCACCGACGGTTGCGGCAAAGGCATCACGCACAGCGGCCGCAGGATATTTTCACGAATATCGCTCAACACCTTGCGCGACTCGGGCAAATAAAATAGCGTGTAGCCCATGATGTCCAGCCTGACGGGCATTGCGTGCTTTTCTGCCAATTGCCTCGCCTGCGGCAGCAGGCCTTGAAAATACCGTTCCGGCACATAAAACAGTTCAGCACGGCGAGTCGGCGTCAGATAAGCCGCATCATCGATGGCACCGCAATAGGCATGAATCTGCTGCTCGTCCCAGACCAAACCGGCTGCTCGACTGACGCCTTCGCCCTCATCCCGAACCGGATCCGACGTCTTGTCACGCAACGCCCCGGCTGGTGGTTCGGCTACAGGAACCGTGGCAGCTTGCGCTACCTCATGTAGCTGGCACTCCGTTTGCAAGCGCTGCCGGACGCTTTTGATCGCATCGAGAAACTCCCCGGTATCCAATGGCTTGCGCACCCATAGCGCGTTATGCACGCGCCTTTCAGCTACCGACATGACCACAGCCGGGCCATAAAAGCGGCTGCGAAACGCCTGCCACAAACGCTCGCCACCAAAGCCATCAAGGTCAACAATGGCCGCTTCCGCCTCGTGTTCGCCGACCAGGACGCAAACATCCTGTGCCCGTCCGCGCAGAAACATCTCCAGCCGGGTTTGTGCCCGTTCATCGAGCCCAACCAAGGTCACTTTCAAGGGGTGATCAAGCAAAGGGGTATTCACAATTCATTCAACTCATGTTGTCCAGACACAATACTGAGCCACGCCTTGACGGGCAAGGCCGCCTGTCGGCTCGTCATGGCCGTTGGTCAGGCACGTTATGCAGGTCATTCAACGCATGCCAGCCCGGCGGTAAAACCGGCAGAGCGCCCTGAAGAAAACGGGTCATGCTGACCAGACGCCCAGTATCCTTTGTATGGCGATAGATTTCCAAAAGTTCAGCCGCTACCACCGCGTGCCCAGGGGTTTTTCTCAAGGCCTGCTCCAACACCTCACGCGCGGCATCCACTTGCCCGTAGGCAAGACGATCCCGCGCCTCTTCAACTACGTTCGCATAAGCGGCCCCGTCGCCATCCAGTCGGCGCACCAGTTCATGCGTTCCGCAATACCCCAGCGACAACAACGACAAGCGCACAGGGAATGCCAATACCTCCCAGGGCGCAAATCCGTCATCAAGATGCTGCTCAAGCAGCGTGAAGGCGCTATGCGAGAGCCGCAACCTGGCCTGATCCAGCACATGCCGCTTCAAGGCGCGGCCTTTACCGCCCAGCGCGATAAATAAATCGATCAAGGCATCTTGCAGCTCATCACTCTCGCCCCCTTTGATCAGCAAAAAAATCCGCTGGACATGACTGCGCAGATCTTCCGGATGGTCGAAAATACAGTGCCCGAGATACGCCAGGCTGGCATTGAATAACACAGCCCCGGGAGCCGCCTCGCGCAAAAACAGGTGCCGGTTCCCCTCAATCCCGAAATAAGCCTCGGTCGCCGCGTCGGGGGAAATATCTCCCGGCACAGCATGCGCATCCTGTACCGATCCCTGTGCGCCGGTAGATCGAACGAATTCAACGTGCGTCATAGCACTCCATAGCCAGTCACTCCGTTATTGGGTTATGGATAATAACCCCTTTTACTTAATGGAATAAAACCAAGCCGCGTTTCTCGCGCATCACAATCAGGGCCAGGGTAACGGCAGACAGCTATCCCTCCCAGACAGCCCTGCCTTGATGCTGGCCAGGCACTGGGCCCGTTTCTTTCGCTGATTACACCGGATTGTCAATGTCGACAAAATCGCATGAGATACTGCAAGCATCGCTCAAGTACGCAGCCAAGGCCATCACGCCATAACGTTCTGTTGCATGATGTCCCGCTGCGAGATACAGCATCCCCGTCTCACGCGCCATGTGCACGGTTTGCTCGGATATTTCACCAGAGACAAAAATATCCGCCCCCGTTGCCAGGGCTTCTTCAAAATAACTTTGCGCGCCCCCCGTACACCAGGCGATGCGTTTAATCGTCCGCGTAGCGTCACCAATGAGCAGCGGCGCCCTGCCCAACGCCTGATGAACCCATTGCGCGAGTTCGCCGGCAAAAGTCGGCGCTGGCGGGACGCCGACAAAGCCGATGTTCTGCTCGCTAAAGTTGCCCTCTATCGTCCAGCCCAGCCGCTTGGCAAGTTGCGCATTGTTCCCCAGCGTGGGGTGCGCATCCAGCGGCAGATGATAGGCAAACAGGCTGATGTCATGGGCGAGCAAACTCGCCAAGCGTTGCCGACGAAAGCCCGTGACGCGTCCATCTTCGCCTTTCCAGAACCAGCCATGGTGCACCAAGATGGCATCGGCTTGACGCTCAATGGCCTCGTCAAGCAAGGCCTGGCTTGCCGTCACCCCGCAAATAACACGCTGAACCCCTGCTTTACCTTCCACTTGCAAACCGTTTGGGCAATAATCGCGAAAGTCTGCTGACTTGAGCAGCCCATCCAGATACTGTCGCAGTGCTTCTCGTTGCATTGTTTTCAAACCTTCCATTACTTAAGAGCTCAATTATGCGCCGTCTGTGGCTTACCTTCGCCCAAGCTGTTACCGTATGTATCGCCGTTTTATTCACCCTAAAAACGCTCAAACCCGAGTGGCTGACGGGCTGGCCAACACTTGTCGCCGTCTCATCAATTCCCTCACCCGCGATTTCCATCACCGAAGCCCCGGCGAATCATGCCAGGGGCACTGATAGCTCAGGCTCTTACGCCAACGCCGCGCAAAAAGCAGTACCTGCAGTCGTCCATATTTATACCAGCCAAACCATTAAAGTGCCGCGCCATCCGTTAGAGAATGACCCGGTTTTCCGTCACTTTTTTGGCGATCGTCTTGGCGAGAGCGCCCAGCGGCGTTCAGGCTTGGGCAGTGGGGTCGTTGTTTCCCCTGAAGGTTATATCCTGACGAATTTTCACGTCATCAATGGCGCGGATGAAATTGAAGTTGCGAGCAACGATGGTCAAAAATACAAAGCCAAAGTCGTGGGCTCCGACCCTGAATCCGATTTGGCGGTGTTGCGCGTCCCGGCAGACCACAAACTGCCCGTCATCACCTTTGGCAATAGCGACCGCTTGCGCGTAGGCGACATTGTACTGGCGATCGGCAACCCTTTTGGGGTTGGCCAAACCGTCACTTCCGGCATTGTTTCAGCACTGGGCCGCTCGCACTTGGGCATCAATACGTTTGAGAATTTCATCCAGACAGACGCAGCGATTAACCCCGGCAACTCGGGTGGGGCCTTGGTCGATACCAATGGCAATCTCGTCGGCATCAATACCGCCATTTACTCTGAAAGCGGTGGCTCGATGGGCATCGGCTTTGCGATTCCAGTCTCGCTCGCCAAAACCATCATGGAAGCAATCATCAAAAATGGTGCCGTCACCCGTGGCTGGATAGGCGTAGAGGTACAAGAAATCACACCTGAACTGGCAGAGTCTTTCAAGCTACCCACCGCAGATGGCGCCTTGATTGCTGGCGTTGTACGCAACGCGCCCGCTGAAAAGGCCGGCATTCAGCCGGGCGATGTCTTGCTGGATATTGCCGGCAAGCCGGTGAAAGACGCACAAGCCATGCTCAGCCTGATTGCCACACTGGAACCCGGTAAAGTATCACGCTTAAAGCTCATGCGTGCAGGCAAGGTTTTCTATGCGGACGTTAATATCAGCAAACGCCCACCACCGCGTACCCAAGAATAAGGGATTCAACTTATTTAACTGCCGAGGTGGGGTGGTTCCGCACTTGATCACCCCTACCGCTTGTTAAAGCATTGCGTCATTTCAGCCCCATGGCTTACAACGCATCACAACGCACGATCCGCACGATCGCCCATGTCGCCGGCAACGGTTTGGGCAGGCTGAGGAATAAAACCCGCCATGAAAAGGCCAAGTTCAAATAACAGCCACATCGGTACTGCCATCATGAACTGGGAAATCACGTCGGGCGGAGTGAAAATGGCGCCAATCACAAACGCACCAACGATCACATAAGGCCGCCATTCGCGCAGCGTTTCGATCTTCACCAAACCCATTTTGACCAGCACGATGACAACCACGGGTACCTCGAAGGTTGCGCCAAAGGCCAAAAACATGGTCAGGACAAACGAAAAATATTTTTCAATATCGGTCATCCAGGCAACACCGACCGGTGCGAATTTGGCCATGAAGCCAAAGACCATGGGGAAAAAGGCAAAGTAGGCAAACGCCATCCCCATGAAAAACAGCAGCACCGAAGCAATCAGCATAGGCACGGCGAATTTCTTCTCATGCGCATACAGGCCAGGCGCAACAAATGCCCAGATTTGATACAGCACATAGGGCAAGACAAGCAGGAATGAAACCACCAGCGCTACTTTCATCGGCACCAGGAAAACGCCGACGACATCCGTAGCGATCATCGTGCCACCGGCTGGCAGCACGTGCAATAAAGGCGCAGCAAGCAAGGAATACAGCTCGCGCGCAAAAAATGCCATCGGCAAAAATGCAATCAGCACGGCAACCAGAACGCGGATCAAGCGATCGCGCAATTCAACCAAATGGGTAAGAAAACCCTCTTGACCATCGAACATCAATGACGCTCCGGTTGATCCGTTGGCATCGCTAACGGCAAGGAAGCCTGGGATGGCTGGCTATCCGGGCTTGTTTTTTCCAAAGCTGGGGAAGACGTTGCCGCCCCACTCACGCCAGCAGCCGCAGAATTCACGGCGCCAGTGGTATTTGCGATGGCAGAACGAACGTCCTGCGCTACCTCTTGTGTCACAGCATGCACCTCGCGCCGCATGGCCGAATCAGCCGCCATCACCCGATCGTGGACTTCTTGCTGCAAGCTTTTCAATTCTTCCAGCTGAATTTCACGGTTGATATCCGCCTTGATGTCACCGACATATCTGCGCATGCGCCCCGTCAACAAACCCACCGTACGCGCCACTTTAGGCAAGCGCTCAGGGCCGATGACAATAAGCGCAACCACGGCAACCACCAAGAGCTCAGAAAACCCGATATCAAACATAAAAAGCCTGCCCTACCCGCACGCCACCGCCTCACAGGCGCTCAAGCCTTGCCTGACGCCATGGCTTGTCACAGCTTTGATTGCTCGCGACGGGCCTCAACATCAATGGTCTGCCCGGTAATCTGCGCCTGGGGATTGGTTGATGGGTTGGTTGATGTTGGCTCATCGGAGGCACCCTCTTTTAAGCCGTCTTTGAAACCTTTGACCGCACCGCCCAGGTCAGACCCGATGTTGCGCAATTTTTTGGTGCCAAATACCAGCATGACAATCACTAAAACTATCAACCAGTGCCAAATGCTAAAACTTCCCATGGTTCTCTCCTTTAAATCGTTCTGTGACTCAGCATGGGGCCCAGCGGGGCTGCCCCCCCAAGAACATGCGCGTGAAGATGATACACCTCTTGCCCGCCGACTCGCCCCGTGTTGATGATGGTACGAAAACCGTCGTTCAAGCCCTGGCTTTTCGCCAATTCGCCCGCTTTGACGAGCATGCGCCCCAAAACCAGTTGATGCGACATATCCGCCTCCGCCAACGAGGCGATATGCTGCCTTGGCACAATCATGAAGTGCACGGGTGCGGCAGGCCTGATATCGTGAAAGGCAAAAATTTCCCCATCCTCGTAAATTTTCCGCGAGGGAATTTCACCGCGAATAATTTTGCAAAAAATACAGTCGCTCACGCCCTGGCTCCTAGATATTGAGGTTGTTGCCGGTACGGCTGTTTTTCTCGTCGATCCCCGAAATTCCCTCACGGCGGCGGAATTCAGCGATGACATCGTCCAGCCCGACATCAAACTGCGTCAATAACACCAGGCTGTGAAACCACAGATCCGTGACTTCATTCACCAGATGCAGCCGGTCGCCATCCTTGGCTGCCATGATGGTTTCCGCCGCTTCTTCTGCCACTTTCTTGCAGATGGAATCCACGCCCTTAGCGTACAAACTGGCAACGTAAGAAGAGCCAGGCGCGGCTGATTTTCGTGCTTGCAAGGTTTCCTGCAAGCGATGCATCACATCAAGGCCAATCATTTGTAGATATCCTCCGGCGCTTTGATCACTGGATCAGCAACTTGCCAAACGCCCGCTTCCAGGCGCTGAAAAAAACAACTCTTGCGCCCGGTATGACAAGCCATACCCGATACTTGTTCCACTTTGAGCAACACCGCATCATGATCGCAGTCGAGCCGAATTTCCTTGACCCACTGAACATGGCCCGATTCTTCGCCCTTACGCCACAAGCGGCTACGCGAGCGCGACCAATACACCGCACGCCCTTCAGCCACTGTCAGGAAGAACGACTCACGATTCATCCAGGCGAACATCAAAACCTCGCCGCTGACAGCGTCTTGCGCTATCGCAGGGACCAAGCCTTGCGCATCCCACGCCACAGCATCCAGCCAGGCCGCAGCATCAGGCGGCATTGAAATAGTCGGCGCTGGCGAGACGGCGGCAGGCATGCTAGCCGGGTTATTGCTGTTCATAGCCGCACCTCCACCCCACGCGCACGCATGTGCTCTTTGGCTTGCCGCACGGTAAATTCGCCATAGTGAAAAATACTCGCGGCCAGCACCGCGTCCGCCCGCCCAAGCGTCACACCATCCGCCAGATGATCGAGATTGCCCACTCCCCCACTGGCAATCACCGGAATGCCCACCGCATCGGCCACGGCTCGCGTGAGCGCCAAATCAAATCCGGCCTTGGTGCCATCGCGGTCCATGCTGGTGAGCAAAATCTCGCCCGCACCGAATGCCTGCACATCTTGTGCCCAATGGATCACATCAAGGCCCGTGTTTTTTCGCCCACCGTGGGTGAAGACTTCCCATTTGCCCGGGCTGGTTTGTTTGGCGTCAATCGCCACGACAATGCATTGCGATCCCACTTTGGCGGCAGCATCGGCGATTAATTGCGGGTTGGTCACAGCAGCAGTGTTCATGCTGACCTTATCTGCCCCGGCGTTCAACAAACGCCGCACATCGGCCACCGCGCGCACGCCGCCACCCACTGTCAGCGGAATGAACACTTGCGAAGCGACCGCTTCAATGATATGCAAAATAATGTCGCGCTCGTCGGAGCTCGCCGTAATATCCAGAAAAGTGATCTCATCCGCCCCTTGCGCATCGTAACGACGGGCAATCTCGACCGGATCGCCCGCATCGCGCAGGGCAACAAAGTTAACGCCTTTCACCACGCGGCCGGCATTCACATCAAGGCAGGGAATAATTCGTTTCGCCAGCATAAGGAACTTGATCGGCTTAATCTTGAGTTAAGGGTTGAGGATGAATGTAACCGGGATGCCGGGAAAATAACGCGCTTTTCAGCACCCCATCAGCGCATCGGCCTGCGCCTGCGCGACGCGAAAATCCAGCGTGCCTTCATAAATCGCCCGCCCGGTAATCGCCCCCATAATGCCCTCGCTGGCGACTTCACACAGCGCGGCAATATCTTTCAGGCTCGCAATGCCGCCACTGGCGATCACCGGAATCGTCAGCGCCTGGGCCAGTTTTACCGTGGCTTCGATATTTACGCCAGACAACATGCCATCGCGCCCGATGTCGGTATAAATCACCGCCTCTGCGCCATAGCCTTCAAATTTTTTCGCCAGGTCAATGACATCGTGACCGGTCAGCTTGGACCAGCCATCCACGGCCACTTTGCTGTCTTTGGCATCCAGGCCAACAATAATATGGCCGGGAAAAGCGGTACACGCGTCTTGCAAAAAGCCCGGATTCTTGACTGCTGCCGTGCCTATGATGACGTAAGTCAAGCCGTCATCCAGACAGCGCTCTATCGTGTCCAGATCACGAATGCCGCCGCCTAACTGCACGGGAATCTCATCCCCGACTTCAGCCAGAATCGCCTTGATGGCGGATTCATTTTTAGGCTTGCCGACAAAGGCGCCATTAAGATCCACCAAATGCAGGCGCCGCGCCCCTTGTTCAATCCAGTGCCGCGCCATGGCAGCCGGGTCTTCGGAAAATACCGTGGCATCTTCCATTTCTCCCTGTTTCAGTCGGACACATTGGCCATCTTTAAGATCAATTGCAGGTATGAGCAGCATAAAAATTAACGAAAAATAAAGTTAAACAAATGGCTACTAAAAAATATCCCGGAAATCTGATGAAACCTTGCTTTAATTCAGGCCTTCGCGCCCACGCAATCCTGTACCGTTCCGCCTGCCGTTCCCATCGTGTGCCGCCCCATCGCCTCTTGTTTATATTTTATGGCTGCCACTGAATAAAGTTTTTCAACAAGCGCAAACCTGCCTCGGCACTTTTTTCCGGATGGAATTGAACGGCAAAAATATTATCCCTGGCAATCGCGCTGGTAAAGGCAATACCATAGTTTGTCACACCAACGGCCACTAACGGGTCTTCCGGCAGCACATAGTAACTATGCACAAAATAAAACCTCGCCTCATCCTCAATCCCCTGCCATAGCGGATGGGGATACGCGCCCACTTGCTTGACCTGGTTCCAGCCCATATGGGGGACTTTCAGCCTGGCGCCATCAGTTGCAACCATCGCTGCGGCGGGAAAGCGCGGCACTGTCCCGGGCAAAATCCCAAGCCCCATGATATTGCCTTCTTCCGCATGGCCAAAGAGCATTTGCAAACCAACGCAAATCCCTAAAAAGGGTTTTTCAGCGGCAGCGCGGATCACTGCCTCGCGCAGGTTTCTTGCCGTCAATTCGCGCATGCAATCCGGCATGGCACCTTGCCCGGGCATCACCACACGATCCGCTGACGCAATTTCCGCCGCATTGGCCGTCACCAAAACAGTCGCGCCAGGCGCCACATGCTCGATGGCCTTGGCCACCGAACGCAAGTTGCCCATCCCGTAATCAACGACTGCTACCACTTTATGACTCATGCTGATCTACCGCTCAAAGCGCCCCTTTGGTCGATGGTATCGCGCCCGCCGCACGCGCATCCACCTCAACAGCCATGCGCAATGCACGCGCAAAGGCCTTGAATACGGTTTCGGCTTGATGATGGGCATTGGCGCCGCGCAAGTTATCAATATGCAAAGTGATCCCTGCGTGATTGACCATGCCCTGGAAAAACTCATGAACCAGATCCACATCAAACTCGCCGATCGCAGCGCGGGTAAAGGGTACGTTGAACACCATTCCTGGCCGACCCGATAAATCCACCACCACGCGCGACATGGCTTCATCCAGCGGCACATACGCGTGACCATAGCGGCGCAAGCCCTTTTTGTCGCCCAGCGCCCCGGCCAGCGCCTGGCCAAACGTAATGCCCACATCTTCCACGGTGTGATGCGCATCAATATGCAAATCGCCCACCGCCTCAATCGTGATATCCATCATGCCATGGCGCGCAATCTGATCCAGCATGTGATCAAAGAAACCAACGCCTGTGGCCAGCTTGGCCACGCCTGTACCATCCAGGTTGATGGCGACACGGATACGGGTTTCGAGGGTATTACGGGAAACGTCGGCTTGCCGCATGGCAGTATCAGACACGCTGTTGAACAAGGCTCGCATGATACCATCGCCAAACTATGGTTTTCATCAAGAGTGCGCCGTTGCTCGACCATTATTCCCCAGCTTATTCCTCATCAGCCAAAACACCCGTCAATCTGCAAAAAATCATGTCTGAATTCTGGAGCGATGTTGTCAAAAGCCTTACCCCTTACGTGCCGGGCGAGCAGCCCAAACTAGCCAATCTGGTCAAGCTCAACACCAACGAAAACCCCTACGGCCCCAGCCCCCGCGTGCTCAAAGCCATTCGCGGTGCCGTCGATGAAAATTTACGCCTATATCCCGACCCGAATGCCGATGCGCTGAAAAGAACCATCGCTGAATATCATGATGTCAGCACCATCAATGTGTTTGTCGGCAATGGTTCGGACGAGATTCTGGCGCATGTATTCCTGGCCTTGCTCAAACATGACCAACCCGTTTTATTCCCGGATATCACTTACAGCTTTTATCCGGTGTATTGCCGCCTGTATGAAATCGCGTACCAAACCGTACCCTTGGCCGCCGACTTTTCATTGAACATAGCCGACTATGCACAACCTAACGGCGGCATTATTTTCCCCAACCCAAACGCGCCCACGGGCCGCGCGATTTCCCTGGCGGAAATTGAGCGGCTCTTGCAAATGCACCCGCAGCGCGTGGTGGTGATCGACGAGGCCTATGTCGATTTTGGTGGCGAGAGCGCCATTCCCCTGACGCGGCGCTACCCCAACCTGCTGGTCGTGCATACCTTTTCCAAGTCACGCTCACTCGCCGGTTTGCGTGTGGGCTTTGCCATTGGCCCTGCGGGTTTGATCGAAGCCTTGGAGCGCGTTAAAAACAGCTTCAACTCCTACCCGCTGGACTTTCTGGCGATGGTCGGCGCCATCGCTGCGCTGGAAGACACAGCGCATTTTGAGCGCACCCGCAAAGCCGTCATGCACTCGCGCGAAAACTTGGCGGCAGCACTTGAAACACTGGGCTTTGACGTTCTGCCCTCGGTGGCCAATTTTGTCTTTGTCCGCCACCCGCAACACGACGCGGAAAAGTCGGCGCTGGCGCTACGGCAACGCGGCATCGTTGTGCGCCATTTCAAGCTGCCACGGATAGAACAGTTCCTGCGCATCACGATAGGCACAGATGAACAGTGTGCCGCGCTCGTGCATGCGCTGCAGGAAATCCTCGGATGATGATCTCTCCATGATCCACTTTGGCTTCCCTGGTGCCGGCTTCTGATACGCCACCCGCAACCCGCCAGCTTATCCTCCCCCTCGCCCAGCGAACAGTGCTCATCAAAAACCCCTGCCATGTGCCCGTCTTGTTGCTTTTACTCACGGCGGCGCTTCCTGCAAGTTTGGTTCTGGCGGCCAACCCGGATTTCGCCGCAGACAGAATCCTGCATCGACAAGCCTTTACCAGCAACGACCGCGGCGAGGAAGGCGTTAAATTCGCCTGTGCAGAACAGCAATTGCTAACGGTTGAGCGTGAGATGCTGGGCTACTTCAAGCAACTGGACATAGCGCCGAAGCTTTATCAACATGCCTATTCTGCCGACAGGACTGGCTTGCTGTTTCAACTGACCACGCCGCCTGGGGATGTATCGACGGTTGATCTCTGGGCACGCCCCGAGATGGAGATTCGCAATCAACTGGTCAGGCTGCCCAATAAGCAAGGCATGGGTCAGGCAAGCAGCCAGGACAAAACCACCCTGGTGCTGACCGTATCAGAAAAAGAAATTGTTCTGGCGCTCATGCAGCATGGCCGACTGACGGAGTTTTCCGGCAACCAGTGCAGCTTTCAGGCTTTCCGCGATCATGTGGGCACCCGACAAAATATCGTTGCCTGGACTGAGCGCCTGGAATGGGGCTGGCCCGATGGCAGCCGCGCCCGCTGGAACAAGCGTTTCTGGCACAATGGCACACCCCTGCCTGGCGTATCAATCTCCACGGCAGTAGCCGATGCCTTCTTCAATCAGAAAAAGTACGCGATTGGTTGCTATACCGCCACTAAGCTCGCCATGATCCATGGCGTCCTGGATTATTACAAACGCATAAAAAACAGCCCCGCAGAGCTCAGGGAAATTGAGCATCGGCTCCTGGCCGGCGATAACGACCCCTTGGTGCGCACCGAACCGCGTGCTGTTTGGGCGTTTGAAGAAGACTTTGACCCGGGCGAATTGTGGCAAAAGGGGAAATTGCTCACCATGCGCTACAACATTCCCGCCAAAAACTTCATCCCCGGCGATTGGGGGTATTTCTTAAATACCGACCCGGCCACTGCGCAAAAGACCGGCTATGAAGGCGCCAACGTCATTTATCTTGGCCGCGGCATGTTTGACGACTACTACAACGACCATCATCACGCCTATCTCCTCCGTGAAAAACTGGATGAAGTCTTTCAATGGCGCAACAAGGTCTTTAGTCATCGGCGTGACCTTGCCAACGTCCAGCCCTTGAGTGCCCGTGATATTGAAAACCTTGAGCAAACGCCTGAAAGAGGCGGCTTGATCATGGACGTGCGCGTTTATTTTCCGCCCTTCGCACGGCGAAAAGCATCTACCCCATCCGATCATCAGGAGTGAAAGCGTTTTCCGCCTCGTCCGTCGCCGCGCCAAACCCGGTTGAAGCGCTTATTCAAGGCCTGTTTAAAGACGCCAAGCATCCTTCCCTCGCGGGGAGGCTACGCCATGGCTTGCTGCGCACGGTGATTGCATAGCGCGCTTGGCCCAGGTATTTCACGTTAAAAAACATAAAAGCCAAAAAGTCGGCTTTGGCAACACGGCGACAACGGATGAAATACCCGGACGGCTATACGACCGGGGTTTTATGGTTAGCGCTTTATGGCTTAATGCGCATCTCCGCTGCACGCGCGTGCGCAGTGAGCCCTTCGCCATGCGCCAAGGTGGCGGCAACCTCACCCAGGACGTTAGCGCCACTCGCCGAGACATCAATCAGGCTACTGCGTTTCTGAAAGTCATACACGCCTAATGGCGAAGAGAATCTCGCGCTGCGTGAGGTGGGCAGCACATGGTTCGGCCCCGCACAATAATCGCCCAGCGATTCCGAAGCATAGTGACCAATGAAAATGGCACCGGCATGGCGGATTTTTTCTACCAGCAGATTGGGCTCGGCAACGGCTAATTCCAGGTGCTCTGGCGCAATGCGGTTGGCGATGGCGCAAGCTTCTTCAAGATCAGCGACTTGAATCAAAGCCCCTCGTCCTGTGAGCGAGGCTTCAATCACCGCGCGGCGCGGCATCGTTGGCAACAGTTTGTCAACGCTCGCGGCAACGCGCTCGATGAAGGCCGCATCCGGACAGAGCAAAATGGATTGCGCCATTTCGTCATGCTCGGCCTGAGCAAACAAATCCATCGCCACCCAATCCGGGTTGGCTGAGGCGTCCGCAATCACCAGCACCTCGGACGGCCCGGCAATCATGTCAATGCCCACCGTGCCAAATACGCGGCGCTTAGCGGCAGCGACATAGGCGTTACCGGGGCCGACGATCTTGTCGACCTGGGCTATCGTTTCTGTCCCATAAGCCAATGCGGCCACGGCCTGCGCGCCACCAATGGTGAACACGCGATCAACACCGGCCAAATGGGCAGCGGCCAGCACCAGCGCATTTTTTTCGCCCCGCGGCGTGGGTACGGCCATGATCAGTTCGCCCACGCCAGCGACTTTGGCAGGCAGGGCATTCATCAAGACAGAACTGGGATACGCGGCCTTGCCGCCGGGCACATACAACCCAACGCGATCCAGGGGCGTGATTTTTTGCCCCAGCCGCGTGCCATCGGCCTCGGTGTAATCCCAGGACTCGGCTTTTTGACGCTGGTGATAACCGCGTATGCGCGCCGCCGCAGCCTCCAGCGCCTGCCGCTGTACCGCAGGGATAGCGGCAAACGCGGCGGCAAGTTCATTGGCTGACAAGGCAAGCTCGGCCATGCTGTGCGCAGCGAGGCCATCAAAGCGCTGTGTGTATTCCAGCACAGCAGCGTCGCCCCGCTGCCGCACTTGGCTCAGGATGTCGGCAACCGTCTTTTCAATGCCTTCGTCAGTGGCATGATCAAAGGCCAGCAAGGCATCAAGCGTAGCCGCAAAATCCGGCGCATGACTGGATAAGCGGCGCATCATGGGGCCACCACCGCCGCAAAAGCATCCATCATGGGCGCGAGGCGCTCTCGTTTCATTTTCAGTGCGGCTTGATTCACCACCAGGCGCGATGAAATTTGCATAATTTCTTCCACTTCAAGCAAATGGTTGGCGCGCAAGGTAGCGCCACTGGAAACGAGATCAACGATCGCATCGGCCAGCCCGACCAAGGGCGCTAATTCCATTGAACCATAGAGCTTCACTAAATCGACATGCACACCCTTGGCGGCAAAATGTTCGCGCGCCGTGTTGAGGTATTTGGTCGCGACGCGCAACCTGGCGCCCCACTTCACCGCTGCGGCATAGTCAAACCCCTCCGGCACGGCAACGGACATCCGGCATTTGGCGATATTCAAATCCAGCGGCTGGTACAGCCCCGCGCCACCGTGTTCCAGCAGCACGTCCTTGCCCGCAATGCCGATATCCGCCGCGCCATATTGCACATAGGTAGGCACGTCGGACGCACGTACAATCACCACGCGCACATCGGGCTGGTTTGTGCTGATGATGAGTTTACGTGACTGCTCAGGGTGTTCCGTTGGCACAATGCCGGCAGCAGCCAGCAAGGGTAAGGTTTCTTCGAAAATGCGCCCTTTGGAGAGGGCAATGGTAATCATGTCCAGGTCAGCTACGCTCATGGTTTTTTATGTTAGCCGCACGACGCGCGCGCCTAGCGCGGTGAGTTTTTGGTCTAGCGCTTCATAGCCGCGGTCCAGGTGATAAATCCGCTCGATCACCGTGTCGCCCTGCGCGACTAGCCCGGCAATCACCAAGCTGGCTGATGCACGCAAATCGGTGGCCATGACGTTGGCGCCTTCGAGCCTGGCAACCCCGGTAACAAAGGCGGTATTGCCATCAATCTTGATGTCCGCCCCCAGGCGGATAAGCTCAACGGCGTGCATGAAGCGATTTTCAAAAATCGTTTCACGGATCACGGCCGTGCCGTCTGCCACCGTGTTAATGGCCATGAATTGCGCTTGCATGTCGGTAGGAAACGCAGGGTAAGGGGCGGTTCGCAAACTCACTGCATTGAGCCGTGCCGGCGCCTTCAACCGGATGGCATCACGCTCGGCAGCCACCTCGCAACCGCTATCCATGAGCTTATCGATCAGCGCGTCCAGATACGCTGAAGAAGTGCCCGTCAAACGCACCTCCCCTCCCGTGGCCGCAGCGGCACACAGATAGGTGCCGGTTTCAATCCGGTCAGGCATCACGCGGTGCGTTGCCCCATGCAAGGCAGGCACGCCTTGAATGCGAATGACATCGCCACCCGCGCCAGAAATGCGCGCGCCCATGGCATTAAGGCAGGTCGCCAAATCAACGACTTCGGGCTCACGCGCAGCATTTTCTATCACCGTCTCGCCCTCGGCAAGACAAGCGGCCATCATGAGATTTTCCGTGCCCGTCACAGTGACCATATCGGTAAAGATGCGCGCGCCCTTAAGACGGCTTGCCTTGGCATGTACATAACCATGTTCCACAGCAATCTCCGCACCCATGGCCGCCAGACCCTTGATATGCTGATCCACAGGCCGCGCGCCAATCGCGCAACCGCCAGGCAAGGAGACCTTGGCTTCCCCTGTGCGCGCCACCAGCGGACCCAAGACCAGAATCGCCGCCCGCATGGTTTTGACCAGTTCATAGGGAGCGACGGGGTTATCCAGCGCCGAGGCATCCAGCGTCACCGTGTCGCCAGCGCCCTGCTTGCCCTGCACGGCCTCCGAGCCGCCTCCGGGAACTTTTCCCATGCCATTGCCATGGGTAGCGTCATGGGCAGCCTCGCGCGTGACCTTGACCCCCATCTGCGCAAGCAATTTGAGCATCGTGCCGATGTCATTCAAATGCGGCACGTTGGTGAAAGTAACCGGTTCGCGCGTGAGCAACGCGGCGCACAGCAGCGGCAAGGCGGCATTTTTAGCGCCCGAAATCGCAATTTCACCGCGCAAGGCGACACCGCCGGAAATTTGCAATTTATCCATTCGCGCGCCATTCTTCAGGGGTCAAGGTTTGCATTGATAGCGCATGCAGCTCGCCCGAATCGAAATGGGGTTTCAAAATGGCATTGATGCGCTGTTGCCGCTTGATGCGGTTAAGCCCATGGAATTCATTGCTCACGATCAGCGCCGAAAAATGGGCGCCATCGCCTTCCACTGCCAGATGCTCGCAAGACAAGCCATCCACAATCCACGTTTCGAGCTTTTTGGGGTCTAACATTTATTTATGTCTCCTGAGTGCCTTGAATTGCATCATCAAGACCCTGCATAAAATCAATCGCGCAGTTTATAGCCGCGCTTGAGAAAACTTAAGGTAATTATTGACAAAATCGCCACGCACAACAAACCGACCCACAAGCTGATCCACGGCGAGATGTCCGAGACACCAAAAAAACCATAGCGAAAGCCGTCAATCATATAAAAAATGGGATTCCACCGCGATACCTGTTGCCAAAACACGGGTAACGAAGCGATGGAATAGAATACGCCGGACAAAAAAGTCAGCGGCATGATCAGGAAATTCTGGAAGGCGGCGAGTTGATCGTATTTTTCCGCCCATATTCCGGCCATCATGCCCAAAATGCCCATGATGCCGCCACCAAGCACAGAAAAGGCCAGTATCCACAAGGGTTCGGCGAAAGTCAAATGGGCGAACCAGACCGTCGCCATCAACACGCCCAAACCAACCGTGAGTCCCCGCACAACCCCAGCTAAAACGTAGGCCAGGAAAAACTCGTGGTGTGAAATGGGTGGCAGCAAGACAAACACCAGATTGCCAGTAATTTTGGATTGGATCAAGGACGAAGACGTATTCGCAAAGGCATTTTGCAAGACCGACATCATCACCAGGCCCGGGATCAAAAACGCGGCATAGGGGACACCATGCACTTCAGTGTGGGATGCCAGCACATGGGAGAAGATCAGCAAATACAGCAATGCGGTCAATACAGGGGCTGCAACCGTTTGTGCCGAGACCTTCCAGAAGCGCAATATCTCCTTGTAGAACAGCGTAATAAAGCCGCGGCTCGGCTTCATCGGCAAATCATTCATACCGCGCAGCCTTTCTCTTGCATGACACGGACAAACACGTCTTCCAGATCCGGCTTGCCAATTTCAAGCTCGTCAATCACGCAACCCGAAAGGCGAAGGCTTGAAAGCAAAGGCTCAATCTCGTCGAAACGGGTAAAAGACGCGACCCACCAGCCTTCAGGGTTCTCCTTATCAGCTATTTCTTCCCGAACCATGCCCAGTTGCGCCGGTTGATCACCCATCGTGCGCAAACGTAGCGTGTGCGATGAAAAACGGCTCAACAGATTGCGCGTTGTGTCCAGCGCGACAAGGCATCCAGCCTTGAGCATCGCAATACGCCCGCAAAGATTCTCCGCCTCCTCCAGGTAATGTGTTGTCAACACAATCGTATGGCCTTCCTGGTTCAGGCGGCGCACAAATTGCCAAAGCGATTGCCGCAACTCAACATCAACCCCGGCAGTTGGCTCATCCAGCACAATCACCGGCGGCCGATGCACGAGCGCTTGCGCCACCAACACGCGGCGCTTCATGCCACCCGATAAAGTGCGCATGTTGGCGTCCGCCTTGCTGGTTAAATCAAGCCCCTCGAGAATCTCATCAATCCATGCGCGCCTGGCGGGACTAGGATCGATACCATAGTAGCCAGCCTGGATTTCCAGCGTTTCCCGGACACTAAAAAAAGGATCAAACACCAATTCTTGCGGCACGACGCCTAACTGACGGCGTGCCATACGATAATTGGTTTGCACATCGTACCCCATGATCTCGACACGCCCCGCATCTGGCCTGGTCAAACCCGCAAGGCTTGAAATCAGCGTTGTTTTCCCTGCGCCATTGGGTCCCAGCAGGCCAAAAAATTCGCCCTGGTGAACCGTGAGATCAACCCCATTGAGTGCCTGAACCGAGCCGAAGCGCTTAAAAATTTGTTCAACGCGAATGGCGGCTGTAGTCACGGAAAAATTCAGGAAAGATAAAAGAAAGGTCTGGCGTTACAACTCAACAGTCTCTCGCCGGACGGCTAATGCGGGTATATGACACTTAAGATAGCCATCGCCAAGAAAAAACGTTTATCGCGTTTTTATTGCCTTGTCATTGCCATGGACTCGAATACGGCTAAAGCTACTGGGGCAACAAATCAGCCACCGCATAAACGGCAGCCAAACTCATCAGGCTTTGCGGAACATTTAGCAGCCGAATTGCCTGATCATGCTGTTTAGCCGCCCTCATCCAACCAAAAATAACAGACAGCATGGAAGAATCGACTTTCGTTACGCCTGATAAGTCAAACACCGCAACTTCTTCTTGAGCCTGATCTTTCACAAACATGGCTGCAACGCCTTCCGCCAACAATGCCGCTGAAGTGGCAATCGTTGCCTCACCCGACACCTGCAGATGCCCTTGG
The DNA here is from genome assembly GCA_002424865.1 of Rhodocyclaceae bacterium UBA5602. Lineage (GTDB taxonomy): Bacteria > Pseudomonadota > Gammaproteobacteria > Burkholderiales > Rhodocyclaceae > Rugosibacter. Next base: position 25,471 of record DILC01000022.1, on the reverse strand, counting down.
CTATTACGAATCATTTTTTGACGGCTACAGTTTCAGTGGACTTATTCTTGGTTTGCAGCACCTTGATCAAGCCATCAATCCCTGAGTTACGCACTTCAGTTGCGAATGACTCACGGTAATTGGTGACAAGACTGATCCCTGCCACTTCAATATCGTAAACCTTCCAGCCAGTGTCGGACTTTTGCAAGTAGTAATCAAGCTGAATGGCCTTTGCGCCCGGCTGCTTAATCTCGGAGCGCACTTTGACATCCGTATCTTCAGCTTTTAGCACAAGCGGCTTTACATCAACGGTTTGATTTTTATATTCCGTCAATGCCTTGGAGTAGGTGCGCACAAGCAGCGTCTGAAACTCAATGGCCAAAGCCTTTTGTTGAACCGGACTCGCCTGACGCCAGTCACGCCCCAAGGCTAACCGCGTCATGCGCAAAAAATCAAAATGCGGCGCGACCTTTTTATCAACCAGATCCGCTGCTTTTCTTGCGTTACCTGACTGAATATCCTTGTCAGCCTTGACAATCTCGACAACATCAGCGCTAACTGTGCGAATAAGCTCATCGGGTGCCAAGTTGTTCGCTGCAACACCCGTAGCAACACAAGACATGATCGAGCCGATGATAAAGCTGATGGCATATTTCATTACTGTATCCTAGATAAAAAATCCATTGCAAACAAGGAGTATTGCTTATTCAAACTCTGCTTTACGCGGCGGATTGCCATCGTAAATCACGCTACGGCGATGCTGCAGATAGGCATCACGCACATAAGAGTATTTATCCAGGGCAGCCTCTTCAATGACCTTATCCGCTGGCAGCAAGTCCGCCCGATCATTCACCACGCGGACGGCAAGCAGTGTATTGCGGGTTGGAATATGGTCAATATAACCAACAGGATCGGCAGCCACATCAAGCACCAAACCGGCGGTATCCCGCACGGTGCGCGGTCCAAACAGCGGTACCACAAAATAAGCACCACTACCGACACCCCAGCGACCAAAAGTCTGACCAAAGTCCTCGTCATGCTTTTCCAAACCCATGCTCGAGGCGACATCAAATACGCCCAACAGGCCAACCGTCGTATTCACCGCCACACGGCCCAAGTCCCCTGCACCTGTAGAGACCTTGCCCTGCAGCAAGTTATTGACACCAATAAAGAGATCAGCAATGTTGCCAAAGAAATTGGTGACACCCGTGCGTACGGGGGTCGGCAATACAGCATCATAGCCCTTGGCTACTGGCTTGAGAATGACTTTATCCAACCCGTCATTGAATGCAAACATTGCACGGTTATAGCCTTCCAACGGATCTTTCTCACTACCACTGGAGGTGGCACAACCTGCGGTGACTAACACCGTCAAAAGCAACATTGCACCCGACTTAAACCGCACAGATATTGTTTTCATTTTTATTTCCTGTATTAGAGTTACTGCGCCTTGCTACCCGTATCTTCGGAAGCCTTATTAAACATAAATTGACTGATCAATTTTTCCAGCACAACAGCCGACTGTGTCTTTTTCACCACATCGCCAGCTGCCAACATTTCAGAGTCTCCCCCAGCATCAAAACCAATGTACTGCTCCCCCAGCAGGCCAGAGGTGTTAATGGTGATAAACGTATCACGAGGAAAATGATAGCGAGTATCAATCTGCATCTTCACCACTGCCTGGTACTCCTGCGGATCAAACCGAATTTCCGCCACGCGTCCGACGACGACGCCCGCGCTCTTTACCGGCGCACGCACTTTAAGGCCACCAATATTGTCAAATTTCGCTTCCAGCAGATAGGTTTCCCCATTGCTAGCGGCAGCTAGGTTACCCACTTTCAACGCCAAAAAAAGCAGCGCCGCCAAACCAAGCGCAACAAAAAAACCAACCCAAAGATCAATCGTAGTACGAGTCATGTCATGCCCCTGTAAACATGAAGGCGGTAAGAATAAAGTCAGCGGCCAAAATAGCCAACGACGACGTTACAACAGTGCGCGTAGTGGCGCGAGAAACACCTTCGGCCGTTGGATCAGCGTCATACCCCTCAAACACAGCCACCCAGCTGATAACAATGCCAAAGACAAAACTCTTGATCACGCCATTGAGAATATCCTTCTGAAAATCCACTGAAGACTGCATTTGCGACCAGAACGAGCCCTCGTCAACGCCTATCAATTGCACTCCCACGAGGTAACCGCCCAAAACACCCATCGCCGAAAACAGCGCCGCCAGAAGCGGCATGGAAACCACACCACCCCAGAACCGTGGCGCAACCACCCGGGCAATGGGATTCACCGCCATCATCTCCATGGCGGATAATTGCTCGGTAGCCTTCATCAAACCAATCTCGGCAGTGATCGCCGAGCCTGCCCGGCTGGCAAAAAGCAGCGCCGCAACAACGGGACCCAACTCCCGGACAAGGGACAAAGCCACCAGAATCCCCAATGCCTCGGTAGAGCCATAGCGCTGCAAGGTGTCATACCCCTGCAAACCAAGCACCATGCCAACAAAAAGCCCCGAAACCAGGATAATGATCAAAGACAGGACGCCCGTGAAATAAACCTCACGCAACGTTAAGTGCAGACGACGGAAAGCCGTTCCAGACTGCATAAAAATGGCCACAAAAAACCGTGCGGCAAAACCCAAACGGAAAATTCGCTTGGTGACAGAATTGCCCAAGCCTTGCAAAATTCTTGAAATCATCCTCATTGCCCTACGCACGGCGTATCAAATTATCCATCAGCTGCTCACCATACGCCCTGGGGGATGGATAATGGAAAGGCACCGGACCATCCGCCTCACCCCAGACAAATTGATGAACATATGAGGTTTTCGAGTTTTTAATCTCTTCGGCCGTACCCTCGGCAACCACCTTGCCTTCAGAGACAAAATAAACATAATCGACGATTTTCAATGACTCCTGCACATCGTGAGTCACCACAATACTGCTCGCCCCCAACGCATCATTCAATTTACGGATCAACTCGCCAACAATGGACAAGGAGATTGGATCAAGGCCCGCAAATGGCTCGTCATACATAATGAGCATCGGATCCAAGGCAATAGCCCTGGCCAGGGCTACCCGCCGCGCCATACCGCCAGACAACTCAGCCGGCATCAGATTATGGGCGCCACGCAAACCCACGGCATGCAGCTTCATGAGCACCAGATCACGGATCATGGGCTCAGTCAAGTCGGTGTGCTCGCGCATCTGGAATGCGATATTGTCATACACCGACATATCGGTAAACAAAGCGCCAAACTGAAAAAGCATGCCCATGCGACGGCGCAAGGCATACAACTGCTTGCCATCCATCTCATGCACGACCTGCCCGCCCACCTTAACCACACCGGAAGTCGGCTTCAACTGACCGCCAATCAGGCGCAACGTGGTTGTCTTGCCACAACCGGAACTGCCCATAATGGCAACCACCTTCCCCCGCGGGATGGTGATGTTGATGCCACTCAATATCGTCCGCGTATCGTAGGCGAAATTGAGATCCCGGATTCTAACAAGGGGTTCTTGTGACATAGAAAAATGGAAAGAGGATTGCAATAACTGACAATTTGTAGCCGGTCATTGTAGCAGAGTCGCGCAGGCAGGCTAAAGCCTTAAGGCCAGAAAAAGTGGATAAAACACCATTCACCTAGATCTTTGAAGCAAATGCCTTTGGCCTATGATGCGCATGAACCCATCCATAAACAACCCATGACTGCATCACCAAAACACCTCACGGTTCTGCTTGTCGATGACGGCCCGCCCATCGCCGATACACTCAGCCACTTTCTCGGCCGCGGCTATACCGCCCTGACCGCCGACCGTCGTAGTGATGCGATTGATCTGTTGCGCCAGCCCACCGCCCAGCCTTTGCGCAGCTTAGGTACCGACCGCCTGCAGCCCATTGAATGCTTCCTTGATTTATACAGCCAACAAACAGGCTTTGCCCCATTCAAACTTGGCGAACAGGCCATCGAACAGCCGCTTGCCCATCCATCGCCCGGCAATGTGCGCGAATTGCGCAACATCGCCATTCGCCCGATCACCAAACATGCAGGAAAAACACTGCCATCCTGCGACGTGGAGAGAGCGCTGGATATGGCGGGTGCACCGAGCCTGGCATCCACTGCCCCAACAATCCAAACCGAGCGCGTGACTTACGCCCTGCAAGAGAGTAAATCGCAACACGAGTTCAGCCTTGATGCAACGCTACGATATCGCGAAAAAGCCTGCATTGAAGCGACACGCCAACTCGCCAACGACAATCCAAGCCAGGCCGCACGCCTCCTGGGCATCAATCGCACGACGCCATATAGCCGCATATTGATACGCCCGGCCGCGCAAAACGCCCCAGCGCCATGACCCGATCGGACACTTAAGCCATGTATCTCGAACACTTCGGACTCAACGAAGCGCCCTTTCGCATCACCCCCCACACGGATTTTTTCTTCTCCGGCGCCAATCGCGGCGCAACGCTGGAGGCCTTGCTTTACACCATCACCCATGACGAGGGAATAGTCAAAGTCAGCGGCGAAGTCGGCAGTGGCAAAACGATGTTATGCCGTGTGCTCATGGAGCGCTTGCCTGACAACATCACCCTCATTTATCTGGCCAACCCGTCGCTGTCGCGCGAGGACATCCTGTATGCCATTGCCGACGAATTGAATCTGACCTTGCCTGACAACGCCAGAACTTCTCTGGTTCTACGCACCTTGCAAGAACACTTGATCAAATCCTTCAGCGAAGGCCGCCAAGTCGTGGTGCTCATTGACGAAGCCCATGCCATGCCAGCCGAAACACTGGAAGAAATTCGCCTGTTATCGAATCTTGAGGCCAACCGCCACAAACTGCTGCAACTGGTTCTTTTTGGCCAACCGGAATTAAATGACGTGCTGGCGCGCCCCGATATGCGCCAACTCAAAGAGCGCATTACCCATAACTTCGGCCTGGAACCGTTGGTTCGCAACGATATTGCAAGCTATCTTGAATTCCGCATACGCGCCGCAGGCTATCGCGGCCCCAGCGTTTTTACCCCGGCTGCCATCAAAATCATCACCCAAACCTCGCGCGGCCTAACCCGCAGGATCAACATCCTTGCCGACAAAGCCCTGCTCTCAGCTTACGTCACCGGCAGCCATCAAGTCGGCACGAAGGAGGCCCGTGCTGCCGTTCGCGACAGCGAATTCAGCCAGGCGACTTACGCGAACAAAAAAATCCCGCCCTATCTCATGCGCACGCTCGCACTCGCCGCCGCCGGCCTTGTTCTTATCGGCACGATCTGGTTGGTAGCAAAATTACAACTAGCCCATGAAGAAACTCCAGAAATTACCCAACGTGTTGAATCCACACGGCCGGAAATAAAACCAGCCAGCGTGCCATCAGCTACATCTTCGGCGCCAATGGCCCATCCACCCACTGCCGACCATGCAGAAAATTTTGCCCAGTCTGCCTATCCGTTAACCCAGTCTCGACTCAAAGCCGGAGAAAACTGGCTAAAAAAGGTCAGTGATGATCGTTGGTTTATCCAGATCTGGACAACCGATGCAACACAAAAAAGCGAAATAGAACGCCTGTTAAAAGACGCCGCCAGGCAAAATGGCTTCGATAACATCCACCTGTATTTTTCATCGCTCAGCGGCAAGCCTCGCTACGGCATCATCTACGGCGACTACCCGACCCGTGCCGCGGCGGCCGATGCCATCACCGAACTGCCGACGATGCTAAAAAAGAACAAGCCCTATCCACGCCAGGCCATTCGCCTCAAATAGAAAAGAAAGCATCATTTAAATGCTCTTTCTTAAAAATCATTAACCAATATAATCATTAAGTTAATTAAATAACCTGATGTATGATGATAATATCGATCCATAGCGCTTAACAACTAAACTACAGCCAACACCGAAAGCCCCTATGCGGAGAATCTTAGAGCCCCCTTTGCGCCCATACCAAAAAAAATCAGCGCTCTCTGGCTTTAGTCTGCTTGGGGCCCTGTTCACTGCAGCATGCAGCAGCATTCAGCCCATGAGTGTGCCTGGCAGCCACCTCCAGGCAGAAGCCGCAACACCCGGCAACACAACGCTTGTCGGCATCCCGACACCCGTTGCTAGCGCCATCACCTTGCCTCGCCCGAGAGCGCAGGCAAAAAAGGAAACCTATTCCGTCTCCGTGCGTGAAATAGCTGCGCAGGAGTTGCTTTTTGCCTTATCCCGCGACGCCAAACTGAATATCGATGTCCACCCTGGCATCAATGGCTTGGTCACCATCAATGCCATTGATCAAACCCTGGAGCAAATCCTCACGCGCATTGCCAAGCAAGTCGATATGCGCTGGGAAATTGACGGGCAAAATCTGATCGTCATGCCCGATTCACCTTTTCTGCACACCTACAAGGTGGATTACGTCAACATGTCGCGTGACGTGAGCGGCACAGTGTCCATTAATACCCAAATTGCCTCCACCAGCTCAGCCGCCGCTGGAACCGTTGCCAATAGTGCCAGTGGAAACAATTCGACCACGACAGTCACCAGCAAAGCCAAAAACAATTTCTGGGACTCTATTGAAAAAAACATCAAGGACATCCTGCGCGAAACCGACAAAATCCTGCCGGAAGGCTCCAGCGAAACCGTGACTGAACACCATGACCAGCAATCGACTACCGGTACGGGCGCGCCGCCCTCGCCAACGATCAAAAGCGCTGCCTCAAACTCACTCGCCAACAGCCCCAACCCAGCCAATCTGCAGCAACAAGGCACCACGGTGGTTAAACGCACCACCTTCCGCGAAGCCTCATCAGTCATCGCCAATCCGGAAGCCGGCGTGATTGTGGTGCGCGCCACGGCACGCCAGCATGAGAAAGTTCAGGAATACATTGATTTGGTCACCCGCAATGCCGGGCGCCAGGTGATGATTGAAGCCACCATCGCGGAAGTCAGCTTGAAAGACACCTATACCCAAGGCATCAACTGGCAAAGCCTGCGCTCATTACGCAATCCGGGCACAGCCGGCTTTTCACCCAGCCAAAACCTTCCGGCCGTGAATTCAACCAATGGCGCATCCTTCCTGCTGAATTATGTCGCCCCGGGTTTGGGCATTTCGGCCACGCTGACACTATTGGAAAACTTTGGCAACGTTAAAGTTCTGTCCAGCCCCAAAATCAGCGTGCTCAACAACCAGACCGCCATGTTAAAGGTAGTCGACAATATTGTTTATTTCACGGTCAAGGCCGATACCACCACCTCATCCAGCGGACCATCACTCACTACGGTGACCACCACTCCGAATTCAGTCTCAGTGGGGCTAGTGATGAGCGTCACGCCCCAGATTAGTGACAACGGCAACATTTTGCTCAACGTTCGCCCCAGCATTTCCAAGCTGATTGGGGATGGAAAAACCAAAAAAGACCCTAACCCATCCATCACCATAGACAGTTTCATCCCCGAGATTCAGACCCGCGAAATGGAGTCCATGCTACGTCTCACAGATGGCGAAATCGCTGTCATGGGCGGCTTGATGTCCGATGAACTCAGCAACAGCACCGATGCTGTGCCCGGCCTATCCAAACTGCCTGGCATTGGCATGCTATTTACCTCGCGCAACGACATCACAACCAAAAAAGAACTGGTCATTTTCATCAAACCAACGATCATTCGCGACCCCAGCATCCATGGCGACTATCGCAACTTCCACAGTCAATTACCAAACCAGGACTTCTTTAAAAACAATCCAGGCCCAGAACCCAAACAGATTGATTTTCAAGGAGCCCGCGCACCATGAGCCTTCTTATGGATGCGCTCAAAAAAGCCGAATCGGCCAAGCGTCAAGCCAGCGGCGTTAATCAAGACCAACCCGATCAAGCACTTGATCCAGCCACGGCAGCCCAAGCCTCGAGCGAACTTAGCCTTGAGCCGCTCAGCACCGCGGCACCTGACGGAAATACGCCAGTAATTAACGACGAAACACCCTTCTTGACCGAAGACATACCCGAAGGCACCGCCTTATCCTCCCCCCTAGCCGAGCATCTGGCGTCTATTGATGATAAATTTTTGGCGGAAATGGAAACCACTGTCCGCCGCTCGCCTCACGCAGCTTCCCACAACCCCGCGACCAGTGCCAGCACCCCAACCGCAATGGGTCCAACTGCCAGCCCATCAGTCTCAACACAAGCAACGCCGCTTGCAGCAAAAAATTTGCCGCCCCATGCAGCAATGCCAGCCAACGCCGCTGCTGCGCATAACCTCTTCACGGCCAAGCAACCTGCGCAGCCATCCGCGGCACACAATAAAAATTTTGCCCTCATTCTGGGCGGCTTCACTGCCCTCGCTGTGCTGGTCATTGGCATTTATTTCTGGTGGCAACTACAGCCGCATAAACCACACAGCCTCGCCCCGGTTGCGCAATCCATGCAGCCCTTAGCAACGGCCTCACCGCCTATTTCACCCACAGCCGCCGTCTCGCCAGCGCACCCCGCAGGCTTGAGTCCGTCCCAGGAAAGCACCCTTGAGGTGCCGACTTTTCAAGCCCCTGTCGCGCCGCTCGGCAATGCAAGCGAGGATGGCGCAGAAGAGGGCGAAAACAGCGCCCTGCCTACGCAAAAAACACTGCGTGGCAATGTCGGCAGGACGCCGCCTCGCGCAGCGGCGAGCGCGCCAGCTACGGCAAGCAATGATCTGGTTCGCTTAACGCATACGCCGCAAAAAATTGATCCTGCCCTGATCCGCGGCTTCGAAGCATTTCAACAGGGCGATTTAGCCGCCGCACAAAGCGAATACAACCGTGCGTTTCAAGCAGACCTTTACAACACCGATGCCCTGCATGGCTTGGCGGCCATCGCACAAAAACAGGAACACGTGGATCAAGCTGCCCGGCTGTATCAAAAAATACTGGAAGCCAATCCGCAAGACGCTGTTGCACAAGCCGCGTTGATGAACCTTCGCAGCCAAAACGACCCGGCAATGGCTGAGACTCGCCTCAAAATCCTGAGCCGCAACCAGCCCGAATTAGCCGCCCCCGCGTTTGCCTTAGGCAATCTTTACGTTAAACAAAACCGCTGGCAAGAAGCGCAGCAGGCCTACTTTCAAGCCTATAACGCCGAGCCCAATAACCCGGACATCTTGTTCAACCTGGCAATCAGCCTGGAGCATCTGCGGCAGTCCAGCCTGGCTGCGCAATACTACGAAAAAGCGCTCGCCGCTGTGCAAAACCAACCGGCAAACTTTAACCGCGAAGAAGCCGCAAATCGCCTGCAATCACTTCGTGCCGCAACACCTTCACCCAGGTAAGCAGCCGTCACTGGTTAGCCACTGATTATTCCCAGTCCAGTATGAATCAACCCATCGCACCGGGCACCAAGCGCAGGCAAGTCGGCCAGATCCTGATCTCGCAAGGCGTGATCAGCGAAGATCAGCTGCGCATTGGCTTGCTCGAGCAAATGAAGTCCAATCAGCCCATTGGCAGACTGCTGGTCTCCCTGGGTTTTGTCTCCGAAGCCACCCTGCGCGAAGCCATCAGCGAATCGCTCGGGCATGATTCAATTGATTTAACCTGCACCATTGTTGATCCGGAAGCCGTCAAGCTCATACCGCGTGACTTGGCCAAACGCCACCTGTTACTGGGCTTGAGTTACTCAGCCAGCACGCAGCACCTTAAAGTCGCCCTGGCCGACCCTAACGACATTGTCGCCATTGACAAGCTGCGCGCGCTCATTTCTCACGAAGTTCACATCGAAACATTTCTGGCGGGTGAGTCTGAAATCACCCAGGCAATTGACCAGCATTACAGCCACGAGCTATCCATCGACGGCATTCTGAACGAGATTGAAACAGGTGAAATTGACTACCACAGCATCACCTCCAGCCTCGACGAATACAGCCAGCCCGTGGTCCGCCTGGTGGATGCCCTGCTCACCGATGCGGTTAAACGCAGCGCCTCGGACGTGCACTTCGAGCCGGAAGCCAGTTTTTTGCGCATTCGTTACCGCATCGACGGCCTGCTGCGCCAGATACGCGCCCTGCATAAATCCTATTGGGCTGCCATGGCCGTGCGAATCAAGGTCATCAGTGGCATGAACATTGCCGAGACGCGCGCCCCCCAGGACGGCCGCATGTCGCTTAACATCAGTGGCGATACGATTGATTTTCGCGTCTCCGCGCAACCAACTATCCATGGCGAAAACATCGTCCTGCGCATTCTCGACCGCAAAAAAGGCATTGTGCCCATTGATGATCTGGGGCTGGATACGCACCAAATCAACTTGCTCAAGCTCATGGTCGCCCGCCCGGAAGGCATCATCCTGGTCACCGGCCCCACCGGCAGCGGCAAAACCACCACCCTGTATTCCGTACTGAATCACATCAATCTCGAAGGCGTCAATATCATGACCCTGGAAGATCCGGTGGAGTATCCCATGGCCATGATTCGCCAAACCTCGGTCGCGGAAACCGCCAAGCTCGACTTTGCCAACGGCATACGTTCCATGATGCGGCAGGATCCAGACGTCATTCTGGTCGGTGAAATCCGTGACGAAGATACCGCCGACATGGCTTTTCGCGCCGCCATGACCGGCCACCAGGTGTATTCCACCCTGCACACAAGTTCAGCCCTGGGTGCCATTCCACGCCTGCTGGATATTGGCGTCCTGCCTGACATCATGGCTGGCAACATCATTGGCATTGTTGCCCAACGGCTGGTGCGCCGCTTATGCGCCCATTGCCGCAAGCCCTACCCTGCCGAACACCATGAGAAGAAACTGCTCGGCATTCCTGAAGCGCAACCGGTACCCATCCTGTATCGTGCCGTCGGTTGCGATCATTGCGATAACCAGGGTTATCGCGGGCGGCTGGCGATCATGGAACTCTTGCGCCTGGACAGCACCCTCGATGACTTGATCAGCCGCCGCGCCAGCCTGCATGAAATTCGCACCCTTGCGCTGGCCAAGGGTTTTCAGCCTTTGGCGGTTGATGGCCTGCGGCGAGTGCGCGACGGCTCCACCTCGATTGAAGAAGTCGGTCGCGTAGTTGACCTGACCGACCGCTTGTAAGCAAGCCTTAAACCTGAAAACAGCCTTTCACATGGCGCTCTATTCTTACAAGGCAATTGACGCAAACGGCAAAATGGCTCTGGGCACGATTGAAGCCATTAACCTCATCGACCTCGAAATGCGCCTAAAACGCATGGGATTGGACTTCATCAATGGCGACCCGGTCAAACAGCGGCAGGGTTTTAATCGGGTGCGTATCACCCGGCCCGAGCTCATCACCTTCTGCTTTCATCTGGAACAACTCAGCCGTGCTGGCGTATCCATTATTGAGAGCCTGACTGACTTGCGCGATAGCCTGGAGAGCCCGCGCTTTCGCGAAATCATCGCCGACATGATAGAGAGCATCGAAGGTGGCAAAACCCTCTCGCAAGCCTTGGCTGAGCACCCGCAAACGTTTGATGAAGTGATGGTCCATCTGATTCGTGCCGGAGAAGAAACCGGTTCTGTACCGCAAGTGTTGAACAATCTGCTCGAATCGCTCAAATGGCAGGATGAATTGGCGGCCCACACCCAAAAGCTCATCATGTACCCGGCATTTCTGGGTACGGTGGTGGTGGCGGTCGTCATGTTCATGATGATTTACCTCGTCCCCCAAATGGCGGGCTTTATTCGCAACATGGGACAAGATTTGCCCCTGCAAACCAGGATCCTCATCGCCACCTCGGACTTCTTTGTCAACTATTGGTATGTTGTCATTGGCCTGCCCATTTTGACAGTCGCCAGCATTGCCTTAGCCGTCAAAAAAAACCCTGCCGCGCGCTACCGGTTTGATGGCATCAAGCTACGCCTGCCCTGGCTAGGCCCCATCCTCAAAAAAATCATCCTGTCGCGCTTTGCTTCCGTCTTTGCCATGATGTATGCCTCTGGCATCACCATTCTGGACGCCATCAAAACCACCGAGGATATTGTCGGCAATGCCGTCATCAAAGACGGCTTAAAGCGCGCAGGCATGCTGATCTCCGAAGGCCAGCAAGTCACAGCGGCCTTCCAGCAGGTCAATCTTTTCCCACCCTTGGTGTTGCGCATGCTGCGAGTGGGTGAAAATACCGGCGCGTTAGATACGGCGCTGTCCAACGTGAGCTACTTTTACAATCGTGACGTGCGCGAATCCATCTCGAAAGTTCAAGCCATGATAGAACCCGTGATGACCGTCATCATCGGCCTCATTCTGGGCTGGATCATGCTGGCTGTGCTGGGACCGATTTACGACACCATCACCAAAATGAAAACTTAATAAGCATGTATTGAAAACCGCGCGTTTTAAATCCCGCTTGAAGGATCGCTGACAACAACCAACGCATCAAACTCAATCGCCCGCCCCATGACCAACAAACGCATTCTGTTATTTAACGGCAATCAAGTCACCGCCTACCTTTGGCACAACAGCCAACTACAGGCAGAAGGGTGCTTTTTGCCGCATGCAGAAGATTTGCAGGCGTTTGCCATATACCTTCAACAACAGAAAAAGAGCCTCTTTTATTGGCTGGCAGACATTGCTGAAGAAAGCTTTCAGCTCGAAGAAATCCCCTATGTCCAGGGGCGTGATCGCGCCGCCCTCATCACGCGCCGTCTCAAGCAATATTTTTACAGCACTCCGCTGAGCATAGCACTATCGCTTGGCCGCTCAAGCACTGGTCGCCGTGACGAAAAAGTGCTGTTTGCCGCACTGACTCGTCCGGAAGCCATGAACATCTGGCTCGGCGTCATGCGTCAGCAAGAAGCCACGCTGGCAGGGATCTACTCAGTCTCGTTAATTCTGTCCAGCAACGCCCCGCGCTGGTTAGCGACAGATGAGCCCACGCTACTGATTACCCAAACTGCCAGCGGCGTGCATCAAAGTTTTTTTGCTAATAAAAACCTCCAGTTCTCGCGCCTGACATCGCTGGCATTGCTCAATCTGGCGCCAAACCACACCCCGGATTCAGCAGAAATTGCGCAAGCCATTGCCACGGAGTCGGTCAAAACCTATCAATACCTGGTCGGTCAACGGCAAATCAAGCCCCGCACGCCCATTCGGGTTGCACTGCTGGTCGCCCCTGAACACAAGCCGCAAGTTGAAGAACAATGCCAAAACATCGAACTGCTTGCGTTTTATTTTCTCGATGCTGAGCTCATCGCCAAAAACGAAAAATTCAAACCCTCCCATCACGCCCACCCCTCTTCGACCACGCTGGATCAGTTGCTCATGCACTGTCTGGTGGCCAAGCCACCCGCGCAACAATTTGCCCCAGCGCCTTTGCGTCATCGTTACCGCCTCTGGCAATTGCGCCTGGCACTCACGTCCGTTGCCATCATCGGCTTGCTCAGCGGGCTGTTATTCGCCATCAAAACCACCTTTGATACCAACCGGTTACAACAAGAAACCACAGCTGCCATCAGCCAAACCGCAATCGCCACGCAACGCTATAACGCACTCTTGGCCAGCCTGCCGCCAACCAATATCAGCCCGGACAACTTACGCGCCCTGATGATGCGTTATGCGTCACTGCAAAAAAACACCACGAACCTGACGCCACTGCTCACGCATTTGAGCCAGGCGCTCAACAACCGCCCCGCCATTGAACTCATCAGCCTGGAATGGAAAATCGAACCGGCGTTAACACTGCCCCCTGGTGCGCATCCATTAAACCCCAGCGATCCAATAGAAGTCGGCGCTGGCGGGACGGCGACATCACCTGCCAGCACACCGCCTTTGGCCAAAAACGGCCAGCCTGTAGTCACCCTGAAAGTCACCGCCCAGCTCCCGCTTAGCTTGAGCGCTGATTTACGCGCGCAAAAAACACACATTGAGCAGTTTGCCCAACAGCTGCAAAACCCGCAAACCCAGGTCTTTTTGCTGGCCATGCCGTTTGAGGTGGAATCCGGAAAAGCGTTGAAAAGCCCGCAAAATGCTGTCGACACCTCAAACACGCCCGCACCCGTTTTCTCGGCCATGCTCGTCCGGCCGTTGCTCGCCACACCATGAATTAACGCAATGAACTTCTCTCAACAAGACTTCAAAAAAATACAGTGGGCACTGCTGCTGCTAATCAGCTGCCTCCTCATGGCTGGCCTTGCCGCTTGGCTCGCCATCAATCAGCAAAAAGTCGCCAGACAAGAGCACATCAACCGCGCGAATGCAGAAAAAGAAATGGCCGCCAATCTAACTCGTGCCCGCAGTGAAGAACAAGAACTGCGCGACAAAATCACCCGCTTTGAGACGCTCAAAAAGCAAGGCATCGTCGGTAACGAACAGCGCCTGGAGTGGGTTGAACTCATCAATCAAATCAAGAACGAACATCATCTGGCAAAACTCGATTATGAGTTTTCCCCTCAACGCAAGGCAGATGCAGCCTTAGTTCCCGAAGGCGCAGAGGTGGGCGGCCTATCCATCATGGCCAGTCAAATGAGGCTCAGCCTCTCCCTGCTGCACGAGGGCGAACTCATCAACGTCCTCGACGAACTGCACAACCAGGCTCCGGCATGGGTGAGCTTGCGTAGCTGCCAAATCACGCGCCATCCAATGCAGCCTGAGCCAGGCGCAAAATCCAGCGCAAACGCCACCATCGACGCCGAATGCACGCTGGAATGGCTGACCATCAAATCGAGTAGCAACATATGAAATGCTTTAAAGCGACTAACACGCGGCACTCAGCCATCATGCTGCTGCTAATGGCGCTGATGGGCAGCAACATTAGCCTGGCCCATGCCGAACCAGCAAATCTGGGGCGACTTTTTTCCACGCCTGAAAAACGCACGCTGCTGGAGCGCCAGCGCTTATCCAACATTCAAGAAACGCAAACCCTAGAGGGTTCTACCATGCGTCTGGATGGCATCGTGCAACGTGCCAGCGGCAAATCCACTGTCTGGATCAATGGCCGCGCGCAAGATGAGCATGAAGCGACGCGTACCGGTGTAAAAGTATTTCTCTCGGCACAAAACCCCAGCCGCGCAAGTCTCGCCCCTGGCGAAGAAGCGCCAACGCAATTAAGCGTCGGTGAAGAAATTAACCGCGCTACTGGCGAACGTAACGACCGGCTCGGCGGTGGCAAAATCGTGACACCCGTTACTCGTCGTTAAGCGGAGCATTACCGTGCAACGGCGCGCACCAGGAAATGCTCAGCAAGGCTTTGTTTTAATCACGCTCGTTACCCTGCTGATCATGGGCGCGCTGGCCTTTCTAGTGTCGCATCTATCGCCTGAGTTCATGCAGGCCTACCGTCAGCGGCAAACGGATGCGGCATTGGCGCAGGCGCGCGAAGCGCTGATCGGCTACGCGCTGCAATACCGCGACAAGGAAGCCAGCCAAGGACGCCCCGACCGCATGTATGGCTACCTGCCATTGCCCGACCTAGGTAGCTCACGCAACAACAATGCCGGATGCGGCATTGGCCTTGAAGGTTGCGATGCCGCCTACTTCCTTGACAATGCCTTTGATGCCAACGGCATCGGTCCCACCGTCGTGGGCCGATTCCCCTGGAGAACCCTCGGCACCGGACCACTACGCGATAGCCATGGCGAATGCCTATGGCTGATCGTTTCCTCGCTGCACAGCAGGATTCAGCG
>DILC01000022.1:8442-9850 GCA_002424865.1 Rhodocyclaceae bacterium UBA5602 | reverse complement strand
CCGCCCTGCAAAGCACGCTTGCCTCAGCGCATGACCGCCCCATCGCCATCATCTTTTCACCCGGCCCGCCGCTGGCCGGACAAGACCGCAGCAACGCCACCACAGATGACGTCACCCAATGCGGCGGCAACTACGACGCGCGCAATTATCTCGACCCGGCCAATGCGACGGCCCTCGGCGGTGTGACCAATTATCTGGCAGGCGCCAACAACGCCAGCGGAGCCACTGGCGACTCCGACCCCAGCAATGACCCCGACACACCCAAGGCGCTGTCCATCCAGGGCGTAGTGCAACGCCAAAGCGACGGCAAACTCTGGCCGGGCAGTTGTCCCAGCGGCGCAAGCTGCGCCATTGCTGCCAACGACAAAGGGCTGGCGTTAACCGCTGACACATTGTTTGGTGCGATTCGTAAAAACGCCAATTTCCGTGCCGACATCAATTCCATGCTCGACCGCATGGTCGGTTGCTTAAGGGATCAGGTTGCAGCAGGAAGTAGCTTCACCCCTGTGGCAATTTCCGGCAATGCGCCCAGCGACAAACTCGCCGGGCACCTGCCAAGTAGCTCATGCTACGACGACAACCAGCACCCCCTGGGTTACTACAGCCATTACCAGGAGATGTTTTTTGCTGCCAAACCAAATACAGGCGCGCTGACGGCCAATGGCGATTCATGCGCTGGCGTGCTGCTGTTCTCTGATCAACGCAATACAACACAGCAGCGCATCACGGCAACCGATAAAACCACGCTGTCCAATTATCTGGAAGGCATTAACCTCGCAAGTTTCACCGGCATTGGCACATCATTCACCGGCGATAAGCTTTTCGACCGATCCCCACCGCAAGCAATTCAACAAGACATTGTGCGCTGTATTCCATCCAGCCCCACCTTAACGACCGTCACCTCACCCAACCTGACTGCAGNNGTCGCCTACGACCCATCCACCAGGATGCTGACTTTGGGAAAAGCAGACGTGACCAACACCACTGCTGATGCAGAAAACCTGTTTGGCTGCGCCTGGTTGGCTGATACAAAAACAATGGGCAGCGGATTTAGAACTTACTTCCAGTTTTCTTTCAACCAGATTGGCAACACTGGTTTCGTCTTTGCCGCCATTGATGCCGAAAACAATCCAGACCTGCCCTGCGGCATGGCCGGCAGCCATCTCGGCTATTCCGGCAATAACGGCTTGACATCGAAAGTGATGTTTCCAAAAATCGGCATTGAGTTTGATCAATCGCGCAATGCAGGTTTTTCTAGTGGCAGCGGAGAAACTTCCACCAACGCGGGTCGCAACGATCCCTGCGGAACATCAAGCTGTGGCGCGAGCACAGTCACGGGATACAACTCACATGCAGCGATTGTTTATTGGGGGCATGAAATCGCAAACGCTAGCGACGGCGTAACACG
>DILC01000022.1:3314-8335 GCA_002424865.1 Rhodocyclaceae bacterium UBA5602 | reverse complement strand
CATGTCCGCGTCGAAGTCACCCCAACACGCAGTATTGATACTGCCGCCGAAAACAGCAAAACCATCATGCAAACCAAAGTCTGGATTCTCGCCGACAGCGCGACGGTCGCCAACCAAATTGCCGCCATGAAGAACACCATCCGCCCCATGGCCCAGATCTACCCTGGATTTGTCGAAACGCTCAGCGACACGGCAGCCATTTTCGACGCTGCCGGGGCGACGTGCAGCACGATTCCGCCCGTGGTGGCATGCCCGACACACCAGACCTGTGGCTCTGATAAGGTCTGTTATCGTCAAGGCATGCAAAGCATAAGACTTGGCTTTACGGGCTCTCAACGTACCCAAGCGCAAGAAGTGACTATCAGCAATATATTCACTACCTGGCTGCCATGACCCGTCGCCTCGCCATCCGCAGCGGCGAAATGCCTATACTGAGTGAAGAAGGAGAAAATCCATGAATAGCCCCATACCGCCTGTTTCCCAACTCAAGGATGCCGATGCGAGCGGCTCCCGCTGCTTTGGTGAGAGCCGCGCAACGCGCGCGAGAAATTGCCGCGCGCACGGGTATGCCCCTGATCCTGGCGCAACATGGCAAAGCGATTGAAAAAATCATCACCGCCGACATGATCGCCCCCGTCTCCGACAAGGAATAGCCCTTGACCCTATCCCTCGCCGAATCGCCAGCGCGTTGCTTGCTCTGCACCACCTTCCGGTCGCCTTCGGGAACTTTCTTGCAACGCGGCTTCACCTTGGTTGAAATCGCCATCGTGATGTTCATTGTCGCGCTGTTGCTCAGCAGCATGCTGCTGCCGCTATCGGCACAGCAGGATATTCGCCAGCGGCAGGAAACCGAAAAAACGCTCAACGACATCCGCGATGCCTTGATCGGTTTTGCCATCACCAATGGCCGCTTGCCGCGTCCGGCCGCGTCTGCAACGAATGGGTCGGAAGCCAAGGATCCTTGCGCCGACGACGCCGCATGTAGCGGCTTCATTCCCTGGGCAACGCTAGGCAGCGCGAAACTGGATGGCTGGGGCAAGCTGATCCGCTACAGCGTCACGCCCGCCTATGCCAACGGGACGGTCACGCTCTCCACCATCGCCAACCGGACGGTACAGACGCGCGACGCGGCTGGAACGGCAGCCTATCTGGCAGGCAGCGCAAGTTGCACCACATCCAACCAGTGCGTTCCGGCGGTTATTTTTTCGCAAGGCAAAAGCCGTGGCGGCACTACCGACACAGGAGCCGCGCTAGCAGATGGCTCATCCACCAATAGCGATGAAGATATCAATAATGCAGGGCCCGTGAATTATTTCAGTCGCACCTTGAGTGACAACACCGCCCTTCCTGGAGGTGAGTTTGACGACATGGTCGTATGGCTGTCGGGCAATACCTTGGTCAACCATATGGTCAGCGCCGGTAAATTGCCCTGACTTACCATGACCACGAAAAAGTCGGTGCTGGTGATACGGCGCTGCCAATGAAAATTACGGCCTCACCCACGACCTGCCGCTAGAATTCATGCCTTAACATCGTTCGCCCATCTTTTTTGGAAACCCCCATGTCCCGCGAATTCAAAATTGCTCCCAGCCTTCTTTCCGCCAACTTTGCCAGGCTCGGCGAAGAAGTTTCCAACGTCATTGATTCTGGCGCCGACTGGATACACTTTGACGTGATGGACAACCATTACGTGCCGAATCTCACCATCGGCCCCCTGGTCTGCGAGGCGATTCGCCCGGTGACGGATGCCGTCATCGACGTGCATCTGATGGTCAAGCCCGTGGATCGCCTCATTCCTGATTTTGCCAAGGCCGGGGCGAACGTCATCACCTTTCACCCCGAAGCGTCCGACCACATTGACCGCACGCTCTCGCTCATCCGTGATTGCGGCTGCCAGGCCGGGCTGGTGTTCAACCCGGCCACGCCCATGCAATACATGGATTACGTCATGGACAAACTCGACATCGTGCTCTTGATGAGCGTGAACCCCGGTTTTGGCGGACAGTCGTTCATTCCAGTCACGCTGGACAAATTGCGTGGCGCGCGCTGCCGTCTGGACATGTACAAGAAAAAAACCGGCCGCGACATTTTGCTGGAAGTCGATGGCGGCGTGAAGGTCGATAACATCGCCGACATCGCCCGCGCAGGCGCTGACACCTTTGTGGCAGGCTCCGCCGTATTTGGCGCGGGCAAGGACACCGACCCGCACCGTTACGATAGCGTCATCAGTGCCCTGCGCGCGCAACTGGCGACGGTATAAATGCCCGCACCGATACGACCGGTAAAGTCGCTCACCATCGACCTGGATGGCACGCTGCTCAACACCCTGCCCGATTTAACGGCGGCGGCGAACAACATGCTGCGCGAACTGGGTTTACCTGAACATACCGAAGCCACCGTCGCCACGCTGATCGGCCGGGGCGTGACCGATTTGGTCACGCGCTGCCTGCCCGCCGAGCAATCCGCCGACGCCACTTTTTTAGCCCATGCGCTGCCCATTTTCCGCCGCCATTACATGGCAGAAAATGGCCGCCGCACCACGCTCTACCCCGGTGTCATGGAAGGCTTGAATGCCTGGAAAAACGCGGCCATTCCCATGGCGCTGGTCACCAACAAAGCCGCGGCCTTTACCGGGCCTTTGCTCGCCGCCACAGGCTTGGCGGCCTTTTTCGATCTCGTTTTATCGGGTGACAGCCTGCCAGAAAAAAAGCCGCACCCCTTGCCACTGTTGCATGCCTGCCAGCATTTTGGCGTAAAACCTGAGAACAATTTGCACCTCGGCGACTCCCGGCACGATGCCCAAGCCGCGCGTGCTGCCGGTTGCCCTGTCTGGCTTGTTCCTTATGGGTACAACCCCGCAAACCCCGCGCAGCCGGTGGATTGCGATGCTATAGTCGCCACGCTGGCTGACGCCGCACGGCGCATGCTCGGCAACGCGGTGATCAGCTAAGCCGCCGTCCCGCCAGCGCCGACTTTTATTACCCAACACCAGCACATTAAAAGCTGCAAAAAATCGCACAAAACATGACCGTTCATTTTCCGGAGCATCCATGAAGCCCATCGACCCGAGCGAATTCAGTCGCCTCGCCGCCCAAGGCTATAACCGCATTCCGCTCACGCTGGAAACTTTCGCCGACCTGGACACGCCCCTGTCGCTGTATCTCAAGCTGGCCAATCAAGCGAACAGCTTTCTGCTCGAATCAGTCGTCGGCGGCGAGCGCTTTGGCCGTTACTCCTTCATCGGCCTGCCCGCGCGCACGCTGCTGCGCGCCAATGCCTGGCGCACCGACGTGGTCTGCGATGGCCAGGTGACCGAAACCGCCGAGGGTAACCCGCTCGACTTCATCGCCGAGTACCAAACGCGCTTCAAGGTCTTCATCCCGGAAAACTTCCCGCGTTTCTGCGGCGGGCTGGCCGGTTATTTCGGCTACGATGCCGTGCGTTACATGGAGCACAAGCTCGCGCATTTCGACAAGCCGGACGAAATCGGCATGCCGGACGTGCTGTTGCTGCAAACCGAAGAGCTTGCGGTGATAGACAATCTGGCGGGCAAAATCTACCTCATCGTTTACGCCAACACATCCGAACCCAATGCCTACGCCACGGCGCATGCGCGACTTGAAACCCTGGCGAAAAAACTCCGCGCGCCTGTGGCTATCCCGGCCAGCGCACCGGTGGCAGCAACACAAGTCATACGTGACTTCGCCAAAGCCGACTATCTGGCCGCGGTGCAAAAAGCCAAGGACTACATCGCGGCCGGCGACATGATGCAGGTGCAAGTCGGCCAGCGCCTGAAAATGCCCTTCACCTGCCCGCCACTCACGCTCTACCGCGCGCTACGCTCCATCAACCCGTCGCCCTACATGTATTTCTACGACTTCGGCGATTTCCATGTGGTCGGCGCTTCACCGGAAATCCTGGTGCGCCAGGAAACCTCGCCCGATGCCCGGGGGTTTATCAACAAGCGCGTCACCATCCGCCCGCTGGCCGGCACACGGCCGCGCGGCGCCACGCCGGAAGAAGACCAGGCGCATGCCGAAGAACTGCTGGCCGACCCCAAAGAGCGCGCCGAACATGTCATGCTGATTGACCTGGCGCGCAACGACATCGGCCGCATTGCAGAAACCGGTTCGGTGCATGTCACCGATCAAATGGTGATTGAGCGCTATTCCCATGTCATGCACATCGTCTCCAACGTGGAAGGCACGCTCTTGCCCGGCATGGATAATTTAGATGTACTCAAAGCCACCTTTCCCGCAGGAACACTCACCGGCGCGCCGAAAATCCACGCCATGGAAATCATTGATGAACTGGAGCCCATCAAGCGCGGGCTTTACGGCGGCGCCTGCGGCTACCTGAGTTTTTCGGGCGAGATGGACATGGCGATCGCCATCCGTACCGGCATCGTCAAAAACGGCATGCTGCATGTGCAAGCCGCCGCCGGCATCGTCGCCGATTCCATCCCCGAGAACGAATGGCAGGAAACCGAAAACAAGGCGCGCGCACTCATTCGCGCAGCGGAACTTGCGCAATCCGGGCTGGATCACACGCCTTGATCCCCGCGCCGTCCTGCCTGGGCAGTAGCCAGCGCCGTATTACCAACGCCGACTTTCCATAAAAAACCGGAAGGGGGAAAGAACTTGAGCCGAAATCGAATCAGCGCTGGCAATTGGCCGGCGGCGGTGGCGGGTAATAACTTGACGGCACCGTTGGCGAACGTGGTTTGGCACCCTGCGGCGGGACGTTTCTTTCAACGAAATTCGCTGGCACTGCAGTGCCGCCCATATTGTCCAGCTGCACGGCGCAACGGTTGAGCTGGCCGATGGCCAAGCTGAAGATTCAGGCGAAGATCAAGGCAACAGAGGTTTAACGGTTCGCGTGAAATTCTTTGCGCAAGCGTTAATGTCGGCAAGAAACGCCCCACCCGTCAACGCGCAATCAGCCACGCAGGCATTCTCAATCGGTGGCTGAAAAGTCGGCGCTGGCGATACGGCGCGAGTGTTTTTCACACCCCACTGACT
>DILC01000022.1:0-3198 GCA_002424865.1 Rhodocyclaceae bacterium UBA5602 | reverse complement strand
TGCCTTTCGCGTGTTTCATCATTAGCGGGTGATATTTGCTTACCATGAGCGTTAGCCTTGTCGCTAATTTACGGGGAGATTACCACCAATCCCTTTCAGCTTTAAACCTACCCCTACACATTGACGCTTAAACCATCCGCTATTCATTTCTAAAGCGTAGCGTGCATTTTTTGCTGCACAGTGAGGCGTATCTGATTGTGGCAACATTTCTTCGATATTGAGAATACGGCCCTCCTCATCAAGAAAAGCCACCGATAAAGGGATCATCGTATTTCGCATCCACATGCAAAATTTCTCAGCATTCGGGAAAACAAACAGCATCCCGTGATCGGGCATCATCGACTGACGATGCATTAACCCCCTGGATCTTTTGCCAGCTGTTGCAGCAACCTCTACTTCTATCACCTGACGGCCGACAAGCAAGTGGATTGTCGCCATATCCTTAGACAAAATCCCTGCTGACATAGCATCCCCAGCTAAACAAGACGGGGCAAGCCCGAGACTCAGGCAGGTTAACAAAGCGACATGCCTGAACCTATAAAGAAAGCGATGATCCACGCTACGCTTAGACAGCAGCATCACGCCATTGGCCTTGCGACAAGTTTTCCAGGGTCCACTGACCAATTGCCCAACGCACAAGCCTCAAGGTAGGAAAACCGATCTTTGCAGTCATGCGCCTGACTTGGCGATTTTTACCTTCCGCTATCTGCACCTTTAACCAAGTGGTTGGAATATTTGCACGATAACGAACAGGCGGATTGCGTTGCCACAATCCTGCAGGCTCATCCATTAAGCTCACTTGGGCAGGTTGGGTTGTAAAGTCACCCAAACTAACACCCTGCCTTAAGGGCTGCAAATCAGCATCCTTGGGCGAACCTTCTACTTGCACCCAGTAAGTTTTCAATAACTTGTAGCGCGGGTGTGCAATTTTGGCTTGCAATTGGCCGTCATCCGTTAAAAGAACCAAACCTTCCGAGTCTGAATCCAACCGCCCCGCAGGGTAAACCCAAGGTATCTTAATAAAATCTGCCAAGGTAGCCCGACCAGACTCATCGGTAAATTGAGTCAACACACCATAAGGCTTGTTAAACAAAATCAGTCGCCCCATACTTGCACCTCAAAGCTCAAAGTGTACGGGATAGACCATAAAAACCGATGACAAAATCGCAATGATTGGCCGTACGGGAAAAAATCATTAACTACGCCCTGCCTCATACCCTTTTGTGCGGTCTAAAACCCGGCTCTAATATCCTTGTGATCGCGCATGAATAAAGAGCGAAGCTTTTCCGAAGTCGATAAAAATGCCGCAAACGCTTCAGGGAAAACATCATTCCTTGTTTCAGAGTACCAGATATTCGGGGAAGGTGGAATCTTTCGAAATTTGCAGTCAGTCATGTACTCCATTTCATCAATTTTTCCACAACCTGTCACCAGGAAAAATATTTGCAATTGCTAATTCCCGAATTGCATCGCCATAGTCCAAGACGGCATGCTCTATTGAGTCAGTATTACCCGTGCTCAGCCCTGCTTTCACCAGTTGCACAGCCTCTACCCGAAATTCCAGCATGCATTCCCCTTGCGAGATACGCCCCCCATTCGTCCAGCTTTAAGAATCTGAGAACTCTGTTTTTTCGATCTACCTCAGCTCCTGAAAATACTTGCCCCCTACACTGCATCCAATCAGGCATCTTGAACCTAATTATTAGGCGCACCACTAGCAATCCAACGGCGAATCAAAGCTAAATCCTGCTCTTTCAACTTCGACGCAGAAAAAGGCATACTCACCCCTGACCCCCCCACCTCTAGATGGGTTCCTTCCAGTTTGTGAACTAAATAACTGTCTTCTGGCTTGCCAGGTGCAATTCGCATAAGGGGACTTTCACTGCTCTTGACCGCAATCAGGCTACGTGGTGATAACCCCGGCTCCAGCGTCAACTCCCCTTGCATGGCACCACTGATGTGACAATAGACACAATGTGCATTAAAGATAGGTTGAATCATCTTTTTGTAGCTGACGATCTCCTTGTTTTTCTTCTGCGCCTTTGTAGCCTCCTTCGTCTCTTTTGCCCCTGCAAAACCCATGAATCCAACGGCCAAAATCAGCCCTGCCAACCTAAATCTCTTGGCATAACATCCGCTTGTATCAAGGTACGATTTTATGATCACAACATCCACTCCGTCCAACTCAAAAGAAGAGCGAGAATAAATCCGCTCTGTCATGTCTATCTACATACCCACTTAAGCAGCCTGACAATGACACGCTGGCTACTGAGAACGAATCGCACCTACACTAATCAATCCTCAAATGCTCTTGATGGATTCTTTAACTGCATTCACGGCGGCTACGCGGCCAAACGTCAGCGCTGGTCCAATCGTGCCGCCAGCCGCCCAATAAGCTTGCCCTGCCGGATGGGCGGTACAGTTGCCAGCCGCATAAAGCCCCACGATCGGCTTGCCCCAAGGATCCAGAACCTGTGCCTTGTCGTTGATGCGTGGCCCACCCTTGGTATCCAAGGTCCCCGCCCCAAGCAGTACCGCGTAATACGGCCCTTCGCCAGCAATCGGATGCATCGTCATGTTCGGGAACGGATTGGGTACCTTTTTGTGCCCGAAAAACTGGAACGCAGACTCCACCGGGGTCTCGCCCCGATGAAAGTCAGCATCCTTGCCTGACTCGGCAAATCCATTGAAACGCTCAATCGTTTGTTTCAGGTTGACAACAAACGTGGCATCAAGACCAAATCCCCCCAATGCTCCGGACAACCTCTCGAGGCGCTGCTGTATGTTGGTTGTAAGCTCAGCCAGCGTGGCACCTTTAATCACGTGATCTGGCAATGCCCCTTTACTTGGAATCACCATATTCCCGGCATAAAGATCAGCCGTGCGCTGATCGTAGATCAAGAACAGCACCAGATTTTTGTACTCGCCACGCACCGGATCCCACTCGAAATGCACCTGGGTACGCTCGTTGTACTGCATTTTCTCGTTCAGAACTCGACGACCATAACGATCAACCTGAATGGCGCTGTCCCCAGGGGTAGTCCAAATACCGGCCGGTGTGCTGCGATTCTTGAGCGCCATCTCGACTGGCGTCTGCGCCCACCAGGCATGGTTCATATTACCCAATGCCGCCCCTGCCGCCTCACCAATATTGACAAAATCGCCTGTGCTCCCCGGTGTAGCACAACCGCCAAAAAT
>DILC01000023.1 GCA_002424865.1 Rhodocyclaceae bacterium UBA5602 | reverse complement strand
AGAGTCTCGAACTCTCGACCTCAACCTTGGCAAGGTTGCGCTCTACCAACTGAGCTACTCCCGCAGAACAGGCGCAAATTATATAGATAACATTTCAGCTGTCAACGGTTAACTGCAGAAATTTCACGACTTGCCTTAATCAAATAGTAAGCCATGGACCACAGCGTGAGCAAAGCGGCCGCCCATAAAAACCACTCGCCCAGCGCCTGTGTATCCAAATTCAATATGGGCATATGCCAAAGCAATAATGGGATAGCGGTCATTTGCACCGCCGTTTTAAGCTTGCCGACAAAAGAGACGGCAACGCTTTTGGCCGCGCCGATTTTCGCCATCCATTCGCGCAAGGCCGAGATGGTAATTTCGCGCCCGATAATCACAAAGGCCAACCAAGCCTCTGCCCGCCCCAATTGCACGAGCATGACCAATGCGGCAGCCACCATTAACTTATCGGCCACTGGGTCGAGAAACGCGCCAAACGCCGAGGCTTGGTTCAAACGCCTGGCCAGCCAGCCATCGAGCCAGTCGGTAATGGCAGCCACGATAAAGGCAACGGTGGCAATCAGATTTTGCTCGAATGCGGTCAATGGCAAATAGAAAACGCCAACCACTAAAGGAATCAAAAAAATCCTGCCCCAGGTCAACACGTTGGGAAAGTTAATGGTCATGAGCGTAATTGGGTATAAATCACTTCCGCCAGCGATCGCGAAATACCTGCCACACGGCATAAGTCTTCGATTGTAGCCGCACGCACGCCATCTAGCCCGCCAAATTGGGCCAGCAAATTCCTGCGCCGCGCGGGCCCCACGCCGACAATGTCCTCCAACCGGGATTGCCCACGCGCCTTGGCGCGCCGCGCGCGATGGCCAACAATGGCAAAGCGGTGCGCTTCATCGCGTATTTCCTGCAACAGATGAAAGCCCGGGTTATCCATTTTCAGATGCAGCGGCCCGCTGCGTCCGTGCACAAAAAGTGTTTCCAGCCCCGGCTTCCTGTCTTCGCCTTTGGCGACGCCCACGCTTTGGAAATAACCCAGGCCCAGCTCGTCAAACACTTCACGCGCCACGTTATGCTGGCCTTTGCCGCCGTCGATGAGCACCAGGTCGGGCACAACAGCATTGCCCCGGCTTTCCACCGCCGCATCACCATCCGCTACGGCAAATATCCGCGGTGGCGAGGAGGGCGTTTTTTGCTCGGCTGCCCTGTTGCGCAGGGGCTTCACCAAGGTGTCTCTTGTTCGTCCGCCTTGTTGCGCATCCACAGCGGCGCGGGCAGGGTCTGCCCCTGCTTGCTGTGCAGGTGTCCCATCAGTTGCTTTATCGGCGCCGTCCGGCTGTCCAGAGACAGATTCAAAGATACCGCTACGCATAATTTTCTGATACCGCCGAGTGAGTGCCTGACGCATCGCCGCATAATCGTCGCCGCCGGTGATGCCGCTGATGTTAAAACGCCGGTACTCGCTCTTTTTCATCGCGCCATCCACACACACGACACAAGACGCCACGGTGCCCTCGCCCAGGGTGTGGCTGATGTCAAAGCATTCAATCCGCCGGGGCAGCTCCGGCAACCCAAGCGCCGCCTGCAAAGCCACCAGACGCGTCCCCGCCCGGGTGTTGGCCTGTTTGCGCGATGCCATGGCCAACTGCGCATTGTGCTCGGCCATGGAAAGCCATGCGCGCTCCATTTCGTTTTTTGCGGTGCCAATCGGCAAGCCTTCCGGCAAATCCTCCGCTACGTCTTCCGGCAATTGCCCGTTCACGATAATTTTTGCCGGCACCGGTTTATCCGCGTAATGCTGCACAATAAACGCCGCCAATACCTCGCCGACTTCCGCTCCGCCCGCGTCATTAATGCCCACGATACGCGGAAAATAAGCGCGGTCGCCCAGGTGCAAGCCGCCGCGCACCATGGCCAGATTCACGCATGGCTCGCCGTGTTCCACCGCCGCCGCGATGATGTCCACATCCGTGTCGCGCGTTGAGCTCACATACTGGCGGTGCAGCACGGCCTGCAGCGACCTGATCTGGTCGCGCCACTGCGCCGCCTCTTCAAACTTGAGTTGCCCAGCCGCCGCGCTCATCGCGGCGCTTAACTTGTCAATCACTTCCGAATGTTTGCCGCGCAAGAAAAGCGCCGCCAGGCGCACGTCATTGGCATAATCCTCGGCTGAAACCAGCCCCACGCAAGGCGCTTTGCAGCGGTGGATCTGATGCAGCAAGCAAGGCCGCGAGCGATGCGCGAACACCGCTTCTTCACAGGTGCGCAGCAAAAAGGATTTTTGCACCAGCTGGATGCTCTCGCGCACCGCCAACGCATTCGGGAACGGCCCAAAGTATTGCGATTTTTTATCAAACCCGCCACGGTGGTAGAACAGCCGCGGAAACCGGCCGCCCGAGAGCGCGATGTACGGATAGGACTTGTCGTCGCGAAACAGGATGTTGTACTTCGGGACCAGCTTTTTGATCAGGGTGTTTTCCAGAATCAGCGCTTCCGCTTCGGAGCGTGTCGCGGTGACTTCCATGTGCGTTACCTGCTGCAGCATCAGCGCAATGCGCGGGCTGTGGCCGGTTTGCTGAAAATAGGAGGACACGCGGCGCTTGAGGTTTTTCGCCTTGCCGACATACAGCACGCTGCCCTTTGCATCGAGCATGCGATACACGCCTGGCGCGTCCGTCAGCGTGGCGAGAAAGTTGCGGCTGTCAAAGCGCGGCGCGGATGGTTTCGAAGACATGAGAAAAGTCGGCGCTGGTGAGACGGCGCGTTTGCGTGTTGTAACGGCTGCAATGGTAGCTATCAATGAGTATGCGGCCATCGGGCAACGCATGGCGCGCGGCGTGGGCAAAAGGGTAGGCCGATTGCTTGAGATGGGTTGCCATCAACACCGCCTTATGCGCCACCAGCCCCAAGGCCAGGATCACGCGCACATCGGGCGCGGTCAATTCTTCTGCCAGCCAGCGATTGCAGGTTTTGATTTCACCCGTTTCCGGCTTGTTTTGCGGCGGCAGGCATTTGACGGCATTGGTGATGCGGCAATCCATCAATTGCAAACCATCGTCTGCCGCTGTGGACACGGGTTGGGAGGCAAAACCGAATTGATGCAATGTTGCATACAGCAAAATGCCGGCATAATCCCCCGTGAATGGCCGCCCGCTGCGGTTGGCGCCATGCATGCCGGGTGCCAGGCCGACAATCAGCAATCGCGCTGCCGGATCGCCAAAAGGCAACACGGGGCGGGCATGGTAAGTTGGCTGTTCACAACGCACCGCGGCCAGAAACGTCGCCAGCCGTGGACATTCGCTACAGTCTAAAAGCGGATTGCGTAAATTTTCGTTCATTCGGATAGGATACCGCCACTTATGCCGAACGCGTTACCTCCCCCCCCTATTCCCGCTAAAACTTGTCGCCAAACGCAGCGCCAAATTAATTGCGATATTTTTTGCGCCGTCGTGGACAACTTTGGCGATGCGGGCGTTTGCTGGCGCCTGGCACAGCAGTTGGCGGTGGAATATGGCTGGCAAGTCCGGCTATGGATTGACCAGCCAGCCTTGCTCGACCTGCTCGCGCCCGACCATCAGGCCGGCAAAGTCAAGGTATCCCCTTGGCCGACAGACTTTTCCAGCCAGAACCTGGCCATGCCGGATGTCGTCATCGAAGCTTTTGCCTGCACGCTGCCAAAAGCCTATCTCTCCGCGATGGCGCAGCGCGAACGCCAGCGTAACCACCCGCCGGTATGGCTGAATCTGGAATACCTTTCAGCCGAAAACTGGGTGGGCGACATGCACGGCCTGCCATCCCCGCACCCGCGCTTGCCGCTGGTGAAGCATTTTTTCTTTCCTGGGTTCGATGGGCGTAGCGGCGGCTTGCTGCGCGAAGCTGGCTATGACGCGCGCCGACTCGCCTTCGATGCGGCGGCTTTTCGCGCCGAGTTTGGCCTGCCGGAAAAAGCACCCAGTAAATCCCCCCCCAGGGAACTGACCATTTCGCTCTTCAGCTATCCCACAGCGCCGGTCGCACAGCTCATCCAGGCGCTCTCCCGGTCACCTTTTCCCATCCACCTTTTGCTGCCGGGAAGCCGCGACGCCGCTCTCACGCTGGGGGCATTGAGCGCCCATCCGCTACCCTTTTTGCCGCAAGCGCGATTTGACGAGATCCTGTGGGCAAGCGACGTCAACTTCGTGCGAGGCGAAGACTCTTTCGTCCGCGCGCAATGGGCAGGCAAGCCCTTCGTCTGGCAGATTTATCCGCAGGATGAGGCCGCGCATCGCATCAAGCTGGACGCTTTTTTGGCGCGGTTCCTGACTGCGGGAAAAGCCCAAAAAAAAGTCGGCACCCAAAGGGGACTTCAAAGGGAACTTTCCAGAGATGGCCTCAAGCCTTCAGGGCGTGCCGACAACACGGCGCGCAACCCGGCCAGTGCCTCGCTTTATAACTTCTGGCACGCCTGGAATGGCGAAGGGGAGATCAACTGGCCTGAGTTTGCCGCCGCCTTGCCCGAGATCCAGCTGATCACACAAAATTGGCAAAAAACCCTCATGAAACAACCGCATCTTGCCGAAAATCTTGTGCAGTTCTGCCTGGAACGGCTAAAATAGCGGATTATTTTCCCACGCCCTTTTTTTGCTGGAAGCAAACTTATGAAAATCGCTCAAGAACTCCGCGCTGGTAATGTGGTCATGGTTGGCAACGATCCACTCGTCGTACAAAAAGCCGAGTACAACAAATCCGGCCGCAGCTCCGCTGTTGTTAAATTCAAATTCAAAAACCTGCTCACTGGCGCAGCCTCCGAAGCCGTGTATAAAGCCGATGACAAATTCGACCAGGTCGTTCCCGACCGCAAGGAATGCACCTACTCCTATTTCGCTGACCCTATGTATGTTTTCATGGACACGGATTACAACCAGTATGAAGTCGAAGCCGAAAACATGGGCGATGCCGTCAATTACATTGAAGATGCCATGCCCGTCGAAGTCGTGTTCTACGACGGCAAGGCCATTTCCGTTGAAATGCCCAACAGTGTCGTACGCGAAGTGATCTATACCGAACCTGCCGTGAAGGGCGATACCTCCGGAAAAGTCATGAAGCCCGCCAAAATCACCACCGGCTTTGAGCTGCCCGTGCCGCTGTTCGTCGAAATTGGCGACAAGATCGAAATCGACACCCGCACGGCAGAATACCGTAACCGCGTCAAATAAAATCTGGCGGTATCGCGGTGCAAGCAAGTTGCACGGCTTCTGGACCACTAAGCTGGATCACTAAACTGAGTCACTAAATGATGTATCAAGCCAGATGAGGGATTCATGACCAACGCCCGAGATACCGTCCTGCCTGATCAACCGAAAACACCCAGGCCGGGTGTTTTCGGTTTTTTTCGCTCAGGCTGGTTCAAGTTTTTGCTTGCGCCCATGTTCATTTCCCTGCTTCTTTTTTCGGCTTATATCTGGTCAGCCTTGCATATTTCCTATTCGGATGGCGAGCGTACGGGTTTTGTGCAAAAACTTTCCCGCAAAGGCTGGTTGTGCAAGACGTGGGAAGGCGAGCTCACCTTGATCTCCATCCCCGGCGCCATGCCGGAAAAGTTCTTCTTTACCGTGCGTGATGATGCGCTCGCCGCCAAACTCAATGCGCAAATGGGGCAACGCGTTGCCGTCACTTACGAGCAGCACAAAGGCTTGCCTGGCACATGCCTGGGCGAGACTGAATACTTCTTGCGTGATAGCCGCGTCGTGGCAACACCCTGACGCACATAGCGCCGATGAGCCGCCCCGAATCATGAAATCCATCCACTTCGTTGCGCCAGGGGCGGGCAAATGTGCCCGCCCCGCCCATCCGCGTTGCTGCCCACGGCCGGCTTTGCACAGCCAGCCGGCTGCGGCGGCTGGCTGTGCAAAGCCGGCGCAGGCGTCGCGAATTCCCGCCCCCTCCCATCCTTCCCTCGCGGGGAAGCTGCTATCCGGCCCGCTGCGCCTGATGGCACAGCGCACTTGCCCAAGCCTTTCACGTTAATCACGCTGCCTGACGCTACGGATGCATTGCGTTATTTAATCAGCATTAAAGCGCTGTGTAGTGGCCACCTTGGGCCACCTTGCCGCATCCAAAGCAACAGCGCCCTTCACACCCTTATTGATCTGCTATGACGTCATTTACGCATGCGCCTCACTGAAATCAAGCTCCCGCTGAATCACGCCCCCGACGATTTGCGCGCCGCCATCCTGGCGCGCTTAGGGCTTGCTGCCGATGATTTGCTGTCCATGCACATCTTCCGCCGCAGCGTCGATGCACGAAAATCGTCTGCGGTTATTCTCACCTATACGGTCGATGTCAGTGTCGTGGACGAAGAGGCGGTCCTCAAGCGTCTCGCTAAATCCGCACAGGCGACGCGCAACGCCAGCCACCACGTCAGCCGCACGCCTGACATGGACTACAAATTTGTGGCGCGCGCCCCGGAAAAACTTTCCGCGCCACGGCCGGTAGTCATCGGCACAGGGCCTTGCGGTTTATTCGCCGGGTTATTGCTCGCGCAAATGGGCTTTCGCCCGCTCATCCTCGAACGCGGCAAGGCCGTGCGGGAACGCACGCAAGACACCTGGAAGTTCTGGCGGCAAAGCCTATTGAACCCTGAATCCAACGTGCAATTTGGCGAAGGCGGCGCAGGCACGTTTTCCGACGGCAAGCTCTATAGCCAGATTCGCGATCCGGCATATCGCAGCAGGAAAGTGCTCACCGAGTTTGTCAAAGCCGGTGCGCCTGATGAAATCCTGTATGTCGCCAAACCCCACATCGGCACCTTTCGCTTAGTGTCCATGGTGGAAAACATGCGCGCCAGCATCGAAGCCCTGGGGGGAGAAATTCGCTTTCAACAGCGTGTCACTGATTTTCATATAGAGCAGGGTACGCTTCGCGGCCTCACCCTTGCCACGGGCGAACAGATTGCTGCCGATCACGTCGCACTCGCCGTTGGCCACAGCGCACGCGACACGTTTTACAAACTGCACGAGCGCGGCGTGTTCATGGAAGCCAAGCCCTTCTCGATTGGTGTGCGTATTGAGCATCCACAATCATTGATTGATAAGGCGCGCTATGGCCCCAACGCCGGTCATCCGATTTTGGGCGCAGCCGATTACAAGCTGGTGCATCACGCAAAGAATAACCGCTCCGCCTACAGTTTTTGCATGTGTCCTGGCGGCACGGTGGTAGCTGCCGCTTCCGAACCCGGACGGCTGGTCACCAACGGCATGAGCCAGTATTCACGTAACGAGCGCAATGCCAATAGCGCCATCGTCGTGGGCATCACGCCGGACGACTATCCTGGCAATCCATTGGCGGGCATTGAGTTTCAGCGCCATTGGGAAGCGCTGGCCTATGTCACAGGAGGCAGCAACTATGCAGCGCCAGCACAGCGCGTGGGCGACTTTCTGGCGCAACGCCCCTCCACCGTACTGGGGGAGGTTTTACCTTCCTACAAACCAGCCATCCTCCTCACTGATTTATCCCTGTGCCTGCCGGATTTTGTCACCATGACGCTACGTGAAGCCCTGCCCGCATTCGGCCAGCAGATTCGCGGCTTTGCCATGGAAGACGCCTTGATGACGGGCATAGAGACGCGCACCTCGTCCCCTGTACGCATCACGCGCAATGACCAATACCAGAGCTTGAATACCCGCGGCCTGTTTCCGGCCGGTGAAGGCGCCGGCTATGCTGGCGGGATATTATCTGCCGCCATCGACGGCATCAAAGTTGCCGAGGCAGTTGCGCTCAGCATCATGCGGACCTAGGAAAGCCGTCCCCTCAGGGCAGACCGGAACGGCGCAGGCTAAACGGAGGTCAAAAGCCTGCCTGGAAAGCGATTCAAAGCTATTCAACGGCCTCGGCTTCAGTCGCCGCCAAGGCAAGCTCCGCTGCGCGGCGGGTTTTCCCTGCACGGGCCGGCATATGGCACAAACCGCAGACATAACCGCGCGTGGGGTCAAAGGCATGTGTGACAAAATCGCCACCGCACTCACGGCAGGTCGCCGTCTGCAACATTTTGGCATCAAAAAACCGCACCATGGTCCAGGCGCGGGTGAGCGATAGCACCACTTCCATGCTGCCGCGCTCGATCTGCTCCACATACATGCGATACGATTTGATGATCAGCTCCAAACCCCTGAGCTGGGTATTGGTTTTGAAAAAACGATAGTACGACATAAACAGGGAAGCATGAATATTCGGCTGCCAGGTCATGAACCAGTCGGTTGAAAAGGGCAACATACCCTTGGGGGGGGACTCGCCCTTGACTTCTTTGTAGAGCTTCAACAAACGCTCACGCGAGAGATTCGTTTCCGCCTCCAGCAGTTGCAAGCGCGCACCCAGCTTCACCAGGTCTACTGCCAGGCGAATTTCGTTCGCCTCGGTGATGACGGATTTATTTCTCATTCATGCCCCCTTAACAACGATCGATGCAGGAATAATCCAGTTACGCGATGGTAGCCACTGGCTTGCCTGCCGCCAGGATAGCCGCATGCACATGAGCCGCGCCACGGTCACGTTCGTGGTTCGCCAACAGATCCAGCAACAAGGTGTCGTTAAAGCGAAAACTGCACAGCAGCATATCGGTGCTGGCCATCTTGAGCACTTGCCCCGGGGTTAAGCGCGCGAGCACATCGACAATTTCCTCGCTCACGCCCAAACGGAAAACAGCCGCTTCACGATCCGCGCGCACCATGCTCTGCGCCAGCATCAAATACGCAAGATTGACTTCTTTTATGTCAGTGTAGGCATTTGATTTCATTAGAGACTCCTTGAATATGTCGGGATTGGATCCTGCTGCCGATAGCAATAAACCAATAAAACCAGCAAAGGCTGTTTGGGTAAAATGGACAAGACTTTATGCTTCAATAGCTGTTCTTCACAGTTTTCAGCTTGAAATTTTCAGCTTTAACCCTGCCCCTTGAGAAAACCCAAGCTGGATTTACCGTGCTTGCATAATCACACAAGAAGCATCAAGAGGAATATCACTATAAAAACCATTCTTTTGTCACATCCAAGCCAAGCTGGCGTGTAGTGGTTTCAGTGACAAAAACAGCCTGCACAACTGCTCAACGGGCCCTTCACCTGGAACAGCCACAAGCGTACCCATAACACTTTCTCAAGTTAAACTCTGCGCATGGATCCCATTCTGAAATTCTGTAGCGCGTGCGGCTCGCCGGTGAGCCAAAAAATCCCTGCTGGCGACTCCGTCCTGCGGCATGTATGCACGGTATGCGACACCATTCACTACCGCAACCCCCGCATGGTGGTAGGTAGCCTGCCGGAGTGGGGCGACCGTATCTTGTTATGCCGCCGGGCTATTGAGCCCAGCTATGGCAGATGGACTTTGCCTGCTGGTTTTATGGAAAACGGAGAGAGCGTTGCCCAAGCCGCCATCCGCGAAACCTCTGAAGAAGCCTGCGCACGCATTGCCTTGGATGATCTATTCAGCCTGATCAGCGTACCGCATATTGACCAAATACATGCCATTTACCGTGCGCAACTGCTGGATCTGGATTTTGCCGCAGGCGTGGAAACGCTGGAACTACGCTTATTCAGCGAAGAAGAAATTCCTTGGGACGATATCGCGTTTCGCACCATCCATCTGACGTTGCGCCATTATTTTGCCGATCGCCGCTCTGGCCGCTATCGGCTGCACGAAGAAACCATCTCGCCGCCGCTCTCGCCGCAACAATGTACACGCTAAGGTTCAGCGGTTTGCCTCAGCCGTCGTTCAGATCAAATACCACAGGTATCACCAAAGAGAACGCCTTGCCGCGCAAGACATCCGGCACCGGCGTGCGTTGCGCGCTGGCTTCTATCATGGCGCGTCCTGCTTCATCCAGTACGCCGTAGCCACTGGATTTATTGACTGCCACGATCACCCTTCCTTCGCTATCCACGCTCAGGAACAACGCCACCGTGCCAACCCAGCCCGCCGCGCGCGCTTGTGCAGGGTAGCGCTTGAAACTACGTGCCTGCACGGCAAGATTCAACCGATAACGCCGCAAGCCATCGGCTGATACGCCTGCTGCAGGCGGCACTATTTTTTGCTCCGCTGCGAATGCGCCCGCCACCGCATCATCCGCATCCACAGCAAGCCCGGCTGTCGCCACCCGCGCATCACTGGACAAACTGGATGGCGCTGCCAGCTGCACTGCGGCCACATCCGCTAAATGCTCAACTGGTTTCGCGCTTGCTGCGGCAGGAGGCACCACTTTCTCAACGGGCGCAATTGATCTCGGTATTTTGCTACGCTCCACTGGCTCACGCGATGACGCTACGGTTGGTTTCCTTGTTGGTCCCCTTAATGGCGCACGCTGACTGGCAGCTGGTGGTAAAAACTGCTTTCCCCCGTCAGGCACACGCAATTGCGCATTCAAGTTAGGCACAGCAGCCGACGCCCTCTCTGGTAGCTGCATCTGGGCCACACCCCAAGCCAGCAGCAAGCCATGAACAAGAATTGAGCACAGCAAGGCAAAGCGCAAGGATCGCCTGCCAAAGCCCCGTTGTTCCGCGCTATTAAAAGTCATCGCACTCTGTTAAATTGATCATTCGACTGGATTCTACGAGATGAACTCACATCCGCTGATTCTCACTTTAGATCACCATGGCGTACCGCATCGCTGGGTCACCTGGCAGCATGCGTGCATTTATGTTGCGCGCGATCAAGTCGCGTGGGTGGCAGGCGATACCGAATTCACCTTTTACGGCGGCGAGTGCCGCATCACCGGAACACGCTCCAGCATCTCAACCAGCAGCATTATCGCCATCCGCGGCAAAGCCCTGTCAGGCCGGGCACTGCACCCCACACCGCCGTTATCGAACCGCGAATTATTCCATCGCGACCGCAGCATCTGCGCTTATTGCGTCAAGGAATTCCCTGCCCAGCGGCTCACGCGCGACCATGTCATCCCCGTCTCGCAAGGCGGACGCGATGCCTGGATGAATGTCGTCACCGCCTGCCGCAGTTGCAACCAGACCAAGGGTGGGCGCACGCCCGAGCAAGCGCACATGCACCTCGCTTACGCGCCCTATGTGCCCAACAAGGCGGAATACCTGATCCTGAGCAACCGGCGCATCCTGGCCGACCAAATGGATTTTCTTGCCCGTCATGTGCCCTCGCAAAGCCGCCTGCGCATAGCGCAGGCCTGATATTGCGTAGCGCAGCCTGACGCTCATGGTAAGTAAATGTCACCCGCTGATGATGAAACACGCGAAAGGCATCATAAAGGCCCGCCCCCTCCCAGCCTCCCCCGCACGGGGGAGGTGACTGTCTGGCTCGCTACGCGAGAGGAGTGAAGCAGCATCAAATGACGCTGTTTCACGTTAACCTCTGCCTGGCACAGAATGTATACACGCCGCACGTCGGCTCAATCGCATTCCAAGTATTTGGCTAGCCGGTGCAATGCCTCTTTATAATGCCTGCCCGTGCGCACCATGTGCGCCTGTCACCTTAACACCATGTCCCCCACTCTCACCCCGCTGCCACCTCAGCCCAAGCCGCTGACCTCCTATCGCAAATACTGGGCGCAGCGCTTTGGCACCGCGCCGTTTTTGCCCATGTCGCGCGCAGAGATGGACGTGCTGGGCTGGGATTCCTGCGACATCATCCTCGTCACGGGCGACGCCTACATCGACCACCCCAGCTTTGGCATGGCGCTGGTCGGGCGGCTGCTCGAAGCGCAGGGCTTTCGCGTGGGCATCATCAGCCAACCGGACTGGCAGTCGGCGGAGGACTTCAAGCGCCTGGGCAAACCGAACCTGTTTTTCGGCATTACCGCAGGCAACATGGACTCGATGGTGAATCGCTACACTTCGGACAAGAAAATCCGCTCGGACGACGCTTACACGCCCGACGCCGCCGCTGACAAACGCCCCGATCGCGCGGTGATCGTGTACGCCCAGCGCGCCCGCGAAGCCTTTCCCGATGCGCCGCTGATCATTGGCAGCATCGAAGCCAGCCTGCGCCGCATCGCGCATTATGATTACTGGTCGGACAAGGTGCGGCGCTCCATCCTGCCGGATTCAAAAGCCGACTTGCTGCTGTTCGGCAACGCCGAGCGCGCCTTGATCGAGCTTGCGCACAGGCTGGCCAGTGGCGAGAAAATCGGCGACATCCGCGACCTGCGCGGCACGGCCTTCATGGCGCCGCATGGCTGGAAGCCGGCGCCTGAATGGGAAGAAGTGGAATCACTGACGGTGGACACGCCGGGGACGATTACGCCGCATCCTGATCCGTATGCGATGTCGCCGATGGCTGACAAAAAAGTTCCCGCAGGGACGCAGAGCGCTGGCGTTGGTGATACGGCGACTAATGCCGCTGAAACGGCCGCAGTCACAACCCACCCCGTCCGCCTCGTCAGCCGTGCCGAGCGTCTCGCCCAGCGGCGCCAATCGCGCGCGCAAACCGTCGTGCGCCTGCCCAGTTACGAGCAAGTCAAAGACGACCCGGTGCTCTACGCCCACGCCTC
The DNA here is from genome assembly GCA_002424865.1 of Rhodocyclaceae bacterium UBA5602. GTDB lineage: Bacteria > Pseudomonadota > Gammaproteobacteria > Burkholderiales > Rhodocyclaceae > Rugosibacter. Next base: position 7,590 of record DILC01000023.1, on the reverse strand, counting down.
GCGCACCTTTCATCTCGAATCCAACCCCGGCAACGCGCGTGCCCTGGTGCAGGCCCACGGCACGGGCGCGAGCCTGCGTGACCTGTGGCTCAATCCGCCGCCCATCCCGCTCACCACGCCCGAAATGGATCACGTCTTCGGCCTGCCCTACGCCCGCGCGCCGCATCCGGCCTATGGCGAGGCGCGCATTCCGGCCTGGGAGATGATCCGTTTTTCGGTGAACATCATGCGCGGCTGCTTTGGCGGCTGCACGTTTTGCTCCATCACCGAACACGAAGGCCGCATCATCCAGAGCCGCTCGGAAGAATCCATCCTGCATGAAGTCGAGCAAATCCGCGACAAGACGCCCGGCTTTACCGGCGTCGTCTCCGACCTGGGCGGGCCCACGGCCAACATGTACCGCATGGCCTGCAAGACACCCGAGATCGAATCCTCCTGCCGCAGGCTGTCGTGCGTCTATCCCGGCATTTGCGAGAATCTCAACACCTCGCACGCGCCGCTGATTTCGCTCTACAAAAAAGCCCGCGCCCTGCCCGGCATCAAGAAAATCCTCATCAGCTCCGGCCTGCGCTATGACCTTGCCGTGCGCTCGCCGGAATATGTCAAGGAACTCGTCACCCATCACGTCGGCGGGTATCTGAAGATCGCGCCAGAGCATATCGAAGAAGGGCCGCTGTCGAAAATGATGAAGCCGGGCATCGGCAGCTATGAGCGCTTCAAGCAGATGTTCGAAAAATTCTCCCGGGAAGCGGGCAAGGAGCAATACCTGATCCCCTACTTCATCGCCGCCCACCCCGGCACGACGGATGAAGACATGATGAACCTCGCCCTGTGGCTGAAGAAAAACGGCTTCCGGCTGGACCAGGTGCAAACCTTCTTGCCTACGCCATTGGCCATCGCCACCGCCATGTGGCACACCGAAAAAAACCCGCTGAGGAAAGTCAGCAAGACCTCGGAAGACGTCGCCATTGTACGTTCAGGACGCCAACGCAAACTGCACAAGGCTTTTTTGCGCTATCACGACCCGGCCAACTGGCCGGTGCTGCGCGAGGCTTTACGGAATATGGGTCGCAGCGATTTGATCGGCCCGGGCAAACGGCATTTGGTGCCACTCACCCAACCGGGTGGCACGCTGGCGCCGGGCGAACGTGCGGCTGCGCAAAAGTCGGTGCTGGCGGCACGGCGTGAAACGGCTAAGCCTGGGGGACGGCGCATGGCGCCTGGCATGCCAGGAAAATTGCCCGCGAGCAAACCGCGCCGCCCAATCAGCGCGCCACGGCATCCGCTGTCTCAGCGCAAGGGTGGCTAATCAGGCGGCTGGACAACGATGTGCTTCTGTTAGCAGGTCATCGACCGAACGCGTCACCACATACCGCGCCGGATTCTCGTCCGTCGCCAGGGCGTGGAAATGCGCCTTCCCGCATTCGATCTTGGCGCTCTCCTGGTCACGCAAGTCGTCGGCAAACAGGCTGCTCTTGGTTTCCACAACAAAGTACAGGCGCTGCTCACTGTCCTGTTCCACCAGCACCGCCCAGTCAGGGTTGTAACTGCCCAAGGGGGTGGGCACCTTGAACCAGCCGGGCAGTTTGGCGTACAGCTTGATCGCGTCGTTCTTCTCCAGCGCACCGGCGAAGTCGCGCTCGGTTGTCGAGTCGTAGACCACGTGCTCGTAAATGGACTTGGCCGTGTCCATCAGCATGTTCCTGAGATAGCCGGTGAGCTCTTGCTGATTGAACAATTCCTGGGCATAGAAGTGGCCGTCGCCCAACTTCTGGTACTTGATGCCATCGACCAGCGCCAGCCGCTTGCAACGATTGATCATCGAAGCAGCGAGCTCAATGAACTGCTGTGGATTGCGCTTGAAGTCGTCCAGCCGTCCGCTGCAGGTCAGGATGCTGGCAATGGTGCGGCGAGTGAGTTGGGTACGCTCCTGCAAGTCGGTAAGCAAGTCCGGCAGCTCGATGTCCGGCTCGTCCAGAACGACCGTTGCCGCACCGGCCTTTTCCGTGGCCTCCACACCGGCCTTGCCAATAGCGATGTCGGCCTTGCGCCATTGCAGGCGCGCCTTGGCGACGGCCGGGGCTTGCCGCAAGGCTGCAATACAGTCCGCCACCAGCTTGGCGTTGTCGAACTGCACGCGGTAGGTGGTCTGGTATTTGATCCGGTCCCACAGCGCCTTGAACGCAGGGTCGAGATAGACACTCTTGCGCAGCGGCACCGGCTGGCGCTCGTCAGCGCTCTTGATCTCCAGGCGGCCCGACACTTTGCGCAGCGCCTCGGCGATCTGGGTACGTTGCGCCTCAAACGCCGCAGGCAGCGCGAGTGTTCCGTCTTTCAACGCCACTTTCAGCGCATCCTGCACCTTGCCTTTGGCGTCGATGTAGCCAGCGGCCTTGAGGTGTTCCCACAGCGCTTGCGACTGGTCGACACCCAGCGGCACGGCCTGACCGTCCACACCCGTCACGCTGATGGCGGCGAACTGGTGCTGTTCCACGATGCCGAAGCGAATACCCGTTTCAGCCTCGATCTCCTTCTGCAAATTCTCGGCGAATTCCTCGTAGTTCTCGGTGGCAATCACGGTCAGGGTGTTCACCTCAAAACCGCGCACCCGCTCGCCTTGGCTGTTAACGCACAGGCGCAGGCCCCGGCCGATGGTCTGGCGGCGCTCGCGCTCGGTGCCCATTTCGCGCAGGGCGCAAATCTGGAACACGTTGGGGTTGTCCCAGCCTTCCTTCAGCGCCGAATGGGAAAAGATGAACTTTAACGGCGTCTCGAAACCCAGCAGCTTCTCCTTTTCCTTCATGATCAGGCTGTAGGCGCGCTCGGCGTTCTCACGGCTGCCTGCGTTGCTCTCAGAGGTATCCGTCCAGCCGCCGCGTCTGTCGATGGAAAAGTAGCCGTTGTGTACTTCCTCAGCCGCGCTTGCCAGGTCAATTTCGGCGAACAGGCTCTGATACGCGGGGAGTTTGGCCGCGCGCCGGTATTCCTCCTCAAAGATGCGGGCGTAGTCGCCTTTCACCGGCTTGCCATCAGCGGCGTACTGGCGGTACCTGTCCACCGCATCGATAAAGAACAGCGACAGCACCTTAATGCCCAGCGGGCGCAGGCGTTTTTCCTTGTCCAGGTGTTCCTTGATGGTGCGACGGATCATTTCCCGCTGCATGGCCAGGGCATCGACGTCACCGTGGGCTTGCCCCGGCTTCAGGAACACTTCGCCACCGGGGTAACGCAGCTCCATGAACTCGTCGCCCTTGGCCGTATTGATCTCGCCGACGCGAAAATCGGCATAGATCGGACGCTTGGCAAGTTGCTCCAGGTCGTCGCCATCGCTTACGGTGACTTCCTGCCGCTTCACGCCGCTGGCTGTGGCCACATCCAGCGCTACCCTGGCGCTGATGGTCCCGCGCTTGTTGGCTACCGACACCAGCCGCACGAAGGGCTTGTTATGCGCGTCTTCCACCGTGGCTGAAGCGATTTCGATCTGCTTCACCAGCTTCTTCTCATACGCATCCACCGCATCGAGGCGATACACCATGTGGTGCTTATCCGCGTGGGTGGCCGAATAGCGCAGCGTGCAGAGCGGGTTCATTGCGTCCAGCGCAGTCTTGCCAGCGCCCGTCAGGCCGCCGTCCACGCTTTGCGGTTCGTCCACGATGATAATGGGCCGGGTGGCCTTGATCAGGTCGATGGGCTTCTCGCCGCCGGTCTTCTCGCTGTCCTTGTAGAGATTGTTCACGTCCTTCTTGTTGATGGCGCCGACCGTGACCACCATGATCTGGATAGCCGAGCTGGTGGCGAAGTTGCGCACCTGCCCGAGCTTGTTGGAGTCATAAAGGAAATAGTCGAAGGGCGCACCGGCGTACAGCCCCTTGAAGTGATCCTCGGTGATCTGCAAGGTCTTGTAGACGCCTTCCTTGATCGCCACCGACGGCACCACGATCACGAACTTGGAAAAGCCATAGCGCTTGTTCAGTTCAAAAATGCTGCGCAGGTAAACGTAGGTCTTGCCCGTGCCGGTTTCCATCTCGACCGTGAAGTTGCCCGAGGCCAGCGTGCTCGACGGCGGCAGGCCTCCGCGCAACTGGATGTCCGCCAGATTCTTGTGCAGTTCATCGTCCAGCAGCGTCAGGCGGTTACCGACACCCAGATCCGACTCGGCCATGCCCAGCGTCATTTGCTCAGGCTGGGTACCGGGAAACAGGTCAGTATCGACCGGGGCCGATGCCTTCATCGTCACCGTGAACTCGGTGCGGCAGACCTCCTGGCCACGGAACAGGTCGCACACGGCCTCAATGGCCTGCATCTGGTAGTCGAGGTTGGGCTCGAAGTGCAGCTTCATGGCAAATTCATTTTTAACGCACCCTATAAATCAAAGAAAGAAAACTTACAGTTCAATAAGTTAAGCACGTTTTCTTTGCTAACACCTAGCTAAACACCTTGTTTAGCTAAGCCCTGCTCCAGCTTTCCACACAGCGATTGTTTTTGGACCTTCACGATGTATCAATCCTTTTCTACGCATGGCCTGTAACAGATTACGAACCTTGTGGGCCTTTTGCTCAGGCTCAAGGATTTCAGGCATTTTTGACAATAACAAATCGTCAATATCCTTGCGGCTAGCCTGCCCATATTTTTGCAGATAGTCCGTTACCAATTTACAGTAGTAGCCATCATCCAGCCCTCTGTTGCGGATATAACGTGCCTTTTGTCCCGTCCAATCAGCCACCCTTGCCGAGATAAAATAGTTAGGGGAACGCCCTTCAATAAGCTTCAGCGCTTTGAGTTCTTGTATATCTTCAGCTGACAAAGTGTGGCGTTTCTGGACGCGATCAAGTAGCAAAACCTCACGCAACTCCAGGTCGCTACGCTTCATCAATATCTGCGTGTACTTCACATCAAGTATCTGCCCACTGATAGTGACCTCAACTCGTGGATAGCCCTGTTCGTTTGCATCAAACGTATAGTCAGGCAATGGAAAGAAACGCTCACGCTGTGTTTCAAACATGCGCCGAATACCACTTCCAACCTGATCAATCATCCGCAGGCGGATCATTCCATCAATCAGCCATTGGTTGCGATAATGTTCAGGAGGCGACTGCTGCTCCAGCATCCATTCCACGCTAGGGGGAATGAACTGCCCAAGATTACTGAATACCAACCGATCCGGGTGTTCAACCACATTGATCTTGCCACCCATTCGGTAGTCTTGGTGAGCAATGCAGTTGTGCATTGCCTCACGCATCACCCAAGCGTCATAGCGCTGAATGGCAGTTGGGAACAACGTACCATCGGGCATATGTTCAACGGTAACATTACGGATACGGCCATAAACCTTATCAGTGGAAAGCAGTAACGGAATACCAAAGTGTTGTGAAGATTCCGTACGATTTTTGGCATCCCGAAGAACCCAACTGATCTTGGCGTCAACGGGAGAAAGAAAATGGGCTGCTTCATCTTTCCCGAGTAGCAAGAGAGCTGAGCGCGTGACCTTTCCCTGCTTGGTGATACGTGCCTTGTTGAGCAACGTCGGCATATCCCATCCTGCCACATCAGCACGAATCTGGGCATGGCGTCCGGCATCAGGATCGCTTTTAACCAGATAGTCAGAAAAATGCTTACGGGCAACTTCAACAGCCTCTGGGTCAAGATCATCCAGCGTCGCGCTGGGCACCACCTCACCAGACCAGTCATCCTTCTGCCCCAGCATCGCCCATAGACGGGCCTCTTTATCAGGATGTTCGGAAAGTTTGGTTTTGTGGCTATCAATACGCACATAACGCAGATTCTGAAAAGCAATCGGCGCACTGCGAGCCGGATGAATCTCCAGCATGACAACCTTGCCTTGAGGGTGATCGCAGCCATGAAAGGTGAAGTCAGCGCGGGGCAATGTCATTTGCTGCAACCACATAATGAGTGCCTGGTTACCCTCCTTGCGAGCAAACGGATCAAACTGGGAACCTTTCACTTCGTGCGTGCCATCTTCCACGCCCCACAACAACCAGGCACGATCATGCCCCTCAAGCACCGCTGAATTAGCCAGCGCCGAAATGTACTGCCCAATCTCATCTGCCTTATCAAGGTTTGATTTGAACTCGACCGTAGCCGCCTCGCGCGGCAAGCCGCGCAATCTCTCCAAGGTATCCAGCAAGGCTTGTTGATCCATGTTTACAAACTCCGCACATTCGCAATGCCTGCCTGCGCCAGGATGGCGGCGAGGTTGGTCTTGGCTACATCGTCGGCAAAAGCGCTGTCGCGGAACACGCAGGTCGTGTCACCGGCGGTGCCAAGCGCCTTGCGCCAGGCAATGATGCCTTGCGCCAGCGCTTCCACGTCAGCGCGGCTGATCGAGGGGCTAAGGCAGGCCATCAGCACGCCGCCGCCAACCGAATACACCGTGTGCGCCGTATCGCCAGCGCCGACTTTTTGCGCGATGGGCACGCACAGGTCGAGGCCGAGCTTGAGCAGCAGCTCAAAGAGGATGTCGGATTCGGTGCGCCCCTCGACCAGATGGTCCTGATGGTAGAGCAGCGAGGCTTCCAGATCCGCCGGGTTGGGGTTCCAGGCGCGGATATTGGAGCGGTCGAGCTTGAAGACGCGGAAGCCGGTGTCGCCCGCAAACAGCGGGTTGTCGGCTTTGACCTTGGCCGCGGCGCGGCGCAGGCGTTCTTTGGTCAGTTCGGCGATGGTGCGGGGTTTGCCGAGTTTGTCGCAGAATTCTGCAGCGGTCTTCTGATCCTTGTTGGCCGGATCAAGTGGTTCTGGTAATTGCGCAAGAATATAGCGTCGAGAGCCATCGTCAAAAGCATTTTGGGCCATAACCGCATGCGCGGTGGTACCTGACCCTGCAAAGAAATCAAGAACAATTGCAGACTTGTCGCTCGCCGCCATCTCAAGAATATGGCGAATTAAACCGACAGGTTTCGGGAAGCTGAATACTTTTTCTCCATCAAAAAGCGCCTTCAAATCTCGAGTGGCTTTCTTATTTCCTTCGAGTTCAGACCACAGGTTCGACGGCTGCTTCAGCCGCCCCTCAAGATAAAACTTTTGATAGACCTGCCAGACTTCACGGCCGTCCTTGGTAACCTTCTGCCATTCGATTAGCCCTTCTGCCAACATTTCCTCGTAGCGATCTTTTCCGCAAATCCAGCGACTCTCATACCCGGCAGGCGCTATCGGGAAAACTTGTTCTCCATCAGGCGCGGTTACCGCGTAATACATGCTTGGCCGATCTTCTCGCCTGTCTTCTCCGCCAGTTCGCCGGAGCGACCTCGTGAGGTATTTACCGTTCGCATCTTCCTTATCGTAGATTGCTGCATCATCTTCTGTGAACCCAACTCCGCTTATCTCAACGTCCGGCTGGCGAAGATAAATCAGTATGTTGTCTGTCTCATTCACCAACGCGCGAAACCCTCCCCCAGTTGGGGTTCCGGTTACACGTGCGACACATCCCGCGTAACACTCCTGGCCGAAGATGTCATCGCAGATCGCCTTGAGATTTGCCAGTTCGTTGTCGTCAATAGAAATAAAAATCGCGCCGAGCGAGGACATGAGGTTTCTTGCCAGCTTCAACCTCGGATACATCATGTTCAGCCA
>DILC01000029.1 GCA_002424865.1 Rhodocyclaceae bacterium UBA5602 | reverse complement strand
GCCGCCGCCATATTGCGCGGCCCACGAAACCGTTTGCACCCGTCACCAGAACTTTCATGATTTGTCGATCAGTTCCTGATAAATCCGCAAATGCGCGGCCACCACCTGCCGCACATCAAACGCGCTTTCAGCCAGCGCACGGCCTGCGTCGCCCATGGTCTGACAGCGTGCGGGGTCGTTGATCAAGCCCTCCAACGCATCGGCCAGCGCCACAGCGTTGCGCACCGGCACCAATAGGCCAGTAACGCCGGGATCAATGGCATCGCGACAACCGGGTACATCCGTCGTCACCACAGCCCGGCCGCAAGCCGCCGCCTCCAGCAGCACCTTGGGCAAGCCCTCGCGGTAGGAGGGCAGCACCACCACCTGAGCTGCCGCCAGCACTTGCGGCATGTCTAAGCGATGCCCCCAACACTCCACCACGCCTTCATCCAACCAAGTATTCACTTCCGCTTGTGTAAAGCTGGCCGGGTTGCCCGGGTCCACCGTACCCACCAAGGCGAACCGCGCATGGCAGCCCCGTTGCTTCAACAGACGCGCCGCCTGCACAAATTCGAATACGCCCTTATCGGCCAACAAACGCGCCGCCAACATCACCACAGGCACGCCACTTGGCAAGGACGTCGGCCTATAACGATCCAGATCAACCCCGGACCCACGAATCAAAACTGTTTGCTTCTCTTGCAGGCCTGCCAGCCAGGCAACACTCTGCCGGTCATCCGGGTTTTGGAAAACCACACGCAAATTCGCATGCCCCAGGGCGATGCGATACAGCCGCCCCACCAACCAGCGCATCAGCTTTGCTTTGAAGCCTTTTTGAATAAATACAAAACCCAGGCCCGATATGGCCGCCACCACCCCCGACACACCGGCGATACGGGCTGCAATGCCGCCGTAAATCACGGGCTTGATCGTCACCAGATGAACGACCCCAGGTTTGAGTTGACGGAAAAGCCGGATCAAAACCAGCAGAGAAAAAAATTCAACGAACGGATTTTTGCCACTGCGACTCAATGGCAGAACATGATGGGGGAAACCGGCTGCTCGAATCTGCTCCGCCCCCTCACCCGGCATCGTCGCCACATGCACCTCAAAACCCGCTTGCCTGGCCGCCGCCGCCAAAGGCAAGCGATGCGAGAGAAAAAAATTCGGGTCGTTGACCACAAACAATAATCTTGCCGGCATGTCGTTTACTGCTCCGCCAGCCACGCCTGGAACATCAGCACATTCCACAACAGGTATTGCCAGTTACGCCGCCCCGACAAGTGCTCAATCCATTTTTGTCGAACCAGTTGCGGGTTGAAATACCCCTCCTGCCGCAGACGAGACTCATCGAGCAAATCTTCGGCCCAGTCTCTCAATGGCCCGCGCAACCAACTGTCTATAGGAATACCAAACCCCATCTTAGGCCGCTCGATCAGTTCACGTGGCACGTATTTGTAAAGTACCTGACGCAAAGGCCACTTGCCCACCCCACCGCGCAGCTTGTAATCCAGCGGCAACTGCCAGGCAAATTCCACCACACGATGGTCCAGCATGGGCACGCGCGTTTCCAGGCTCACCCCCATGGCGGCCCGGTCCACCTTGGTCAAAATGTCGTCCGGCAAATAGGTGACCGTGTCCAGCGCCATCATCTGATGCACAAAGTTGTCGGCTTGCGGCTGCAGTGCGGGGTCTGTCAACACGGTGGGTGGCTCCTGCGAACCCAGCACCAGCGCCTCCGGCTCCGCCCAATGGCTGACCAGCAAGCGGTACAGCTCCGCCTGCGTTTGGGCCGCCATCACGGCAGCGCCTTTGTGCAGTTTGTCGCCCACGTTGGCCTGGCTCAAGCCCATGGGCAACAAGGGCTGGATCGGCCCCAGCAAACGGTTCCAGGCGTCTGGCGACAACGCGTGAATCCCCCGCGCCAGCGCCGCACGCAGCCCCACCGGCAGGCGCGAGAGCTTGCCCCACAGACGCTGCCCCAGCACATAGCGGTTGTAGCCGCCAAACAGTTCATCGCCGCCATCGCCAGAGAGCGACACCGTCACATGCTGCCGCGCCATCTGGCTCACCAGAAACGTGGGGATTTGCGACGAATCGGCAAATGGCTCGCAGTACAAGCTTGGCAAGCGGGGAATGACATCCATCGCCTGCTGTGCGGTCACATAGAGTTCCGTATGGTCCGTACCAAGATGCCTTGCCACGGCCTTGGCATGCTCGGCTTCGTTGTACCCGGCCTCATGAAAACCAATGCTGAAAGTACGCACCGGCCGGCTGCTTTGCGCCTGCATCAACGCCACCACGGTGGATGAATCCACGCCGCCCGACAAAAATGCGCCCAAGGGCACATCGGCCATCATCTGCTGCGCCACAGCATCGCGCAGCAATTTATCAAGTGCATCAACCGCTTCATCGGGTGAGCCGACAAAGGGCTGCGCCAGCCCACCGGCCACCACCTGGCACGCATCCCAATAGCGCACCGGCTCGGCGTGTCGGTTTTGCAGCGACATGGTCAGCAGCGAGCCGGGCAGGAGCTTCTTGATGCCCTGGTAAATGGAATACGGTGCCGGAATCGCGTTATGCCGCATCAGCAAGGCCAAAGCATTGCGGTCCACCGCCGCCGCAAAAGCAGGGTGCGCCTTGAGCGCCTTCAACTCCGAGCCAAACAGAAAAGCATCACCCTGCCAGCCGTAGTACAGCGGTTTTTCACCCAGGCGGTCCCGCCCCAGCGTCAGCGTACGTGCTTGCCTGTCCCACACGGCGAAAGCGAACATGCCCACAGCCCGCCTGACTGTGGCCTCAATGCCCCAGGCATCAAAACCGGCCAGCAGCGTCTCAGTATCGGAATGCCCGCGCCAAGCCGCCCCCCCCTCTCCCTCCGGGAGAGGGCCGGGGTGAGGGCCGCCCCCCTTCTCCACCGCTTTTCGCAATTCGACATGGTTGTAAATCTCGCCGTTGAAGGCAATCACATAGCGCCCACCGGCGGAAACCATCGGCTGGTGCCCAGCAGGCGACAAGTCAACAATCGACAGGCGACGATGTCCGAATCCAATTTGAGCATTGACATCAACCCATTCACCGCTACTGTCAGGTCCCCGATGGAAAAGGGAGCTTGTCATTGCGGAAAGCATACCTTTGCCTTCGGATTCGCCGAATGCCACCCCCCCCAAGAACCCGCCAAAACCACACATCAGTTATTAAACCTTGCTCATATTGGCGACATTACGTTGCCAGTGCTCATAGTCAACGACTCTCTGGGCAGTAAAAAAAGAATGATAGGAAGCACTGTCAATGGGAATGGAAACGACCGTTTTTTCTTCCAAAATGTATTCATTAAGTGCGGCCGAGATAAAAAAACGACCATCAATATCTCTACTATTTAAAACGGCGCGCATGGCTGAATCAGCAAATTGCTTACCTGACTTAAAATAATATAAACCTGCTACCGCATGGCGACTAACGGGGTTTTTTTCTACCGCCTCAATAACACGTCCATCGTCAAGGCGCAAGCAGGACCACCGCGGATGAACGGAATCAAACGTAGGGCAGGCCGCATCAGGTGTCATCGCCTCTATTTGCTGCACAAATGAACGAAGTGTCCCACTGCCGAAAATTTGGTCGGTGTTAGCGATCACCAAAGGGGTATCGTTGTAGATATGCTCAATAGCCATCAATACGGAGCAGAGTGCCCCAGCGGTTTCTTTTTGCAAGCTAACTATTCGTGTATTACTACCAGCTAGTAATTTCAGCGTGCTATCCAAGTGAAAACGACGACAATCCTCTGAACGTAATATCGCTGTGATACAAATCTCATTACCCAACTCGTTAAGGTTTTCGATAACACGTTGAATCAGCGGAACTCCACAGATCTCCACAAGTGGAGATGGATAGGGGTAGTCCATCTCTTCTGCAAGTGGAGAAATTCCAGCCATAGGCAGCAGAACGTTCAGCATGTCGCGCCTCCTTCAAAATGAGAAATTGCAGCGAGAATATTTTCCAGATTAACATCAGTAACCGAAGCGACCTCAAGAACAAAAGCACCGGAAGCCTTACCCGCCGCAATGCCGTTGGGGTTGTCCTCAACAATCAAACATTGCTCAGGTTGCAGCCCAAGGCGATCCATTGCTTTCACATAGATTTCCGGGTCAGGTTTACCCTTGGCAACATCTTGGTTGGAAAGAAAAAACTCAAGATAATCCAACAGTGCGGCTCTGCGCATCATGAGCTCAATTGTGCTGCGAACCGAATTTGAGCAAACTGCCAAAGGCATTCCTTGGGCGCGAAGCTTGGCCAATGCGTACTGATGAGCAAAAGTGGGGCGACACCGGGTAGCGACCAATTCCATGGTGAATTTCTGCTTCAAATCATTCAAAAAATCATGAAGTGCAGCGGGCAAACCTCGCTCCATTGTCAACATTTTCAATTTCTTTTTTGTCGGTAGTCCATCGTAGGTGACAAGATGGTCATACCGGCTGATTTCCATCCCGAACAACGAAAGAGCACGATTAAGTGCTTCATAATGCCAATCTTTGGCATCAATCAAGACGCCATCCATGTCGAATATGACTGCTTTAATTTTTTTGGACATTAAAAGCCTCCATCGCCTCTAAAAATAAATCGGTGCAAAGGTAGAGCTCTTGTGTGAGCGACTCCGGAATCGTGCGCAATTCTTCCCATAGCATCCGGTGGGGACGCTTATGCAGTTCTGGTGAAACGACGCAAACCCGCTTTCCAGACTCCAGCAGATCAATAACGTACTCGCGGGAATACCATTCCCCCTCAAAGGCATCCAGCCAAATCGTATCAGCCTGATCGAAAAACCAACGGCCATCCTCATACTCGCTTAGCCTGGCAGCAATAGGCAACCCACGCCTGATATAGCCCAAGGTATCGGGCACTGACATGTCAAATACAAAATAGCGAGTCACATCGAAGCGGGTCAACACGTCCTGTAGCGCCTCTTGAAGGCCGTCCGCTTTAATGTTCAATGCCAGCATCCCGCGCCTGCCCGCAGCCACGTAAGCCGTCAAGAATCTCTCCAGCGTCAGCGCACCGGCTAGCCGCGGCGTGTCATGGGAAACCACCAGGATGCCATCGCAATCCCGGATATCCGTTTCGACACCAAAACCGGACAGGAGGGCGCGCTCCAGAGCGGCAAGGGAGTTTTTCGCTTCGCCCTCCCCCCAGTACCCCCTATGGCAAAGCAGGTTCATGATCCCTCCCTCTAACCATCAAGGCCAACCACGCATACCAAAATAGATAAGTAAACAATGGGTATGTAGTCATTGCAAATAACACCGCAACCACGACTTTCAGACGATGGGCAGAAGAATTAAAATAAATTGCCATTAAAAATCCAATAGTCCAAAGTAGGCCAAATGAATAGATGGCAAAACTATACCCATTAGCCCCGAAAAATGATTGAAAATCCGATGTATTTATGCCGCTACCCAAAAAAAAATGGAAATTCAGATTTATATTCTCCGTCAATCCATATCTAGCATGCCTAGACGGATCCAAATCCAAATCCAGCATACGTGTAACCGTAATTGGATCGAGAATATAATTAAACAGTTCAGGTGCATTAACAAACACAAAAAATGAGGTCGCCAGCAGAACAACAACCGAATATCTAATCAAATTCGAGTTGAAAAATAATATTGCTACGACCACCCCTGCTCCACCCCCCCACAAGGATTCGGAAGCAAAAAGAGAAAACCAAGCCACAAGGCCTAGCAAATCGACTCTCCCATCCGAAATAATTAGTTTCAAGATGAGCAAGGCATAAATAGTCACACAATAGCTATTTGGTTCCTGAAACAATCCTGCCGCCCTAAAATATCCGGTTACCTCATTAAAAGTACGCGCATCGATCGAACCAACAGTCCCATGAAAATCAATCGGGTACGAGAAAACATGAAATACGAAATATTGCACAAAGAACATCAATACATGAAAGCCGATTATTAGGTCGAGATACTTCGAATTAACCCCTTTGCCGGATGCAAATCCATTTGTAAAAAAATATGGCAAAATCAGAATAAAACCTGCCAAAAAGGCCATCGCGGCTAATTCATTTCTATTCAAGGCTCCGTATATAACCTGCACCACTGATAAAGAAAA
>DILC01000054.1:7503-59751 GCA_002424865.1 Rhodocyclaceae bacterium UBA5602 | reverse complement strand
CGCGCTGCCGCAAGAGACACCAGCGGCACGCCCTTTTTCGCCGCATGCTGCGTGCGCACTTTCTCGTAATCCGCCGCCACCTCATTGACGAAATCCTGACGCATATCAATCGACAGCAACTGCGTGACCACGCCCACCGCGCGCGAGGCGTCCGGCACATACACCACGGGCCCGGCGTAATTCGGCGCGATCTTGATCGCCGTGTGCGCACGGCTGGTGGTCGCGCCGCCGATCAGCAAGGGTAAGGCGCTGGCGCCACTGGTGCCACTGGCGCCCCCTGCTTCGCCCCAGCCCAGGCGCTGCATTTCGCTGGCGATATTCGCCATTTCTTCCAGCGACGGCGTAATCAGGCCAGACAGGCCAATGGCCTGCGCGCCGTGCTCCCTGGCAGCGTGCAAAATTTTATCCACCGGCACCATCACCCCTAAATCGACCACGTCGTAGCCATTGCAACCCAGCACCACGCCGACGATATTCTTGCCGATGTCATGCACGTCGCCCTTAACCGTCGCCATGATGATCTTGCCTTTGCTGGTGGAACCCGTGCGCAGTTTTTCCGCCTCGATATACGGCAGCAAGTGCGCCACGGCCAGCTTCATCACGCGCGCGGATTTGACCACCTGCGGCAAGAACATCTTGCCCGCGCCGAACAAATCGCCCACCACATTCATGCCCGCCATCAGCGGCCCTTCGATCACCGCGAGTGGCGGCTTGCCTTCGCCCATCAGCGTGGCGCGGCACTCTTCGGTGTCGGCCACCACAAACTCGGTGATGCCCCGGACCATGGCGTGCTCCAGCCGCTTGTCCACCGGCGCCTCGCGCCAGGATAAATCAACCACTTGCTCCCTGGCCTGGCCTTTGACGCTGCCGGCAAACTCCACCAGCGCTTCGCCCGCGCCGGGTTTCTTGTTGAGCACCACGTCTTCCACTTTTTCGCGCAACACCGGGTCCAGCTCGTCATACACGCCCAACTGCCCGGCATTGACAATGCCCATGGTCAGACCGGCCTTGACGGCGTGGTACAAAAACACCGTGTGGATCGCCTCGCGCACCGCATCGTTGCCACGGAAGGAAAACGACACGTTGGAGACGCCGCCCGACGTGCGCGCGTGCGGCAGGTGGGCTTTAATCCAGGCGACCGCGTTGATGAAATCCACCGCGTAGTTGTCGTGCTCGGGGATGCCCGTGGCAATGGCGAAAATGTTCGCGTCGAAAATAATGTCTTCGGCCGGAAAGCCGTCCGCCACCAGCAAGTCATACGCGCGTTGGCAGATCTGCGTCTTGCGCTCGAAAGTGTCGGCCTGGCCTTGTTCGTCAAACGCCATGACAATCACCGCCGCGCCGTAGCGCCGCGCCAGGCGTGCCTGCCCGATAAATTTCGCCTCGCCTTCTTTCATCGAAATCGAATTGACAATGCCCTTGCCCTGGATGCATTTCAAGCCCGCTTCGATCACCTCCCATTTCGAGGAGTCGAGCATCAAGGGCACTTTGCAGATATCCGGCTCGGAGCCCACGAGGTGGAGGAACTTCACCATCGCCGCTTGCGAATCGAGCATCGCCTCGTCCATGTTGATGTCGACGATCTGCGCTCCGTTTTCCACCTGTTGCCGCGCCACCGCCAGCGCATCGTCAAAGCGGCCTTCAAGAATCATGCGCGCAAAGGCTTTGGAGCCAGTGACATTGGTGCGCTCGCCCACATTCACGAACAGGCTGTTGTCATTGATGGTGAAGGGTTCGAGGCCGGACAAATGTAAAAAATTGTCGGCTCTGGTGACACGGCGAGGTGGCGTGTTTTTCAGCGCCTGCGCAATCGCGCGGATGTGTTTTGGCGTCGTACCGCAGCAACCACCCACGATATTGATCAAACCCCCTGCGCCCCACTCGCGCAGCTCATCCGCCAGCATCTCCGGCGACTCATCGTAACCGCCAAAGGCATTGGGCAGCCCGGCGTTCGGGTGGGCGGAAACAAAGCAATCGCACAGGCGCGAAATCTCGGCCACATACTGGCGCAACTCCTTGGCGCCCAGCGCGCAGTTCAGGCCGAACGACAAGGGTTTGACATGGCGCAGCGAATTCCAGAAGGCCTCCGCCGTCTGGCCGGAGAGCGTGCGGCCGGAAGCATCGGTGATCGTGCCGGAAATCATCACCGGCCAGCGGCGGCCTGCTTCGTCAAAAAACTGCTCGATGGCGAACAGCGCGGCCTTGGCGTTCAGCGTGTCGAAAATCGTTTCGACCAGCAAAATATCCGCACCGCCTGCCGTCAGGCCGCGCGCGGATTCGATGTAATCGGCGACCAAGGCATCAAACGTGACGTTGCGCGCGCCGGGGTCATTCACATCCGGCGAGAGCGAAGCCGTGCGCGAAGTGGGCCCTAACACCCCGGCCACAAAGCGGGGTTTATCGGGCGTGGAAAACTGGTCCGCCGCTTCACGCGCCAGGTGCGCTGCGGCCACATTCAACTCAAACGCCACATCCGCCAAGCCATATTCCGCTTGCGACACGCGCGTGGCGTTAAAGCTGTTGGTTTCCAGAATATCCGCCCCGGCTTCCAGATAGGCCGTGTGGATGCCGCGAATCACGTCCGGGCGCGTCAGGCACAGCAAATCGTTATTGCCCTTCAAATCTTTCGCATGCGTTAAAAAACGCTCGCCGCGATAATCGGCTTCCTGCAAACCATGCTGCTGCACCATCGTGCCCATGGCGCCATCGAGGATCAGGATGCGCCGGGCAAGCAAGTCGCGCAGTTCGGCGCTGCGGTCAGGTTGCGGATGGTGCGGGCGGTGGCTGGCGGTCACGGGTTTCTCCAATTCATGACCGGGGCGGGAGCGATGCTGAAAGATAAGGCTTCGGCAATTCGGCTCACTCGTCACCCCGGAAAAATTTCAGGGTAGGTGAGCGCCGTTGAAAACAGGTTCCGAGCCTAGGGTGAGCCAATTAAAACATTAGCCCGACCTTGCAGCGCTCCTCGGAAGCAGGGGCGGGATTATATACCGGCGGGCAAGACAACCCAAGCGATGCACGGGCGGCTCTAGCAGTCGCACTTCATATTTGAACGGGGCAAGAGCCGACCAATAAGCATTACCAACAAGACAGATGACCAGCAAACGCATCAACCCCGCGGCAGCGGCTTGTCCGGCTCGGCTGCTGCCTGCGCCTTGGCAAATGCGAGGATGACTTCGCGCACGATTTTGCGTTGCGCTGCTGGCAGGGACAAAACGTCCCGATAACCGGGCGCCCCATATACCGCGTATTGAATTCACGTCAGTTTTTCTATTGTCTGACAAACTAAAACGCAACGCATCAGACAAGTCGAACAAAAATATGGCCTGTAATTGATGCAGCGCAATATCCATGATTGCTTCGCTTGCGTTTTATGCCTAAGCTGGCGAAGTAAGATGAGGCGGTTGCAGAATATCTGCCTCAGGCAATGATGAGAGAGGGAAAAATGCACCTGACCAATCAACGCTTGGTACGCGAACTAATCGCCGTTGTGCTCATTAAGCTCGTGGCCTTGGGTGGCTTGTGGTTCTTCTTTTTCCATTCCAACCATGTTTCACCCGAGGCGGAAGCCGTCTCCGCTCGACTCGGGGTTCGCACCACTGTCTCGACGGCCTCACAGGGAAGTCATCAAGGGGAACATCATGGGCAATGAGTTGTTGGTTGATTTGTCGCGGCTGCAATTTGCTGTGACGGCGATGTATCACTTTCTTTTCGTGCCGCTCACACTGGGCATGACGTGGTTGCTGGTGATCATGGAGAGCGTTTATGTCACCACGGGCAAGACGATTTATCGCGACATGACCCAGTTCTGGGGCAAGTTGTTCGGCATCAATTTTGCCCTGGGGGTAACCACCGGCATTACGCTGGAATTCCAGTTTGGCACCAACTGGGCGTACTACTCGCACTATGTCGGCGATATTTTTGGCGCCCCGCTGGCGATTGAAGGCTTGATGGCCTTCTTCCTTGAATCCACCTTTATCGGCTTGTTCTTTTTCGGCTGGGAGCGCATTTCCAGGAAGCAACATCTGCTGGTGACCATTTTAATGGCCATTGGCTCCAATCTTTCCGCGCTGTGGATACTGATTGCCAATGGCTGGATGCAAAACCCCGTGGGCTCGGAATTCAGCTATGAGACCATGCGCATGGAGATGACCAACTTTACCGCTGTTGTTTTCAACCCCGATGCACAAGCCAAGTTTGTGCACACCGTTTCAGCGGGATACGTGACAGGCGCGATGTTTGTCCTGGCAATTTCCAGCTGGTATCTGTTGCAGGGTAAAAACGTCGAGTTCGCCAAAAAAAGCTTTCGCATCGCAGCCGCCTTTGGTTTGGCCTCGGCCTGCTCGGTTATCGTCCTCGGTGATGAATCAGGGTATACCGTAGGCGAAGCCCAGCAGACCAAGCTTGCCGCCATCGAAGCCATGTGGGAAACCGAGCCGGCGCCGGCACCGTTCAATCTCATCGCCGTGCCTAATCAGGCTGAATTGAAAAATGATTATCAGCTGCAGATTCCCTGGGTCATGGGGCTAATCGGGACGCGCTCGCTGGATAAGCAAATTCCCGGCATCAAGGAAATTCGCGAGAAAAACCGCAAGCGTATCGTCAATGGCATCGAGGCCGTAAATCTACTGGACCAAGTCCGCGCAAAGCCAACCGATCCCACGCTCAAAGCGGCGTTTGAGGCCAAAAAGGCCGATCTCGGCTTTGGGCTGCTGCTGCGTAAATACGTGACCCGCATGGATCAGGTCACCCCGGCCATCATCGAGCAAGCCGTCAATGACACCATCCCTCGCGTAACTCCGCTGTTCTGGTCGTTCCGCTTGATGGTCGCGCTCGGCTTTTTAATCCTGCTGCTGTTCGGCCTGGCTGCCTGGTACTCGATCAAGGGCAGCTTTGCCGAAAAACGCTGGCTGCTGCGCTCGGCGCTGTGGTTTTTACCCGCGCCGTGGATCGCCTGCGAGTTAGGCTGGCTGGTTGCCGAATACGGGCGGCAACCGTGGACGATTTATGGCGTACTGCCAACGCACCTGTCTGTTTCCACCTTGACGGTGAATTCGCTGTATGCCTCACTGGCGGGTTTTATCGGCTTTTATACCGTCCTGCTCGTAGTTGAAGTGTATTTGATGGTTCGTTTCGCGCGGCAAGGCCCCGGCAGTTTAGGTACGGGTCGTTATCAAGATGAAGCAGCACACGCCTGAGGAGACTGAAAATGCTTGACTACCCTACACTCAAATTGATCTGGTGGCTATTTATCGGCGTTCTGCTGGTCGGCTTTGCCATCATGGACGGGCACGACATGGGCGTTGGCACGCTGCTGCCCTTCCTGGGCAGGAATGACGAAGAGCGCCGCGTCATCATCAACACCGTCGGCCCGCACTGGGACGGCAACCAGGTTTGGTTCATCACTGCGGCAGGTGCCATTTTTGCCGCCTGGCCGCTGATTTATGCCACTGCGTTCTCCGGCTTTTACTGGGCCATGCTGGCGGTTTTGTGGGCGCTGTTTTTCCGCCCGGTGGGCTTTGATTACCGCAGCAAGATCAACAATGCCCGCTGGCGCTCAACCTGGGACTGGGGCCTGTTCATCGGCGGCGCTATCCCGCCACTGATCTTTGGTGTTGCCTTCGGCAACCTGCTGCAGGGCGTACCCTTCCATTTCGATCAATACCTGATCCCTTATTACACCGGCAGTTTTTGGGCCCTGCTCAATCCATTTGCCCTGCTATGCGGTGTTGTTTCCAGCGCTATGCTCATCATGCACGGCGCAATCTATCTGGCGCACCGCACGGAAGGCGCGATTCATCAACGCGCGGCAAAAGCCAGCGGCATCGCCTGTGCGGTATTGCTGACGGCTTTTTCTGCCGCCGGTATCTGGCTGGCCATGAGCATCCCGGGCTATGTCATCACATCAATCATTGACCCGGCCGCTGCCGCTAACCCGCTTACCAAGACCGTGATCAAAAGCGCGGGTGCCTGGCTTGCCAACTATGACAAAGCGCCTATGCTCATCGCATTGCCCGCCCTGGCTTATGTCGGCGCGCTACTGGCCGCCGTGTTGGTCAAACTGGGCAGGACCTTTGCTGCCTTTTGGTGCTCCGGCCTGGCGATCCTCGGCGTCATCGGAACGGCAGGCGGCTCGATGTTCCCCTTCCTGATGCCCTCATCGAGCGACCCCATTGCCAGTTTGACGGTTTGGGATAGCGTCTCCAGCCACCTGACCCTGAATGTCATGTTCTGGGCCACGCTCATCTTTTTGCCATTGATCATTTTGTACACCAGCTGGGCCTATCGCGTCATGGCAGGCAAAGTGACCGCAGCGTATATCCGCGAAAACAGCCATCGCGCATATTGAGCGCAATGGCTGCGATAAGCGGCTGCAATGAATGTATCAATCAACTGTCAAATCAAACGATGAAGGAGTTTTCATGTGGTATTTTTCATGGGTGTTAGGCGTCGGCTTTGCCGTTTTACTCTCCATTCTCAATGCCATCTGGGGCGAATATGAAGAAGACCGTGCCAACCGGCACAAATAAAGCGCCACCCCATCAACCCATGGCCAAGCTCCCCTTGGCCATCTCGCTGCTCATCATGGTCAGCGTGACCATTTACCCCAGGCTGCTCGCATTCAACGACAAAGCGGATCACCTGGCCGCCCTGCTGATCATGTGGGCGATGAGCGCAGGTTTTGTTGTCGGGCTAGGGTTCGTGCCCCAACACCCGCTCATCCGCTGGAGCTTGTCCGGCTGGGCGCAACTTTTCGCCCTGCTTGCCTTTCTGGCACGCGCCGCTTTTGCAATCGCTAACGGATAGAAAAAGCACACCTCCTTGTGTCCTGGCTTTCGTTCAGGCCTCATCAGCCTTGTCAGCTTAATAACCTGCCCCGCAGGCGCTTGCGGTGCGCCGTCCCGCCATCCGCTACGGCGAGGAGAGGAGACTTGTCCGCGAAGCGGAATTCCAGGTCTGCAAGGCTGAGCGTTTCTTGCTCGACCGCTTGGTAGCGCATCTCTAGCTACGCGGGCAGGGTTCTTTCCTGCCCCTTCTTGCTGTAGGGTGGTTTCATCAGTTGCTTTATCAGCGCCGACTTTTTACATTCGCACGAAAAGTTGAATTCGCGAAAAACTCAGGAGCCCACAAATGATCAAAACCCGTACTCTGGGCCAGACCGGCCTCAAGGTTTCTGCCATTGGCCTCGGCTGCATGGGCATGGCGGAGTTTTACGGGCCCAGCAATGAAGCCGAATCCATCGCCACGATACACCGCGCGCTGGCGCTCGGTGTAAGTTTTCTTGATACGGCCGACATGTACGCTCCTTTTACCAACGAGGAAATGCTGGGGCGCGCCATTAAAGGTCGCCGCGACCAGGTACTGCTGGCGACCAAGTTTGCCAATGTGCGCGGTAAAAATGGCGAGTTTCTCGGCGTGCGCGGCGATGCGGCTTATGTCAAATCTTCTTGCGATGCATCACTCCGCCGCTTGGGTGTGGATCACATTGATCTTTACTACCAGCATCGCGTCGATCCTGCCGTGCCGATTGAAGAGACGGTCGGCGCCATGGCCGATTTGGTGCGGACGGGCAAGGTGCGCTACCTTGGCATGTCGGAAACCGCGCCCGACACCCTGCGCCGTGCGCACAAGGTGCATCCGATCACGGCCTTGCAAACGGAATATTCACTCTGGCGCCGTGATGTGTAAGACGCTATTTTGCCCACCGTGCGCGAGTTGGGCATCGGCTTTGTGGCCTACAGCCCGCTGGGGCGCGGATTTCTGACCGGGCAGATCAAGCGCGTTGATGATTTGGCCGAGGACGATTTTCGCCGCCGCTCGCCCCGCTTTGAGGGAGAGAATTTTCAGCGCAATCTGGCGCTGGTGGCGGCTGCTAGCGAGCGCTACGCTGCGCCGATGATGGCGGCATTGGATCGCTGATTTAACTTGGAAACCCCAGTTGGCCACCCAGCGTGCATCGGGACACGGTGTGAATACAGGCAAGCGTGCTTTTGGCAAGTATCCCTTTTTGGCGAGCCCGCACGCTCCCGGCCATCCTGGCATGTTTATCGCATCGGATCCATCACTGCGCTGATTTGTTCAGCTCAGGCCTCTGCCATGACGATACCCTCGGCGAGCAGGGTTTGTATGGCCGCATCGTTATAGCCGTGCGCATGCAAAATCTCGCGCGTATGTTCGCCAAACCTAGGCGCGCGATGCGCAATGCGCCCCGGCGTGCGCGAGAGCTTGACGGGAATGCCCGTGCCTTTATAGCCATCTTCAGTTTCCACCACCATTTGCCGATGCAGCGTATGCGGGTGCGCGAGCACCTCGGGCAAGGAGCGTACGGGGCCGGCCGGCACGCCCGCGGCAAGCAAGGCCGTGCACAGCGCGGCGCCATCCAGATGACTTAATTCCCCCTCAATCAGCGCGCGCAATTCAGTGCGGTGGGCAAAGCGCCCGGCATTGGTGGCAAAGCGCGGATCACTGCCCAGTTCGGGCTTGCCTAAATATTCGCAAAATTTCCGGTATTGCCCGTTATTGCCTATGCCTAAAAAAATATCGCCCGTGCGCGTGGGGAATTTATCGTACGGCACGATGTTGGCATGCGCATTGCCAGAAAGCGCGGGCGTTGTGCCCGCTTGCAGCCAGTTGGCACTTTGCGGATGCAGGAGTGATATGGCTGTGTCATAGAGCGTGGCATCCACAAACTGGCCGAGGCCGGAGTGGGTGCGTTCAGTCAAGGCCAGCAAAACACCTTGCGTGGCGAGCAATCCCGTCGTGATGTCCACCACCGGCACGCCCACGCGCAAGGGACCCGTGTCGGCCGAGCCATTGACGCTCATCACGCCTGCCATGGCTTGCGCAATGGCGTCGTAACCGGGCGCGCCGCCCAAGGGGCCATCCGCGCCAAAGCCGCTCACGCGGCAATGAATCAAGCGCGGAAAGCGCATTCGCAATACCGCTTCATAGCCCATGCCCCAACGCTCCAGCGTGCCGATCTTGAAGTTTTCGATCAACACATCCGCGTCCTCCAGCAGGCGGAACACAATCTCTCGTCCGGCAGGCTTGGATAAATCAATCACGATGTTTTGCTTGTTGCGATTCAAGCCCGCGTAATAAGCCGCCGAGCCTGCCGCATCAAAAGGCGGCCCCCAGCTACGCGTCTCATCCCCTTGCGGCGGCTCGACCTTGATCACCTGTGCGCCATGGTCAGCCAGCGTTTGCCCGCAAAATGGCCCACCCAGCACGCGCGAGAGGTCGATCACTTTGAGGCCACTTAACGCGCCCTTGCCAGCATCCGTTGCAGCCCCGGCGATTTTTTTTGCGTCTTGCATTTCAGATCCTCGCCGTGAATGCCGATTGCATCGGGGGTATGTCGGGTGATTTTTTACGCACGCTGATTAAAACGTCGTCCCACCAGCGCCGAGGCGATGTTGATCATCTGAATATCTATCGTGCCCCCCGCGATGCCCCAGCCCCATCCATCGCGCAAGCGCTGTTCCATAGGAAACTGGGTCGAATAACCATACGCGCCCAAAAGCTGCAGCGCCGTGCCGCATACCTCGCGCACCATCTGGTTGGCAAAACATTTGGCCACACTGCTCTCCAGCATCGAAGGCAAGGCCTGGCTGGCATTGTGCGCGGCGCGGTAAATCAATAGCCGCGCGGCTTCCACCTTCATGGCCATGTCCGCCAGCTTTAACTGCACCGCCTGAAAATCCACAATCGGCTTGCCAAATTGCTCGCGCTCCTGCACATACCGCAAGGCATCGTCCAGGGCGCCCGCCGCAATGCCCAAGCACATGGTGGCGTTGCCGCAACGCTCCAGATCAAACGCTTCCATGAGTTTTTTAAAGCCCCCGGCAGGCACGATGACATTGTCTTGCGGTACACGCACGGCGTCGAAAAACATGTCCGCACTGGGCACGCCGCGAAAGCCCAGCAACTGCTCCGGCGCGCCGAACGTCAGCCCCGGCGTGTCCTTTGCCACATACACCGCGCCTATGCCAGCGGCGCCAGGTGCGTCCGACATGCGGCAATACACCACATAGCCGCCCGAATGGCCGCTGCCGCTGGACCAGCGCTTTTGCCCGTTGATGACAATTGCATCACCTTCGACGCATGCGGTGGTTTTAAGATCAGTCAAGGCAGAGCCCGCATCCGGCTCGGACATTGCCACGGCCACCACCAGATCGCCCCGGCAAACGGCAGGCAGGACGCGGCGCTTTAACTCTTCGCTGGCGAAATGCTCGATCGCCCGCGCCGGGCCCACGCTGCTCTCAAAAATCGGGAAAGCCACAGCGGAAGACACCTTGGCGAATTCTTCAATCACCAGGAGCGCCTCCAGATTGCCCAGCCCCATGCCGCCATATTCAGGCGCGACGTTAATGCCTAAAAACCCCATCTCGGCATAACGTTGCAGCCACTCGGGCGGCACAGGCGTTGCCGTGCGTTCGAGCGCCTTCGCCACGGGTTGCATTTGCCCGGTGGCAAACCGTCTGGCAGCATCTTGCAAAGCCAGCTGTTCTTCAGTCAGGCGAAAATCCATCGGGTCGGTGTCCTGTCAAAAATGATTCGGGTATTGCGCAAAAGCGCAGCTATTGAATTTCGGCGCGGCCGTTATTGAGCACCACCACATCGCGCTCTACCACCTTTGCGCGGAACGACACGATGTTGCCATCCACCCACATCTCGGTACGTATCGTCTCGCCCGGATACACGGGCGAGGTGAAGCGCACATTCATCGCCACAAGACGCTGGGGGTCGTTCTCGCACACGGCGTTGAGCAAGGCATAGCCGACGCCGCCGAAGGTGCACAAGCCATGCAGGATCGGCCGCAGAAAGCCCGCCTTTTTAGCCATGGCAGGCTCGGCATGCAGCGGGTTGTAGTCGCCCGACAAGCGATAGATGAGCGCAGCGCGCGCGTCTGTCGGCCGGTCACACACATGGTCCGGCGCACGCTCAGGCAAGGCGTGCGGCAGAGGCACGGGACCCGAGGGGCCGCCAAAACCCCCGTCCGCCCGGCAAAATGTCGTAGACGTCAAGGTGCACAGCAATTCGCCACTGGCCGCATCGGTAATTTTTCGCTCGGAGAGCACCAGCGCGCCCTTGCCTTCGCCCTTGTCGATCACGCCGGTCACCCGCGTGCGGCCGATCACTTCGCCTGACGTCTGCGGCAGGCGATGGATACGCAAGCCTTGCTCGCCATGCACAAGCTTCGTCCAGTCAACCCCCGTGCCGGGGTCTTTGATCCATAAACCAGGGTAGCCCAGCACCACCGGATAGGTGGGCAAGACCTGCAAATTTTTCTCAAATACAAAGCGCAGTTCGTCTTCGTTCATTGGGTCCGCACCCAGCCCGACACCCAGGGCATACAGCATGGTGTCGCGGGTGGTGTATGTGTGGCGGACATCCTCAAACGGCCAGGCCATCAATTTGTCGTAGTTAATTGTCATGCAATGCCCTCCTGTGGTTTTTTCTTTGCCCAGTCATCCGGTTTTCAGCCAATGACGGTGAATTACAGCGTGGACGCATCCCCCAAGAGCGCGGTCACCTGGCTCGACAACACGCCGCCGTTGCCGTGGCACAGCGCGATGTGCGTGTTATCCACCTGCCGCGCCCCGGCTTCGCCGCGCAGTTGCTGGACGGCCTCGATCAGCAAAAAGGTGCCATACATGCCCGGATGGCAACACGACAGGCCGCCGCCATTGGTGTTGACCGGCAAATTGCCGCCCGGCGCAATGCGGCCATTGCGCACAAATGCACCGCCTTCGCCCTTGGCACAAAATCCGAGGTCTTCCAGAAATAAAATCGTGTTGATGGTGAACGCGTCGTACAGCTCAACCACATCCACGTCCGCTGGCGTCAAGCCCGCCATGGCAAACGCGCGCGGGCCGGATTCAGCCGCCGCCGTCACGGTTAAATCAGGCATGCTGCTGATTTGCCGATGCCAGTGCGCCATGGCCGTGCCCAGCATATACACCGGCGGCCTGGGAAAGTCTTTGGCGCGTTCGCTGCGCACCAGCACCAGCGCGCCGCCGCCATCGGTGACGAGACAGCAATCGAGTGTTGATAACGGGTCATTCACCATGCGCGCGGCCATCACTTGTTCTATCGTGAGGTCATCCCGCGCAAACGCCAGGGGGTTCAATTGCGCCCAGCGCCGCGCCGCCACGGCGACTTCGGCCAAATCTTCGCGGCGCGTGCCGAACTGGTGCATGTGGCGTGCTGCTGCCAGCGCATAACTGGTGATGGGATGGCGCGGGTCATACGGCGCTTCATAGGTTTGCGGCTCGGACATGGATTTGAGCTTGCCAAAGCCCGAGCCTTGATTGCTACCGTAGCAAATCAGCGCCACATCGCACAAACCATATTGCAGTGCCATCGCCGCAGGCAATAAATGGCCGATGAAGGATGAGCCGCCGATCATGGTGGTGTCCGAAATTTTCGGCCGTATGCCCAAGTATTCTGCGGTGGATAAGGCCGGCATGAAGGCGTGCGATGAGCCGGTAAATAAGCCATCGACATCGCCGGGCTTCAATCCTGCATCGGCCAAGGCGCGATGCACCGCTTCAGTTTGAATTTCCATCGAACTGCGGTTCGGCGCCGAGGGCAAGCCACCCAGGCCCACGCCGACAATCGCGGTTTTTCCGCGCAAGTCAGTGGCCTTCATGCGACACCGCCTTGCGCGGGCATAAAGACCAAGAGCTTGCCTTTTTTCGGCTCGTCAATAATTTTTGCGCGCACGGCCATGCCGATAACCACCTCATGCGGCGATAGGCCATCCACCCGGCTCATCATGCGCGGGCCCTCATGCAGATCAACGAGCGCGACGTTATAGTCTCCGCCTTGCTCGGGTTTTCTGCGCACCACGGTGGTGGAATACACCGTGCCCTGACCACTGGCAGGCTGCCAGGCGAGCTTTGGCGAGCCGCAATGCGGGCACAGCACGCGCGGGTAGAACACATGTTTTTTGCAATCATCGCACTGCTGCAGCATGAACCGCCCTTCAGCGAGCGCTGCTGCAAAAACCGCATCGGGCCCCGGCCCTGAAAATAGATTGCTCATGAAATATCAGCCGCTTTATTTGGTAGGTAACTGCAACACGCTGGCGGCAATAATGTTGCGCTGAATCTCGCTGCTGCCGCCGTAAATGGTGGCTGGCCGGGCATTGTAAAAGCTGGTGAGCACATCAATCTTTTTGCCGTTCACCTCAATATCGCCCGCCACGGCGCCCGATCCGCCGGTGATTTCAACCAGCAAATTCGCCAGCCGCGAAAAAGTTTCTGCCGCCCATACTTTGAGCATGGAAACATCCGGCCCCAATTTTTCGCCGCGTTTGACTTGCTCCACAAAGCGCACATAAAGCGCGCTCAAGTCAGCCACGTCCAGCTGCAATTGGGTGTAGCGATCCACAAAACCCTGATCGCCGAACAAGCCCAAGGCATGCGCCGCTTCTTCAACGCGGGAAAGCGCATATTGCGATTGCTTGGGGCTGCCGAGGAAAATGCGCTCAAAGCCCAACAGCGCCTTGGCAATGCCCCAGCCCTGGTTCAATCCACCGACCAGATTCGCCTTGGGTACGCGCACGTTTTCAAAAAAGACCTCGCAAAATTCCTCATGCCCCGCGATGTTGCGAATCGGCCGCACGGTGATGCCGGGCGTTGTAAAGTCGGCCAGCAAAAAGCTGATGCCTTCCTGTTTTTTGACGGTTTTATCGGTGCGCGCCAAGAGAAAAATATGCGTTGCGTCTTGCGCCAGCGTAGTCCAGGTTTTTTGCCCGTTGATGATGAAGTCATCCCCGTCTTCCACGGCCTCGGTGCGTAAGCTGGCCAGATCAGAACCGGCATTCGGCTCGGAATAACCCTGGCACCAGATGTGCTCGCCTTGAATGATCTTGGGCAGGTATTTTTGCCGCTGCTCCTCGCTGCCATATTGAATCAGCAGCGGGCCGATCATGGTGATGCCCATGTCCGGCGCGCGCCCTACGCCCCAGCGCTCCTGCTCTTCGATAAATACAATCAATTTTTCCGGACTCAAGCCCATGCCGCCGTGCGCCTGCGGCCAGCTCGGAGCAATCCAGCCTTTCTTTGAGAGCGTCATGTACCAGTCTTTAATCTCGGCCCAGCGCAAGCGGGTTTTGGGATAGCGCATTTCAGCCGGATAGTTCTGTTCAAAAAACGTGCGCACCGTTTGGCGAAACGCTTCGGTATCGAGGGCATTCCAATCGGTTGTCGGGTTCGTAGACATTCGGGTATCTCCTTGCTTTTATCTTATATCGACAGGTTGGCAATCGACGCATAACGACGGCGCTGTGCTTGCGCATTGCCCAGCCAGGCGGACAGCACCAGCGCACGTTGCACATACAAGCCCAGGTCGTATTCATCGGTAAAGCCAATCGCACCATGCAACTGTATTGATTCACGCGCCAGCAACAAACCGGCGTCAGACGCGCGCGCCTTGATGCGGCTGGCCATGAGCGACCGCTCCACCGGATCACATCCGCTATCCAGCAGCGTGATGGCCTGACCAAGCACCGAGGAGGTCAGCTCCTGCTGAATGTGCAAATCCACCGCGCGGTGCTGCAATGCCTGAAAGCTGCCGATGGGCTTGCCAAACTGCACGCGGGTGCGCAGGTACTCCAGCGTCATATTGAGCATGGCTTGCTGCAAGGCGAGCAATTCCACACTGGCCATCACCAAAGTTTCGTCATAGGCGCGGGTGAAGGCCACTGTCGCAGCATCCCCTTGCGCCAGACAGTGCGGGTTATCGAGCATCACGCCATCAAAACGCACGCTGGCTTCGCTGGTGCCGTCCGCCAAGGCCACTGATTTCACCTGAACGCCAGCGGCATTTGCCGGCACCCACCAAAGCGACAGGCCATTGCCCTGCTTTGCCGTCACAACAAAACCATCGCAATCCGCACCGGGGCGCACATGATGCTTTTCGCCGGTCAGCTGGATGCCTGAATTAGTCGGCGCTGCCACGACGGCGCTGGCCGGCAAATTCACCTGCAAACCAGCCAGTTCTTCCTGCCAGGCCACGCCGGGAATCAATTCACCGGCTACGATGCTTGCCAGCAACTGCTGTTGCAGATCGCCATTACCCGTATGTTCAATGGCCCGGCTGGCAAACACCAGGGCAGGCACCACCGGCTCGGGCACCACTTGCGTGGCCAAGGCGCTCACCACAGCGGCCATTTCGCCAAAGCCCTGGCCATAGCCCGCAAACGCTTCGGGGATCAAGAGCCCTGTCCAGCCTTGCTCGGCGAGCTTGCCCCAAAAGCTGCGGTCAAAGCCGCTTGCCGAGCCGCGCAAACCGCGCGCGCGGGTCAGCGGCGAGGCTTTGGTGGCAAAGGTTTGCGCACTCTCGGCCAGCATGCGGATGTTATCTTGCCGTTCAGTATCCAGATGATCGCTATTCATGGTTAATCGTCCAAAATAATCAAAAAGAGGTGCTGCTTTTTATGCAAACTGGTTAATACGACTTGGGCAAACCCAATACTTTTTCTGCGATGTAACACAAGATCAGCTGCGGGCTGATCGGCGCAATGCGCGGGATCATGATCTCGCGCAAGTAGCGCTCAACGTGGTATTCCTTGGCATAACCATAACCGCCGTGGGTCATCACCGCGCGCTGGCAGGCGTCAAACCCGGCTTCCGCCGCCAGATATTTCGCGGCATTCGCATCCGCCCCGCAAGGCTCGCCATGGTCATACTTCCAAGCCGCGCGCTGCACCATCAACTCTGCCGCTTGCAAAGCCATCCACGATTCAGCCAGTGGGTGTTGTATCGCCTGATTTTGCCCGATCGGCCGGTTGAACACGATGCGCTCATTGGCATAGCGCGTCGCCCGATTGAGCGCCGCACGCCCCAGACCCACGGCTTCAGCGGCGATCAAAATGCGTTCAGGGTTCATGCCATGCAAAATGTATTCAAAGCCACGGCCTTCTTCGCCAATGCGGTCAGCCACGGGCACGGGCAGGCCGTCTATGAATACCTGGTTGGAATCAACAGCCTTGCGGCCCATTTTGTCGATTTCGCGCAGCTCAACATAGTGGCGATTCAGGTCGGTATAAAACAAGCTCAAGCCCAGCGTGGGCCGGACGCATTGTTCCAGCGGCGTGGTGCGCGCCAGGATCAGCATTTTCTCGGCCACTTGCGCGGTGGAAATCCACACCTTCTCGCCTGAAATCACATAATGCCCGCCCACACGCTCGGCGCGGGTTTGCAGTTGCGTGGTGTTCAAGCCCGCGTTAGGTTCAGTAACTGCAAAACAGGCTTTTTCCTGCCCGGCAATGAGCGGCGGCAGCATGCGCTGCTTTTGTTCTGGCGTACCGAACACGGCCACTGGCTGCAAGCCAAAAATGTTCATGTGCACAGCCGACGCACCGGACAAGCCCGCACCGGAAGCAGCAATGGTTTGCATCATCACCGCCGCTTCGGCGATGCCCATGCCGCTGCCGCCGTATTCAACCGGCAGACAAATGCCCAGCCAGCCGCCATCGGCCAATGCGCGATGCAACTCGTGAGGGAAGCCCCCCGCGCGATCTTTTTCCAGCCAGTAATGGTCGTCAAACCGCGCGCAAATCCTGCCCACGGCATCGCGAATACTGGCGTGCTCATCAGATTCTGAAAAATCCATCACAGCAAAACCGGAAAATGGAAAACGGCTAACGTTTTGTTATAGCCAGCCCCTCTTATGTCTTATATTTTTTTTGAGTATAGCCGAGGTTTAACCCAAGGTGCATTTCATGACAAGGCCAGCGCACAGCGCATACCCTGATCAATCGCCCGCAAGGCGTCCAGCTCCCCGGCTTCTTGTGCGCCACCTATCAATGCCGGCATAACCCCGCGTGCTGTCAAGTCAGCAAACAAACCACGCTCGCTTGCCTGCCCGGCACACAGCACGATCGTGTCGGCCGCCAGCACCTGCGGCTGCGCATTTACCGTGAGATGCAAGCCGTGCCCATCAATCCTCTCATACCGGCAATCCACCAACATCTCCACGCCATATTTTTGCAGGCCCATTTTGAGCGCCCAACCCGTGGTCAGCCCCAGCGTGCGGCCGGGTTTGCCCGGCTTGCGCTGAACCAGCGTCACTTGCCGCTGCGGCCTCAAAGCGTTCACTGCCTGCAATCCACCCTGCGCATCGGGTGAGGCATTGACACCCCATTGGGCAAAGAAACGCGCAATTTCTTCTGGCGCGCCGGACAAGGCGGATTTTTCTTCACCCGCTGTATGGCATAAAAATTCAGCCACATCAAAGCCAATACCACCGGCACCAATAATCACCACGCGCTGGCCAGGCACCACGCGGCCGGAGAGTACATCGACATAACTCGCCACGCTGGGATGCCCGATGCCCGGGATCTCGGGCACGCGCGGGGAGACGCCGGTGGCGACCACGATGCGATCAAATTGCGCGGCAAGCAATTCCCCTGCCGTAACCCGGTGGTTTAGTTGCAAGCGCACGCCCAGCACCTCCAGGCGTCGTCGGTAGTAACGCAGCAACTCGTTAAATTCCTGCTTGGTCGGGATTTGCCGCGCGTAATTAATCTGCCCGCCAATCGAGTCCGCTGCTTCAAACAGGATCACTTCATGCCCCTGTTCAGCCGCAGTCACCGCGCAAGAAAGCCCGGCAACGCCTGCGCCAGCAATGGCCACGCGATAGCGGTTGGTGGCAGGCTTGATTTCAGAAAACGTAAGCTCCCGTCCTGCGCGCGGGTTCACCAGACAGCTCGCCGGACGGCCTGAAAATATGTAGTCAAGGCAAGCCTGGTTGCAAGCAATGCAGGTATTGATTTCATCCGCCCGCCCGGCTTGCGCCTTGGCCAAAAAGGCTGGATCCGCCAGAAATGGCCGCGCCATCGAGACCATATCCGCGCCGCCGCTGGCCAGCACGTTTTCGGCCACTTCCGGCGTGTTGATGCGGTTAGATGCCACGACCGGAATCGGCACTGCGCGCTTGATCCTTGCCGCTGCAAATACCCAGGCCGCGCGCGGCACGACGTAAGCAATCGTTGGCACGCGCGCCTCATGCCAGCCTATGCCGGTGTCCAAAATATCCGCACCCGCTGCTGCAATTTTTTGTGCCAGCTGTATGACTTCATGTGCATTCGCGCCGTCTTCGACCAAATCCAGGGCGGAAATACGGAACATGATCAAAAAGTCCACGCCTAAGCGCTGCCGCATGCGGCGCACAATCTCCACCGGCAGCCGCTGCCGATTTTCCGCACTGCCACCCCAAGCATCGTTGCGCCAGTTGGTGCGTGTGACGGTGAACTGGTTGAGCAAATAACCTTCCGAACCCATCACCTCCACACCGTCAAACCCGGCCAGCGCGGCCAATTCAGCACAGTTCACGAAGTCCTCAATGAGGGTCTCGATCTCATCCGCCGTGAGCTCGCGCGGCGTGGCGTCCTGATGGGCGCGATGGATAGGCGAGGCAATGGCGGAAGGCGCCACGGCCGAGCCAAGGCGCGCATAACGGCCCGCGTGCAAAATTTGCAGCAGGATACGCCCCCCCGCCGCATGCACCGCCTGGGTAATGGTTCGCAAAGCATGGGCGTGTTCTGGCGTCGCCAGCAGCGGGCCGCCGGCTTCCAGCAAACCTTGCTCACACGGCGCAAACCCGCCCGTCACCATCAAGGCCACGCCCTCTCGCGCACGTTCGGCATAAAACATGGCTTGCCGTTGCAACGGGCGATCCAGCGTTTCCAGGCGCAAATGCATCGAACCCATGATGGCGCGGTTTTTTAGCACCTGCGTGCCGACTTTCAAGGGCGAAAAAAGCATGGGGTAAGCTGCATTCTGCATGATCGTTATCCGGGAAAAAGAGCTCCACTCGCATTATCTTAACGTGAAAGGCTTGGGCAAAAGCACGCCGTCCCGCCATCCGCTACGGCGAGGAGAGCGTCTTTTGCTCGACCGCCTTGTAGCGCGGTTGTTTCATCAGGGCCGACTTTTATGCCACGCTTGCCTTGCCATCATCGGTGCGGGTGGATACGAAAACCAACCAGCCCAGGGCCAGAAAAACCGCCATCCCTGCCGCCAGGCTTAGCGTACTGTCCCACAGCAGCGGCACCAGCAATGCGGTGGAGAGCGCACTGACCAAGGTGGACATCGCGCTCATGGTGCTTGATGCCAAACCCCGCCGCGCAGGGAACAGTTCCAGCGCCATCAGCTGTATATTCGGCATGGAGAGCGACATGCCGCAAGCAAATACAGGCAGCGGCAATATCGACCAGGGCAAACCCGGTGGTAGGGTGAGGCTGATCACCACATTAGCGCCTGATGCCAGCGCCATGACGGCAAAGCTGAGCATGATCGTGCGCCGGTGGGATAGCTTGCCCGCCAGGCGGCCCGATAAAAAAGAACCGGCCATCATGCCCAGCACTTGGGGCACAAACATCACCGCAAACGATTGCGGCGTGAGTGCCAGATGGCGTATCAAAAACACCGGCGCTGCGACGATATAAATAAAAAACGCATTGAAACTCAAAGCGCCCGCCAGCGCCAGACGATTGAATAATCCATGGCCCAGCATGTCTTGATAAGCGCGCAATAAATGCCAGGGGTGAAGCGATTGCCGTTTTTCCACCGCCAGCGTCTCCGGCAGCCACGCCCAACACGCGGCGAGGATGAGGCCAGCGAACAAGGCGAGAAAAATAAAAATGCCGCGCCAATCAAAAATCTGCAACAAATAACCCCCAATAATGGGCGACACCGCAGGCGCAAGCGCAAACAAAATGGCCACTTTGGCCATCAACCGTTGCGCATATGCGCCTTGCAATACGTCACGCACCATGGCGCGCCCGACCACCATGCCCACGCCTGAGGACATGCCCTGCAATGCCCGTCCCAGCCACAGAACTTCAATGCGCGGGGCAACGGCGCACAGTAATGACGACAACATAAACAGGAACAATCCGGCGAGAATGATCCGCCGCCTGCCCCAGGCGTCGGACAGCGTGCCATGCCACAGCATCATGAAACCAAAGGGCAGCAGATAAAAGGTGAGGGTTTGCTGAACCTGCAGCGGCGTTGCGCCCAAGTCTTGCGCCATGGCAGGGAAGGCAGGCAAATAAGTGTCAATCGCAAACGGGCCGATGGCCGACAAGGCGGCAAGCAGAAAGGCAAAATTTTGCTGTGGAATTTTCATCCGCCTGACTATACCGCAGCGCTGCAAAGGCTTTCGCGTTCAGCTTCAATACACCGATAAAATTAGCCTGCCTGAAAAATTTACCCAGGAATGGGATCTGCCGCCCCACAAGAAAGCAACAAGAAAATACCCAGGACACAACAAGGAAAAACCCAGTGACAGACGCCGCTTTAATGACAGCCACCCCCAGCCAAGCGAAGATTGACCAAACCCGGATGGATGACATTGCCATTGTCACCCTGTGCAATCCGGGCAAACTCAATGCCTTGAATGCCGCCATGTGGCAACAACTACACAGCATCATGCGCGGCCTGGGCGAGGACGATACGTTGCGCTGCATCCTCCTGCGCGGTGAGGGCGCGGCCTTTGCCGCAGGCGGCGATCTGGAAGAATTTCGCACCGCGCGCGCCACCGTTGACCTGGCCATGGCTTATCACGAGACCGTCGGCGCAGCGCTTGCCGCCATTGCCCAATGCCCCGTACCGACGGTTGCCGCCATCCTCGGCCCGTGCATCGGTGGCGGGCTGGAAATCGCCTGCGCTTGCGATTTGCGCATTGCCGCGCGCAATGCGCAATTGGGCGCGCCCATCATGAAGCTCGGCTTTTCGATGTATCCCGGCGAGCTGGAAGGTTTGCTGGCCTTGGCGGGCCCAGCCGTGGCCAAGGAAATTTTGCTCGAAGGGAAATTATTCACGGCGGATGAAGCCTATGCCAAAGGCCTGGTAAGCCGCGTGGTGGAGGATGCCCAACTGGTTGACGAAGCGCTTGCCACCGCCCGCCGCATCGCCAAGGGCGCGCCCCTGGTTGCGCGTGCGCACAAGCAATGGATCAAACGCTTGAGCGGTAAAAACCCACTAACGGCTGAAGAAAAACGCGCCTCGTTTTACTTTTTGGACACCGCAGACTACAAGGAAGGCCTCGCTGCCTTTCTGGACAAACGCCCGCCACAATTTCGCGGACTGTAAACCCAACCGTAAATTTACCCGACCACTTGACGCCATGGCCCCACTCGTTAATTGGCAACAAATCGACACCGTGTTGCTCGACATGGACGGCACTTTGCTGGATTTGCATTTCGATAACCACTTCTGGCAAACGCATCTACCCCTGCGCTATGCCGAATCGCTCAATCGCCCGCATGCCGAGGTGAAGGAAGAAATGACCCACCGCTATCGTCAGGGTGCAGGCACGCTGGACTGGTATTCGGTGGACTTCTGGCAAACCGAGTTGGGGCTGGACATCATGCAGTTAAAGGCGGAAGTCGCGCACTTAATTGCCATTCACCCGCATGTCATCGACTTTTTAACTACCGTGAAACAGAGTGGACGGCGCCTTGTGCTGGCTACTAACGCGCACCATAAAAGCGTCGATCTGAAAATGGAGCGCACAGGCCTTGCCGCCCAGTTTGACGCCATCATCAGCTCGCACGCCCTGGGTGCCGCAAAAGAAGCGCAGGCCTTTTGGCAGCGCTTGAATGACATCGAACCCTTTGATCCTGCGCGCACCTTGCTGGTGGATGATAACTTGTCGGTACTCGATTCAGCGCGGCTTTACGGCATCGCGCATCTGGTAGCGGTGAAAAAGCCGGACACCCAGCAACCAGAAAAACACACGGCGGATTACGCGGCGATTAATGATTTTTCGCAGTTGCTACCGATCTCCCCCACTTGATCAGCGCATCTATCGCCGTCCCGCCAGCGCCGACTTTTTAAGCAATGGCGTGGGATGGGCCAAGCAAGTTCTGCCGCCCATGTTTAGTGGCTAAACAAGCCGTGCAGCATCTTGGCCAGCAATAACAAAATCACTCCTGCAAAAATCTTCTTGAGTGTAGCTACTGGCAAACGATGCGCCAACCGCGCACCCAGCGGAGCGACAAGCGCGCTGGCCAAGACCGTGCCCGCCAATGCCGGCAAATAAATAAAGCCAAAACTGCCTGCGGGCAAACCCGTAGCGCCCAGGCCCGAGATCAGATAACCCGCCGTACCCGCCAGGGCAATGGGCAAACCCACGGCGGCGGACGTGCCAATGGCGTGATGCATTTTGACATTGCACCACAACAAAAATGGCACGGTCAGCGAACCGCCACCCACAGCGGCAAGCGCCGATATCGCACCGATGCCAAAACCCGCACCCAGCATGCCCCCCCGCCCCGGCAGTTCACGCGCAGGGGACGGCTTGGCATTGATGATCATTTGCACCGCCACGTAACTCATGAACGCTGCGAAAAAAATCGCCAACGGCCTTGTCGCCACATGGGACGCCAGTTGCGCGCCCAGCAAAGTGCCAACAATAATGCCCGGGCTCAAGGTTTTCACCACGGCCCAATTCACCGCCTGATGCTGATGGTGCGCGCGCATGCTGGACAGCGAGGTGAAAATAATCGTCGCCATTGACGTGCCCAAGACCAAATGCATCAAATGCGCATCGGCAAACCCTTGCGCGGAAAACATCATCACCAGCAAGGGCACAATCACCGCGCCGCCGCCTATGCCCAAAAGACCCGCAAAAAAACCCGCCACGGCGCCCAAGGCCAGATAAGCCAAAAACCAGGTCATGCTTGGCCGATCAAGCGATCAACAATGAATTTCCACTCGGCCGGATCCACCGGCGTAATGGATAAGCGATTGCCTTTTTGCAAGGTGCGCATGCCCGCCAATTCAGGATGCGCGCGCAATTCATCCAGGCCAATCAGCCGCGTTTTACGCACGATGCGCACATCCACATTCATCCAGCGCGGGTTCTCTGGAGTCGCTTTCGGGTCAAAGTAATGGCTCTCAACATCAAACTGCGTGCGATCGGGATAAGCCTGCCGCGCAACCGTCGCCAGGCCTGCAATACCCGGCTCAGGGCAAGAGGAATGATAGAAAAACACCCCGTCGCCCACCGCCATTTGATCGCGCATGAAATTGCGCGCCTGATAATTTCGCACCCCCCACCAGTCCACCGTTTGCTTCGGCATGGCCAGCACATCATCAATGCTGATCACCGAAGGCTCGCTTTTCATTAACCAGTAGCGCGGCATACCAAGTTGGCTCCTAAGTGACAAGTGGCGTCTGAGTTGAATCCGCAGTTTAAAACAAGCGGTTTTGCAAAACCAAACCAGGGAGCAAACCCAAACCCGTTTGGCAAAACAATAACCCGCACGACAGCCAAAAACAAACCCCAAGAACGCGATGGAATGTGCGCTATTGGGGTTTCTGACTGGCTGCTTGCCAGGCCCGTGCATCCGGACCTCGATAGGGTTCCCCCGCGCATGGCGTTTGGCCGACATCCTGAACCTAAGTTCAGGGAGGTTACGTTCCAGCCGCATCAGGTTCACTCGCAGAGCGATCACAACAGCAGCATCAAGGGGCGGTAACCAGCGCACACGCGTATTGGCTCAAAGAATGATGGCCTTGGCGCACACCGCAGGGGAAAAACTTTGTTGTTATGAATACTACTCCAACGCAAAAATTTAAGGCGCAGTTTTACAGTTTTTATGCAGCCGTTTGATATTCATCAAGCGCCGCATCCAGCCGACTTTCCATGCGCTGCAGCCTTTTGCTGAGTGCCTCAGCATGGCCATCCGAAGAAAAAATTTCAGGCGCAGCGCCTTTTAACTGCAATAACTCGTGCGCAATGTTCAATGCCGCCATGACCGCCACACGCTCACTGTTACCCCGCGCATTGCCTGCGCCAGCAGGGCTTTTGCCGCCGATGCTTTTCAGTTTCGCATCCAAAAAAGCCACGGCGGTGGCCAGCGCTTCCCGCTCAGCGGGTGCACAGGCAACCCGGTAATCCTTGCCGAGCAATTGAATGTCCAGTGTCTCACTCATCTCATTCATCTCATTCATGTTCGCTCATGTCAGGACGCCCTTCAGGGATCTGATCGCGCAAAACGGCAAGGCGTTCACACACCACCTCAATTTTGTTTTTCAAAAATACTTTTTCGGCATCCAGCGATGCGGCTTGCAAACGCAAACGGGCATTGTCGTCACGCAAATCCTGCATCACGGCGAGCAATTGCTCAAGCTTGCGTTCAAGGGAATCAAGGGCGGGAATCATCCGGCTAGTTTCATCGAAAACGGCTGCCTGGTCAAGCAATAGATCACATCAGACGGTTCGGAATACCCGCCTGTTTATCGCGCCGTTAATGCTATCCCCAGCCCTTGAACACCGACTTTTGCATTTTGCCCAGCACGTCTATTTCGACGTCTGAACCGGGTGCTGCACGACACGCCAGCACAACGCCGCGCGCTTCTTCTTCTTCACTCACATGAGCGCGGCTCATCAGCCCGGTTTTTTGCCACTCGCCAGACACCACAGCGACTTTGCAAATGCCGCAACCGCCGTTCAGGCAGCCCAGAGGAATCCCGCGTCGGCCAAGCCGCGCCATGCCTTGCAGCATGCTCTCTTCTGGCATGCAGTCATAGACTTCGCTGGTTTGCGTCAGTTTGACGCGATAGCGCAGGGGCGGCGCATTGACAACCGTGTTGGCAACTTTTTCCGCGTCTATTGCCGCCGTGTTGCCAGCGCCGACTTTTTTGATATCCCTGTCTTCTGCGGACATGTCGTTGGGCAACGTTTCTTGCTGCAAGGTATCTTGTGTTGTCATCGTATGGTTCTTTAACGTGTCGTTTAACCTGGAAGTCGCCGTTGGACGCGTAACAGGATCCCCCACCAGCAGGGGATGGGCGCAAAAGAGGCAAAGTTCAGCATTCATCAGCGGTTCAACGGCATTGGAAGCGGGAAACGGCGGTTTCCCGGTTTAACGCCGTCAAAACAGGCAGGGTGCAAAGGATAGAATATAACGGTTATTCAAGGAGTGATGATATGGAATGCACAGTACGTTGGCACGAGGGCATGAGCTTTATCGCAGAGACCGGCAGCGGGCATTTGGTCGCCATGGATGGCTCACCAGATGCTGGCGGGCGCAATTTAGCCCCGCGCCCGATGGAGTTATTGCTTGCCGGCATGGGCGGCTGCACGTCGTTTGATGTGGTGCTGATTTTGCAACGCGGCCGCCATGCCATCAGCGGCTGCACCGTCAAACTGCAGGCCGAGCGTGCTGAAACCGACCCCAAGGTATTCACGCGCATCAATTTGCATTACACGGTGACCGGCAAGGATTTAAAGCCGGAAGTAGTTGAGCGTGCACTGAATTTATCAGCAGAAAAATATTGCTCAGCGTCCATCATGCTGGGCAAAACCGCTGAAATCACGCACAGCTTTGAACTGGTGGAAGGTTGAGCGGGCAAGCCGTTCGGCTATGTTCGGCAGTGGGCTGTAATTAATCCGCGACGCCTGCGCAAAGCCGACCGTATCTCGCCTCGGAGTGGCATGACCTGCCATGACCTGCCATGGGCGCTAGAGGTAATACGCCGTGTTAGTCATCACTTTGGATGACAGCTTCATCGCCATTTTGACCGGCAGCGGCAACTCGCGCGCACCATGGGCTACAGCCATGTGCGCGTGGTTTACCTCATCCGCCTTCATTTGCTCCAGCAACACCCAGGACTTTTGGTCATCGGGCGATAGTTGCGTTTTATGGCTCTCCAGATGCTGCTCAACTTGCCGCTCCGTTTCCGCCAAAAAGCCGAGATTCCATTCGTCACCGAGCTTGCCAGCAATCAGGCCCAAGCCTAGCGAGCCTGCGTACCAGAGCGGATTCAACAAGCTCTTGCGTCCGCCGAGTTCAGCGATGCGCCGCTCGGTCCAATTCAGATGCTCGGTTTCTTCTTGCGCAGCTTTCGCCAGGGCCGCTTTAACGGCAGGCTGGCGCGAGGTGATGGCCTGGCCTTGATACAAGGCTTGCGCGCAAATCTCGCCGCAATGGTTAATGCGCATCAAAGCTGCGGCATGGCGACGCGCTGCATCGCTCAAATCAGCCTCGGGCAAATCCTCGCCGGGCATGGCGCGCAGGGTGGCAGCA
Source organism: Rhodocyclaceae bacterium UBA5602 (assembly GCA_002424865.1). Lineage (GTDB taxonomy): Bacteria > Pseudomonadota > Gammaproteobacteria > Burkholderiales > Rhodocyclaceae > Rugosibacter. The sequence continues at coordinate 33,695 of DILC01000054.1, read as the reverse complement.
GGGGCAAATAAAGTGCGCAGGACTTTGTCGATTTCAGGAATAAGGCGATCTAGCATGGCGTTTTTGGCAGCGGGTTAGTTTCAAAAGTTAACCGGAGTTAATCCAACATGCCGGAAGATAGCATCAGCAACCGCTACCTGACATCCGGATGATGCCCCATGCGCAGCGCCCGACGGCCTTCGTCAGCATTGGCAATGGGAAACCCGTTTGGACAAAAGAATTCATGGCTTAAAACCAGGTGATAGCGATTCACCGGCTTGTTTTCAATCGGTCGCCATTCACTAATCCGCGCCTTCTTCCATTGTCCATCTACAGCGCCGGTGGCATACATTTTCCATGTACCCTCTTCGCAGCGTATGCCCTCAAAACTGACATTCTGTGCGCCACGGGCGGTGCGCACCACCAACACATACCGCACCACGCCGTCGCTACCGACGCTAAGCGTGCTGCTGTCGATCAGGTATTGATTGCTCGCCGTAGCGCTCACATAAATCGGCTGTAGCGAGGCGGCAACAGGCGGCGGTGGCAGGGGAGTACCCGCCTCTACCCAATCCGCCTTTTCTTCCTCGACGTACTCAATTTCCTTGTCCGCACTGATCAAGCCGCCCGTGCTTCTTGCCGCAGCGGACAATGCGCTGCCCACCAAGGCCAGCGCAAGACACGCCACGGCCAGGTGATGTCGTTGGCTCATCTGGATTTTGTCCTTTCGATGCACGCAGCCTCGGCTGACGCAGTGCTGGTTATGATGGAAGCGCTGCCAGCCTCGACCAAGCCTGCGACCAGACCACTTTCCACCCTGGCATTGGCATGGGCAGGATGATGGCGGAAAAGAATGTGCGACAACTCTTTCAAAGCCGACTCATACACGCTGCGTTTGAATTCGATCACAGTATCCAGGGGAATCCAATAATCACTCCAGCGCCAAGCGTCAAATTCTGGTTTATTGCTGGCGCGCAACTGGACGTCGCTGTCCCTGCCGGTCAAGCGCAATAAAAACCAAATCTGCTTTTGGCCACGATAATGGCTCCGTCCTTCGCGACGAACCCAGTGTTGCGGCACTTCATAACGCAACCAGCTGCGGGTACGGCCCATAATCCGCACATGCTCGGGCTTTAGGCCAACCTCCTCATAAAGCTCGCGAAACATCGCCTGCTCGGGGGTTTCGCCTTTATCAATGCCACCCTGGGGAAACTGCCAGAAGTGTTCACGGATACGCTTGCCCCAAAAAACCTCATTGCGCTGATTGGTCAGAATGATGCCGACGTTTGGGCGATACCCTTCACGATCTAGCATGATTGACTTCCAATAATTAATTGGTAGGTATTCTTTCACAATCGCGCCCCACTGGAAAGCCACCTGCACATGGCCACCGGACGGGTAAAATAACCGCCTTGTTATTTTTAACCCGTCTTCCCCCATGCGCGCCAGCCAGTTTTTCATTGCCACCCTGAAAGAAGCCCCTTCCGACGCTGAAATTATCAGCCATCAACTCATGCTGCGCGCCGGACTCATCCGTCGCTTAGCGGGCGGCATTTACACCTGGATGCCGATGGGACTGCGCGTGCTGCGCAAAGTCGAAGCCATCGTCAGGGAAGAAATGAACCGCGCCGGCGCCATTGAATTGCTCATGCCTGCCGTACAGCCCTTTGAGTTGTGGGAAGAATCCGGCCGGGGTCCCGGCTATGGCCCGGAACTGTTGCGCTTTAAAGACCGCCATCAGCGCGACTTTGTCATTGGCCCCACGCACGAAGAAGTGATTACTGACATCGTGCGCCGTGAAGTGAAAAGTTATCGCCAGTTGCCGCGCAATTTTTACCAGATTCAAACCAAATTCCGCGACGAAATCCGGCCGCGTTTTGGTGTCATGCGCGGACGCGAATTCCTGATGAAAGATGCCTATTCCTTTCACGCCTCGTTTGCCGATTTGCAGCGCGAATACCAAGCCATGCACGCGGCTTACACCCATATCTTCACGCGCCTGGGGCTAAAGTTCCGTGCTGTGGCAGCAGATACGGGCTCCATTGGCGGCACGGGGTCGCACGAGTTTCATGTGCTGGCCGACTCAGGCGAAGATGCGATTGCCTTTTGCCCGGCGTCTGACTATGCGGCGAACGTGGAACTGGCTGAGGCACTTGCACCTAAAATAATAGTCGGCGATGGTGATACGGCGATGATGGAAAAACGCGCAACGCCCGGCAAGACCAAATGCGCCGATGTGGCCGAATTTCTCGGCGTGCCACTCACCCAAATGGTCAAGGCCGTCGCCGTAATGGCTGGCCCGGCCAAGGAAGCCGGTCAGTTCGTCTTGTTGCTGTTGCGCGGTGATCACGAGCTGAACGAAATCAAGACGCAAAAGCATATCGGCGAATTCCGCTTTGCGCGGGATGAGGAAATCGTGGCTGCGCTGGGCTGCAAACCGGGTTACATCGGCCCGGTAGGCTTTAACGGCAGAGTGGTGGCTGACCGCACGGTGGCTGTGATGAACAACTTTGTCTGCGGCGCGAATACCGAGGGCAGCCATCTGACCGGCACAAACTTTGGCCGCGACCTGCCATTGCCGACAGAAATCGCCGATATCCGCAACGTCGTCGCAGGCGACCCTTCGCCCGATGGCCAGGGCACGCTGGAGATCTGCCGCGGCATTGAAGTCGGGCATATTTTCCAGTTGCGCACCAAATACGCCGAAGCGCTCAAGTGCACCTATCTGGATGAGCAAGGCAAGGATCAAGTCATGGAAATGGGCTGCTATGGCGTTGGCGTCTCGCGCATTGTGGGCGCGGCGATTGAACAAGGCCACGATGAACGCGGCATTATTTTCCCGCAAAACATCGCCCCCTTTAGCGTGGTCATTGTGCCCATGGCTTATGCAAAATCAGAGATGGTCAAAACTGCGGCAGATGCACTCCATGCGCAACTCACTGCCGCAGGCATTGACGTGCTGCTAGACGACCGCGACGAGCGCCCCGGCTTCATGTTTGCCGACTGGGAACTGATCGGCGTGCCGCATCGCATCGTCGTGGGCGAGCGCGGCTTGAAAGAAGGCAAGCTGGAATACAAAGGCCGCACGGACAGTGAGGCCAGCATAGTGAATGCCAACGACATCTTGGGTTTCATCCAACAAAAACTGTGCGCCTGACACTTCTCCTCGCGATCGCTGGCACCGCCCTGCTCAACACCCACGGCGTCTGGGCAGGCGCGCAGCAGTACGAGCCGCTGGCGGCCAGCGTGCAAGCCGCGCTGCATGCCGCCATTGCCGACCAGGCCGCGCCGGAACCGCAATTTGCCTCCCTGGAAGAAAAAACGCATTGGCTAAATGAAATGTCGCAGCGCCTGGAAAAGCGCATGCCCGACCCGGCCGAACGGCTGGATTTTCTGAAAACCGTGTATTACGAAGCCAAACGCGCGGGGCTGGACCCGCACATGGTGCTGGGCTTGATCCAAGTGGAGAGCGGCTTCAGGAAATATGCGCTCTCATCCGTTGGCGCACGCGGCTATATGCAAATCATGCCGTTCTGGGTCAAGCTCATCGGCAATCCGGACAGCAACCTGTTTCACCTGCGCACCAATCTGCGCTTTGGGTGCACCATCTTGCGCCACTATCTGGATATCGAGAATGGCGACCTGTACCGCGCACTCGGCCGCTATAACGGCAGCCTGGGCAAACCCGAATATCCCAACATGGTACGCGGCGCATGGGAAGGGCGCTGGAGCTGGGGACCGAGGGTGATGCAGGCGACGCGATAAGAACTCTTTCGCCTTCCCCAGCCGCTGCACTGGTAAATACTTTTACTCCATCAAGTATATGTTGATAATATACGCCAATGATTGACTTGGATAGAATATCCGGTTTCGCCTGGGACGATGGCAACGCCCGCAAGAATGAAAAGCATGGAGTTGTCCAGGCGGAGACGGAAGAAGTCTTTTTCAATCAGCCGTTGTTGCTCTTGGCGGATGCCAGACACAGCGAGAGTGAATTACGTTTTCATGCACTGGGCAAAACCAACGCGGAGCGGGCGCTGCACATCACATTCACCCTGCGTGCTGACGGCACCCTTATCCGGGTGATTTCAGCCCGCGACATGCACCGGAAAGAAAGGATCATCTATGAGCAAGCAAACTAAACCGCTGCCGAAATTCAAGAACGAAGCGGAAGAGCGCATCTTTTGGGAAGCCAAGGGAAAAGACTCGACAGAATTCCTGGACTGGAAGAAAGCCCAGCGCGTCGTGCTGCCAAACCTGAAGCCCTCAACGAAGACGATTTCTCTGCGGTTACCGCAACATCTGCTTGATGCCCTCAAAGCCGCCGCCAACGCACGCGACGTTCCCTATCAATCGCTGATCAAGGTTTGGCTTCAGGAGAAGCTGCATACGCATTAAGGCGTCGAATTCTCCGTAATAAAGGGGGACCACAGCTTTATCTGTTCAGATAGAACGGTAATCCTCGCTGGATACATGGGCAACGTGGCATGTCGGTGTAAAAGAAAGTCGAAGCTGACCTATTTAGTTCAATTCTTTTAGCTCCGCGCCGTATTACCATCCGCTACGGCGAGGAGAGCGTTTTTTGCTCGACCGCCTTGTAGCGCAGTTGTTTCACCAGCGCCGGCTTTTCGCAATCACGATGCGACATCCGCGCCGGGACTCGCCCCGGCAGGCGAGATACTTTCTTGCTACGCGGCAAGAAAGTATCCAAAGAAACGCGCCCCGCCGCCCCGGCCCTGCGGGCTACCCTCGCGAAGAAAGGCTTGCCGGGCCGGTGGCTAAACTCGCTGCGCTCAGACAACGCCACCGGACAACTCCCGGCAAGCCTTCCTCCGCTCGGCGGGACAGAGGGAAATGAGAGACTCACGTACCGCCGACTATGTTGTGAGAAAACCGAGGTGTGATATCTGCCATAATTTGCAAAATTACCTTCCGAAAATTCGCCATGACAATTCCGTTCGAACCAACTCGCTCCTACGTCTATAACGCCGCACGTTACGAATTGCTTCCGCGAATAGCCGAAATTGCGCGCGACTTCGGCGATGAACCATTTCTCCTCCGGGAAATCTCAAAAAAATTACTGGCAGAGACATACAGTCAAGAACAACTAGAAACAAGGATAAAAAAAGCGAAGTCAGATACAACAGAGAAAATGAGCAACATCTTCGGCTTCTATATCCCGTTCCTTGCCGAAAACTTGAAAGTCTTCGAGAATCTCGGAGGCGGCCGCTTTCGCAATATTTCCATCGAGGAAGAAATGGCGGAAGCTGACGCCGTGGCTACAGACATCGAATCAAACGATGCAGGCATCGTCTACGCCTACTCATTCCCTTCCATTATCCGAAAGGATGGAAAATTTCCCATTAAGGTAGGGCTAACAACAACTGGTGATGCCGATGCGAGGGTTATCCAGCAATGCAAGCAAACATGTTGTTTTGAATATCCAGTAGTCTTGAAAACATGGGAAGTTCAGCGTGTCGCCGCCGTCGAAGACGCTATTCATGCAACACTGGAGGCACGAGGCTCCAAACGACAGGCACCTGGTACCGAGTGGTTCGATACAACTCTTGAAGAGGTTGAGAATATCGTGAAGTTCGTTCAGCCGACAGCGCAAGCTATTGCCCGGCAATAGCAGCATCATGGGCGGAAATAAAGCCATCTTTTTCAGGTTCATGTCGATGCGGTGGTCACTGCATGTGAGTCTCTCATTTGCCTCTGTCCCGCCGAGCGGAGGAAGGCTTGCCGGGAGTTGTCCGGTGGCGTTGCCTGACGCCGTCCCGCGAAACGGAAGCCAGGCGCGCAAAGCGAGAAGCGAGTTTAGCCACCGGCCCGGCAAGCCTTTCTTCGCGAGGGTAGCCCGCAGGGCCGGGGCGGCGGGGCGCGTTTCTTTGGATACTTTCTTGCCGCGCAGCAAGAAAGTATCTCGCCTGCCGGGGCGAGTCCCGGCGCGGACGTCGCATCGTGATTGCGAAAAGTCGGCGCTGGCAATACGGCGATAAAAAACCTTTGCGATGTTTTCAGCGCGTTGCGCGCAGGGAATTCCGCTTCGCGGGCCAACCTCACCGCATCCCCGGCAGCATCCCTTTCATGCCGCGCATCATTTTCATCATGCCGCCCTTGGAAAACTGCTTCATCATTTTTTGCGTCTGCTCAAACTGATTGAGCAGACGATTCACCTCCTGCACCGACACGCCCGAACCTGCGGCAATGCGGCGTTTGCGGGTAGCCTTGATAATTTCCGGCTTGGAGCGCTCCATGGGCGTCATGGAATTGATAATGCCTTCCAGGCGATTCATGGCCTTGTCATTGACCGCACCTCCCGCCTGTTGCGCGGCCTGGCTTAACTGGGCGGGCAATTTATCCAGCAAACCGGCCATGCCGCCCATTTTTTTCATCTGTCCGATTTGCTCCTTGAAGTCGTTCAAGTCAAAACCCTTGCCGGTTTTCATTTTCTTGGCAAAGGCTTGCGCTTTTTCGTGATCGACCGTACGGTGCGCTTCTTCAACCAGGCTCAGAATGTCGCCCATGCCGAGAATACGGCTGGCCATGCGGTCGGGATGAAACTCTTCCAGGCCGTCGAGCTTTTCGCCCACGCCGGCAAATTTGATCGGCTGGCCGGTCACGTGCCGCACGGACAACGCCGCACCGCCGCGCGCGTCACCATCGAGCTTGGTCAGGATAATGCCGGTCAGGGGCAGCGCATCGGCAAAGGCCTTGGCGGTATTGACCGCATCCTGGCCTAGCATGGCGTCCACGATAAACAAGGTTTCTATCGGCTTGACCTGCGCGTGCAAGTCACGGATTTCGGCCATCATCATGTCGTCTATCGCCAAACGGCCTGCAGTGTCGATAAACAGCACGTCATAATAGTGGCGCTTGGCGTAATCTATCGCGGCAGCCGCAATATCGGCGGGCTTTTGCTCTGGCGTGGATGGGAAAAAATCAATCCCGGCCTGGGCGGAAACGGCTTTTAATTGCTCGATCGCGGCCGGGCGATACACGTCGCAACTCACGGTGAGCACTTTTTTCTTCTGCCGCTCTTTGAGAAACTTGCCGAGCTTGGCGGTGGTGGTGGTTTTACCGGCGCCTTGCAAGCCCGCCATCAAAATAATCGCCGGCGGCTGGGTAGCTAAATCAAGTCCTACGCCCGCCCCTCCCATGAGTTCGGTCAATTCACGCTGTACCACGCCAACCAAGGCCTGGCCGGGGGTTAATGCGCCAATGACATCCTGGCCCAAGGCGCGCTCTTTAATGCGGGCAATAAAGTCCTTGATGACAGGCAGCGCCACATCGGCTTCCAGCAAGGCCATGCGCACTTCGCGCAGCATGTCGGCAATGTTGTCTTCGGTCAGGCGAGCCTGGCCGCGAATGTTTTTAACGACGCGCCCGAGGCGCTGGGTGAGGTTATCGAGCATGATGGATTAGTTGAAGTGTCTTGACGTGAAATAGCTGGGCAAGCGCGCTATGGCGCAGCCTCCCCGTGAGGGAAGGATGGGGGGGCTTTTTTTATTTTCCAGCCCTTGGCGCAATGAGGTTGACGGATTTCATGATTTGGGGCGACCCATCGGAACGATGGGCGTTAGTGTAGACTTTGAGAATGTCTCCAATAGTAATACATGTACTCGCTGCCGCGCTATATACCGCGCTGGGTTTTCATTTATGGCGCACCCGCTGGCGTGCTGGGTCCGTCAATTTGCCCATCACACCGCTGCAAACCATGCAGCGCTGGGAACGGGCCGCGCTTCTTATCGCGCTCATCGTTCATGCCGCCAGTATCCGTTTTGCCCTGTTCGATGGGGTACATCTGCACTTTGGCTTTGCGCTGGCTTTGTCCGTGATGGTTTGGCTGGCGATGGCCTTGTACTGGATCGAAAGCCTTTATGCACGGCTTGACGGTCTGCTGGTGATCGGCTTACCCGTTGCGGCCATCGCCAGCTTGCTGCCCGGCCTGTTTGTGGAACCACATGTGCTGGCCAACATCGGCTCGCCAGCCTTTCGTTTGCATCTGCTCACCGCCATGCTCGCTTATAGTTTCTTTACCCTGGCTGCCTTGCACGCCTTGCTGATGGCAGCGACCGAGCGCAGTTTGCATCAGGGACGCCTGTCCCCTACCCTGGCTGGCTTACCCCCCTTGCTGACCATGGAAACCATCCTGTTCCGCCTGATCCACATTGCTTTTGCGCTGCTCAGCATCACCTTGGTCTCCGGCATCTTTTTTTCTGAATATCTCTTTGGCCAAGCCTTGCGCTTTGACCATAAAACCTTTTTTGCCGTGCTCTCCTGGTTGATTTTTGCTGCCTTGCTGATTGGCCGCCATGTGTATGGCTGGCGCGGACGCATCGCCTTGCGCTGGACGCTGACCGGATTTGTCACGCTGTTGCTGGCTTATGTGGGCAGCCGCTTTGTGCTGGAAGTCATCCTCAATCGCGGTGCATAAACCCCGTTACCTGCCTATTTTGAACTGCGTTTAACCTGGCCCTTCCGATGGACGAACTCCCCTTGAGCACGCAATTCATCGCGTTAGCTATCCTGCTGGTGATCTCCGGCTTTTTTTCCATGGCGGAGACAGTCATGATGGCCTCCAACCGGATTCGCCTGCGGCATCTGGCCAAGGAGAACCATCGCGGCGCACGCCTGGCCCTTGAGTTGCTGGGTAAAACAGATCAACTGCTCGGCGTGATTTTGCTGGGCAATACGCTGATTAACTCGCTGGCGGCCATGCTCACAGCCAACATTGCGCTGACCATTTTTGGTGAAGAAAAATGGTCACTGGAAGCCGGTGCGCTGTTTGTGACTTTTTGCTTGCTGGTGTTTTCAGAAATCACCCCCAAAGTCGCTGGCGCCATGCACGCTGATTGGCTCGCCATCCGGATCAGTTATGCGCTTACCCCGCTCTTGCGCATTGCCTATCCCGCCGTCTGGTTTGTCAATTTGTTCGTCAAATCCCTGCTTCGCTTGCTGCATCTACGGCCCAAGCAAGATGCAGCAGGACATCATTTAACCGCCGAAGAATTACGCGCCGTGGTGCTCGATTCAGGGCAATTCATCCCCGCACAGCACCGCTCCATTTTGTTGAACCTGTTTGAGTTGGAGCACGTCACGGTTGCCGACATCATGACGCCGCGCGGGGAGATTGAATCCATCGACATCGCCGCGCCCATTGAGGACATCATGGGGCAACTCGCCACGAGTTACCACACCCGCGTCATCGTCTCGGAAGGCGATCCAGCCAATGTCATCGGCATCCTGCGTCTGCGCCATCTCCTGGCCGAGGCTTTTAGTGGCGAGATCAAGCTTGGCACGCTACGTGAGCGAATGACCGAGCCTTACTTCATTCCCGCCGCCACGCCCATCTACACGCAATTGCAATTCTTCCGCGAAAATCGGCAACGCCTGGGCTTGGTGGTGGATGAATATGGCGAAATCGAAGGCCTGGTCACTCTGGAGGATATTGTCGAAGCCCTGGTTGGAAAATTCACCACGCGGCAAGCCGATGTGGGCGTGCGCCTCGTTTGGGATGAGGCGTGCACAGTCCTGGTCGATGGCGCCATGAGTTTGCGTGAACTGAACCGCCAGCTGCAACTGGATTTGCCCGTGGATGGCCCGCGCACGCTCAATGGCCTCATCGTGGAACACTTGCAGGACATCCCGGAAGTCGGTGTGGGCCTCAAAATCAATGGCGTGCCCATGGAGATTATTCAAACGCAAGACCGCAAGATCAAAAGAGTGCGGCTTCACATGCCGGCACAAGAGTGATAATCTTGTGCCGGTGTGGTGTTAATGACAGGCAACTAGCGTAAGGGGGAGGGATGGCGACAAGCACAGAGGCGCGCAAAAAGAATTCGGCTGTGAAAAGTGCCAGCTTTGCTTGGGAAGGTAAAAACAAGGCAGGCAAAGTCGTCCGCGGCGAAATGAATGCGCCCAGCCTGGCGGTCGCCAATGTCTCCTTGCGCCGACAAGGCATATTAGTCTCCAAAATCAAGCAGAAGAAAGTCGGCTCGGGCGGCAAGGTAACAGATAAAGACATTACATTATTCACCCGCCAACTGGCGACCATGGTCAAGTCTGGCGTCCCCCTGTTGCAGTCTTTTGACATTGTCAGCAAGGGCACCAACAATCCGGCGCTGGCCAAACTGCTGATGAACATCAAAACGGATGTAGAAACGGGCGCCAGCCTGGCCACGGCTTTTCGCAAATACCCCCTGCATTTTGATGTGCTGTTCTGCAACCTCGTTGCTGCAGGTGAGCAAGCCGGTATTTTGGATACCCTGCTGGATCGCTTGGCGAGTTACAAAGAAAAAATCCAGGCCATCAAGGCCAAATTAAAAAGTGCGATGTTTTACCCCACCTCCATTTTGGTGGTCGCGTTTGTGATTACGGCAGTTATCATGATTTTCGTGGTGCCGGCGTTCAAAGGGGTATTTTCGAGCTTTGGCGGCGACCTGCCAGGACCGACTTTGGTCGTTATTGCCATTTCAGATTACTTTGTCTCCAACTGGTACATCATCTTCGGCAGCTTGTTTGCGGTCATTTATGGCATCGCCTACAGCTTTAAACGCTCCCGCGCATTCCAGATCGCAGTCGATAAATACGCACTCAAGTTGCCTGTGTTTGGCGATTTGATCCGCAAAACTTCCATCGCCCGTTGGACACGTACCCTCTCCACCATGTTTGCCGCAGGGGTGCCGCTGGTCGAAGCGCTCGACTCTGTTGGCGGCGCTTCGGGTAACTATGTTTACGCCACGGCCACCCAGGAAATTCAAAATGAAGTCAGCACAGGTTCGAGCTTAACCATCGCCATGCAAAACTCAAACGTCTTTCCCGCCATGGTCACGCAAATGGTCGCCATTGGCGAAGAATCCGGACAGCTCGATTCCATGCTCGGCAAAGTGGCCGATTTTTTCGAGGCCGAAGTCGATGATGCAGTGGATGCCTTGTCCAGCCTCATGGAACCGATCATCATGGTCGTGTTGGGTATTCTCATCGGCGGCCTGGTGGTCGCCATGTACCTGCCGATTTTCAAACTTGGCTCGGTTGTCGGCTAAGCGCTGTTAGCGATGGATACCTTAGCCTTGGCCGATTCGTCGGCAATCATTGCTTGCGCCGCACTGCTGGGGCTTATTGTGGGCAGTTTTTTGAATGTCGTCATTCATCGCCTGCCCATCATGATGGAACGTGACTGGGCTGCGCAGTGTGCCGATTTTCTCGGTGCGCCAGCGGATGCTGACGCACAACCCGCTACCCCTTTTAACCTGTCCCGCCCGCGCTCCCATTGCCCCAAGTGCCAGCACACGATCACCCCGCTGGAAAATATCCCCGTGTTGAGCTGGCTGTGGCTACGCGGGCGCTGCCGTGCTTGCGGGACATCCATTGCCATCCGCTATCCCTTGGTTGAACTCACTACCGGCGCACTCTTTGCAGTGGCGGCCCTGTATTTTGGTTTAACCCTGGCCGGCATGGGCGCACTGATTTTCATAGCGGCCTTGATTGCGCTCACGGGTATTGATTACGACACCCAGCTCTTGCCTGACGACATCACCCTGCCTTTGCTCTGGTTGGGTTTGCTGTTTAACCTGGTCGGCACCTACACATCCTTATCCAGTGCCGTCATTGGCGCCGTGGCGGGCTACCTCTCGTTATGGGCGATTTATTGGTCCTTCAAACTCATCACCGGCAAGGAAGGCATGGGCTATGGCGACTTCAAGCTGCTCGCTGCGCTAGGCGCCTGGCTGGGCTGGCAAATGCTGCCAGTGACCATCCTGCTCTCGTCCCTCGTGGGCGCGGCGGTTGGCATTGGTCTCATCGTTTTTGCCAAACATGGCCGCCAGGAACCCATCCCGTTCGGGCCTTATCTTGCTGCCGCCGGGATTGTGGCCTTGCTCTGGGGCAAGCAAATCACCCACGCTTATCTGGGCATCAACCTGTAAGTGCAAACCCAGCTTTCAAGCGCACACTGCCTCTAACGCTCATGGCAAGCAAATGCCACCCGCGGATGATGAAACACGCGAAAGGCAGCATAAAGACCCGCCCCCTCCCAGCCGCGAGGCGAGATACGGTCGGCTTTGCACAGCCAGCCGACTGCGGCGGCGCGACGCAGGCGCCGCGAATTCCCTTCCCCTCCCAAACCTCTCCCGCACGGGGGAGGTTGCTGTCTGGCTCGCTGCGCGAGCAGCGTGACCCGGCATCAGATGGCATTGTTTCACGCTGATCCTGCACGCGTCCGCTAACGCATGGCGCACTGCGCGCAGGCGTTATAATTATCCATTATTCAGACTTACCGGAGAACCCCATGCCGATCTATGCTTATCGCTGCACACAGTGCGGTTTTGAGAAAGAAATGATGCAGAAAATCAGTGATTCACCGCTGACCACCTGCCCTTCGTGCCAGGCAGAAACCTTCGCCAAACAACTGACAGCGCCTGGTTTTCAGCTCAAGGGCAGCGGCTGGTATGCCACCGACTTTAAAGGCGGTAGCGCAAACAAACCGGCATCGGCTGAATCAGCCAGCACTGCCCCCAGCGCCGCTAGCGCGCCTGCCAGCACAACAGGCAGCGCAACCCCGGCCGCTCCCAGCACATCAACAACCTTGACCAGCAGTTAAGCATTTTGAAAAAATACTTCATCACCGGCCTGCTCATCTGGGTGCCGCTCGCGCTGACCATCTGGGTACTCGCGCTCATTGTGCGCTCCATGGATCAGACGCTGCTGCTGCTGCCACCCTCCATTCAACCGGAGCAGGTGCTGGGTTTTTATCTGCCTGGCCTAGGCGTTGTGCTCACCGTCGCGGTGGTGTTTTTTACAGGCTTGGTCACCGCGAACATCATCGGCCAAAAAATGGTGCGCTTTTGGGAAAGCGTGTTAGCGCGCATCCCCATTGTGAAGTCACTTTACTACGCCATCAAGCAGGTCAGCGACACGCTGTTTTCCCACAACGGCGAAGCCTTTCGCAAGGTGCTGTTAGTCCGCTATCCGCACGCCGAAGCCTGGGCGATTGCCTTTCAAACCGGCACGCCGGCGGCGGCGGTCGAAGACATGCTGCCCGACGAATATGTCGGCGTATTCATTCCCACAGCCCCCAGCCCGGTGAATGGTTTCTTTTTCTTTGTGCGTCGGCAGGATGTCATCGAGCTCAACATGGGGGTTGATGATGCCTTGAAATATATCGTCTCCATGGGGGTCGTTGCCCCGCCCATGCGCGCAGTGCCTCCCGCACATTCAACGCTGTCCCAACCCTTTAATCAATAATGCCCTGTGGGCGAATCTTGCTGGATCACACTTTATGCGTACTCATTACTGCGGCCAAATCAATGCCTCCCATATCGATCAAATTGTTACCCTTTGCGGCTGGAACCACCGTCGGCGCGACCATGGCGGGGTAATTTTCATCGACTTGCGCGACCGCGAAGGCCTGGCGCAAATCGTGTGCGACCCTGACCGTCCGGAGATGTTCGCCATCGCTGAAGATGTGCGCAACGAATTTGTGCTCAAGGTCACCGGGCTTGTGCGCCGCCGTCCTGCCGGCACCGAGAATCCGAACCTGCCCACCGGCGAGATAGAGATTCTGTGCCATGAACTCGAAGTACTGAACACGGCGGTGACGCCGCCCTTCCAGCTGGATGAAGAAAACCTCTCTGAAAACGTGCGCTTGACGCATCGCGTGATCGACCTGCGCCGCCCGCAAATGCAGAAGAACCTGATGCTGCGCTACAAGGTGGCCATGGCTTTCCGCCGCTTCCTGGATGATGCGGGCTTCATCGACATCGAAACGCCGATGCTGACCAAATCAACCCCGGAAGGCGCGCGCGATTATCTCGTGCCATCCCGCGTGCATCCCGGCCAGTTTTTCGCCTTGCCGCAATCGCCGCAATTGTTCAAGCAACTGCTGATGGTCGCCGGTTATGACCGTTACTACCAGATCACCAAATGCTTCCGCGACGAAGACCTGCGCGCCGACCGGCAGCCCGAATTCACCCAGGTGGATATTGAAACCTCATTTTTGACCGAGGTGCAGATTACCGATTTGATGGAAGCCATGATCCGCAGCGTTTTCAAGACGGCGCTGGATGTCGACCTGCCCAACCCCTTCCCGCGCATGTCGCATACCGAAGCGATGCGGCGTTATGGTTCCGACAAGCCCGACTTGCGTGTCACGCTGGAACTGGTGGATGTCACCGATGCGGTGGCTGACGTCGGTTTCAAGGTATTCAGCGGCCCGGCGAATTCCGGCGGCCGCGTCGCGGCTTTGCGCGTGCCTGGCGGCGGCGGCGAAAAAGCGCTGACGCGCAGCGAAATAGACGCCTATACCGAATTTGTCAAAATCTACGGCGCCAAGGGCCTGGCCTACATCAAGGTGAATGACGCCAGCAAGCCCAATGAAGAAGGCTTGCAATCGCCGATCGTCAAGAATCTGCACGAGCAAGCGTTGAAGGCCATCATCGAGCGCACCGGCGCGCAGTCGGGTGACCTGATTTTCTTCGGCGCCGACAAGACCAAAATCGTCAATGACGCGCTCGGCGCATTGCGCAGCAAACTGGGCCACGACAAAGGCTATCTCACCGGCGAAGCCTGGCGGCCATTGTGGGTGGTTGATTTCCCGATGTTCGAATATGACGAGGAAAACAAACGCTGGAATGCCTGCCATCACCCCTTCACCAGCCCGAAGGATGGCCACGAAAAACTCATGGCGACCGACCCCGGCGCGTGCATGGCCAAGGCTTACGATCTGGCCTTGAACGGCTGGGAAATGGGCGGCGGCTCGGTGCGTATCCATCGCGCGGAAGTGCAGGCACAAGTATTCCAGGCGCTCGGCATCGGGCCTGAAGAGCAGCAGGCGAAATTCGGCTTCCTGCTCGATGCGCTGAAATACGGCGCGCCGCCGCATGGCGGGCTGGCATTCGGCCTGGACCGCATTGTCACCATGATGACCGGCGCTGAATCGATCCGCGATGTGATCGCCTTCCCCAAGACACAACGCGCGCAGTGCCTGCTCACCGATGCGCCGTCCGACGTCGATGAAAAGCAGCTACGCGAACTGCATATCCGCCTGCGGCAGAAAGTGGAAACCCAGGTTCAGGTTGGCTGACAACAGGTAGCCCGTGGTAGCCCCGTGGTAGCCCATATGATGCGCAAACTGCTTGTCCTGCTAGGCATGGTATGCGCCTGTTTTGCCTTCACCGCCACGGCGGGCGACGCCATCCCGGTCGGGCAATTACCGGCCGAAGCGCATGCGACGCTGGACTTGATAGGCCGTGGCGGCCCCTTTCCGTATCGGCGTGACGGCATCATTTTCAACAATTTTGAACAGCGCCTGCCGCCTGAACCGCGTGGCTACTATCACGAATACACGGTGCCGACGCCGGGCAGAAAAGACCGTGGCGCGCGGCGCATCATCACCGGCGGCGCGCCACCGGTAGTGTTCTATTACACTGGCGACCACTATCGCAGTTTCCGGGAAATTCAGCGATGAGAATTCGCGTGAAACAACGCCATTTGATGCCGGGTGACTCCGCTCGCGCAGCGAGCCAGACAGTCACCTCCCCCGTGCGAGGGAGGTTTGGGAGGGGGCGGGAATTCGCGGCGCCTGCGTCGCGCCGCCGCAGTCGGCTGGCTGTGCAAAGCCAGCCGTGTCTCGCCTCGCGGCTGGGAGGGGGCGGGCCTTTATGCTGCCTTTCGCGTGTTTCATCATCTGCGGGTGGCATTTACTTACCATGAGCGTCAGCCACTATCAAACCCTGTTCAACTCGCTCGCCAACACCGGCGTCTATCACCTGCCGCAGGGCGATATCGGCGACCTGGTTGCCGGCGCCGAGGCTGCTGGTTGCCTGGTGCAGCGCGTCGACCTGCGCGGCGCACGCACCCGTGACGAAGCGCTGGATGCGATTGGCCAGCGCCTCGGTTTCCCCGACTGGTTCGGCCATAACTTCGACGCCTTGAACGACTGCCTGCTCGACATGGGCTGGCGGCCGGCCGAAGGCTATGTGATCATCCTCGACCATTGCGACGGCCTCCATGCCCGCGCCGAAAACGACTTCGTCACGCTGATGCATACTTTCCAGAACGCCGCCATTGAATGGTGCGAGCAAGGCGTGCCGTTCTGGTGCCTGATCGACATGCAGGCCGATGGCCTCGCCTGGCTGCCGACCATCAGCCAGCCGGGGCAATGAAATTCAAGAAACCGGTCTCGGTGCTTGTGGTCATCCACACGCCGGCGCTGGATATCCTGCTGCTGGAACGCGCGCAGCATCCGGGCTTCTGGCAATCGGTGACGGGCAGCCAGGAAGAGGGTGAGCCGCTGCTGGAAACCGCCCGTCGCGAAGTGCATGAAGAAACCGGCATTACCGCGCCTTTGGCAGACTTTCTCGACTGGGAAAAAACCAACCAGTTCGAGATTTTTCCCGAATGGCAATATCGCTATGGCCCCGGCGTGACGCAAAACACCGAGCATGTTTTCAGCCTGAAAATTCCCGCCACACGCGTTATCACTATCACCCCGGACGAACACCGCGCCTACCGCTGGCTGCCCTGGCAAGAAGCCGCCGCCGCCTGTTTTTCCTGGAGCAACCGCGACGCGATCCTGTTGCTCGGCGAGTGTCAATCCGGAGCAGGGGCAGGGGCAAGCCCGAGCAACTCGCGCAAGCAAGCCGGACAATAACAACCCGTTGCGGATTTGTCGGCGCTGGCTAACACAGGCAGTTCGGCGCACCAGCATGTCGCATGGCCTGCGGCCATGCCGCAGGTGAAGGTTGTAGCGCAACGCGGGCAGCTTGACGCGGCGGCATCGTTCGACTCGTCAGCCATTTACCGGCTCTTTCCGCATAAACCGCCGTGTTGCCAACACCAGCGCTTTGCGTCCCTTCGGGAACTTTTCACGATTTTTCGCGCTCATGCTTTGCCCAGATAGCGCCGCGCAATCCAGGCATCCAGCGATAACTTTCCGGGGCCGGACAAGATCAGCGGCAAGAGCATCGCCAGGAAAATGACCGGCAGTTTGAAATTGCCGTGGCCGTCATCAGTAATGGCATAGCCTTGCGCCAACTCGGCCAGTGTGCGCCATTCAGCCGGCCAATGGACGGCGGCGATCGCCACAATAGTGAGGATAAACAGGGACGCAGCAAAAAATCGTGTGCCCAACCCAATCACCAGCGCCACGCCGCCGATCAGTTCAAACCAGGTCGACATCGACCAACTGATATTCACCGGCATGAGATTGAACGGGTAGGGGAATTTGTCCTGGATGTCGGCGAACCAGTTTTCGCCGTGAAATTTTTCCAGGCCGGATTCAAAAAACTCCCAGCCCAGCAGAATGCGCAAGCCAAGAAAACCCAGCCACTGGCCGCTCTGGTTTATCCAATTCAACAGCGTGCGTATCAGTTTGGTCATATTGCGCCCCCTAAAATCGCGCCTGCTGCGCGTAGTTGTTGCAAAAGTTGCGCGCCATGAAAAAGCAGCGCATCCGGATTGGGATAGCCCAGCTCGTCGGCAATGCGCAAGCAGGCGGCATGTCCCGTCAAGCCCTCTGCCTGCAACAAGGCCACCAGCCGCGCGCTGACCGGATTGAGTTCGATGAATTGCACGGCGTCATCCGCATCGCGGAACACCAGCAGATGAGTAGCCTGCGGCTTGCGCGGCCGCCAGTCGCGGCCGATGCGATGTACCGGCCAGGCATACGCCAGATTCATCAGCGCCGCGGCCAGCACCGGCCGGCTGGCCATCAAATCGTCGGCCGCATCATGGTTTGGCGGCGCGTCGGTTTCCATCACATCCACCGCCAACTCCGCCCATTCGTAATGCGCCAGTTCACGCGACCAGGGCGGCAACTCGACGGGCAATGTTTCCGTATCCAGCAGCCAGCGCAAAAACTCGCGCGGAATTTCACGGAAATACGGCGTGCGGCAACGCGCATCGCGGAAAAATGCGCTGACCAGCCGCCGCCAGCGGCGCGGACCGAGCAGGGTGCGCGTCACCGGGAAACAGGCCAGCAGAAAACCTTCGAGATTGTTGCGCACCAGCTCGCGGTAAATGCCTGCCCGGCGGGGCGCAACCCCCGCAGGCCGACCTGCATTACGCGGGCTGCGCAAATGCCGCGCTAAAGCCCACTGGAACGCCTGAAAAGGCAAAGGCGCGTTCATGCGGCCACCTGTTTTTCACGCTGGGGGTGTTTATTTTGGATCGCCAGGATATGCGCCGCTTCCGCATTCAATGAAGCAAGCGATGGAAAATTGAAATCACGCTCAAGGCACGTCGGCTGCACACCACACCGTGCATAGGCCGCATCCAGCAACGCCCATACCGGGTCAATCACGTCCGCACCGTGCGTGTCGATCAGCAAGCCATCGGGCTCGGCATAATGCCCGGCAACATGCACATAGCATGTCTTCTCGAGCGGCAACGAAGCAAGATAAGCCGCCGCGTCAAACGCATGGTTAATGCTATTGACATAAATGTTATTCACATCCAGGTGCAGCAAGCAGCCCGCCTCGGCAATCACCTCGCGAATAAATTCACTCTCGCTCATCTCGGCATCAGGGGGGGCAATGTAATATGAGGCATTCTCGACCCCGATCTGCATATCCAGAATATCCTGCGCACGGCGAATGCGCCCAGCCACCCAGCGCACCGCATCCCGCGTGCATGGAATAGGCAATAAATCATATAAATGCCCCCCGTCGCCGCACCACGACAAATGCTCGGTATAAAGCGTCATGCCATGCTGTTGCATAAAACTTTTAATGCGCCGCAACAGGCCTTCATCCAGCGGCGAAGGGCCACCCAAGTCGAGTGACAAACCATGGCAGACAAACGGGTAGCGTTCGGTAAAGGCGCGTAACTCCTTGGCCGAACGTCCGCCCATGCCCACCCAGTTTTCGGGTGCCATCTCAAAAAAACCAATGGCATCCAGTGGCCCGGTTTTCAGCTCGGGCAGCATCTCCCGCCGAAATCCGAGGCCAGCGCCTGAAATCACCGTGGACTCCATAACAAGTCAAGTTTAGTCAGGCGAACCCGCTTTACTCTGCGGCTTTTGGCGCGTTTTCTGCAGGCGCACCAGCCTTGGGGGCGTCCATTTTGCCAGCGCCGCAGGAGCCATCCTGCTTCTTGTCCGCGCCGCATGAGGCTTCTTTCATTTTTTCACCGCACTTGCCATCCTTCATTTTGTCGGCGCCGCATTTAGCCTCCTTCTTTTTGTCGGCTTTCATTTTTGCGCCACACTTGCCTTCACCGCATTTGCCGTCCTTCATCTTGCCTGCTGCATGTGAATCCGCCACTTGATAGCCACGATCCAGTTTTTGCATGGCAAACGGATTTTCACCCGCAAATACAGCAGAACTGAGTGTAGCGGCAGCAAAAGCAGTACCCACAGCGATTGAAACAACGTTCGTCTTTTTCATTGTCATATCCCTAGTTGTCATAAAAGTTAAATTTAAAAATCATGGTGCTGATCCCGCCAGGCCCGCGTGGCAGTTCGCAAAAACTTGAAATGTCGCAACGTCGCACGGCAGCCCTTGCAGAATAACAGGTGCATACGCAGGCCCAACCGCTCGCCCAATGTCAGCGGACGTTCAAACCCTTGCGACATCAATTCTGTTTCTTCGCGGCACGACAGCATTCAAGTTTCTCCAAACCAGCGCCGGGACAGGCAGTCACGCAGTCCCAAACGCGCCCGGTGCAACAGCACCCAGCAATTCGACGTGGACAATTTCAATTCCTTACAAATTTCTTCCGTTTCCATGCCCAGCAACTCGCGCATGCCAAAAACCCGCGCCGGTTTTTCGGGCAGGCCGCTGATGCACACCTCGAAGACTTCCCAGAACCGCTTCTGCTCCAGCGAGGCCTGCGGGTCGGCCCATGCTGCGGGATGCGAGACCCAATGGCCGCGTTCATCGAATTGCTCCTCCAGCGCTTCTTCGAATGCCTGCGCCTGCTCGACGTCAACATCCGCTTGCGGCTGGCGGCTGCGGCGGCGGAACTCGTCGATGATCTTGTTCTTCAGGATGGCGAACATCCAGGTCGCGGCGGCTGAGGCGCCCTGAAATTGGCCAGCGTGCATGGTTGCCGCCAGCAGGGCTTCCTGCACGGCATCCTCGGCGGCCGAGGCTTCGCGCAGTTGCAATTGCGCGAAGCGCAACAGGCGGGGACGCAGCCCGCTAACGGCATGGGAAAGGTCTTGCGGGGTCATGGGGCGCAATGTTACCTGCTCTTGAAACCTGGCAGGGCATACCTATATAGAACACTCCATAAGGCGCTCACAAGGGTGGGCGCCAACCGTCAAAACCACGAAAGGAAAAATCATGAGCAACCTGATTTACCGTGATCCATTGGATGATTTGCTGCGCGGATTTTTTGTGCGCCCTGTGGGCGGACAGGCAGAAGCACTCGCCTTGAAAGTCGACGTCAAGGAACGTGAAAATGCCTACGCCATCCACGCTGAAATTCCCGGTGTGAAAAAGGAAGATATCCATGTGGCTATTGATGGCGCGGTCGTCTCGATTAGCGCCGAACGCCGCGAAGCGAAGGAAGCCAAGGAAGGCGAAAGGGCGCTCCGTAGCGAGCGCTATTTTGGCAAGGTCTCGCGCAGCTTCGAGTTGCCGCAGGAAGTCGATGAGTCGCAGGCCAGCGCCAAATACAATGACGGCGTGCTGGAACTGGTATTGCCGAAGAAAACCGCGGCGCAGGCCAGGCGGCTGACCATTCAGTAAATAGTCGGCGCTGATAATACGGCGCGGAAAGACAAACAGGGCGCGGCGGCCCGTCTGGGTTGCCGCGCCCCGTTTTCTTGTGCACACCGCTAGAATGGGCAAAGTTACCACTCGCACTTTTCGCCCATGACAAGCAAACCTGCACCCGCCATCAAGGCTGGCGTTCTTGCCGAAGCCCTGCCTTACATCAAGCGCTTTCACGACCGCACCATCGTCGTCAAATATGGCGGCAATGCGATGACCGACGACAACCTCAAGCAGTGCTTTGCGCGCGATGTCGTGCTGCTCAAGCTGGTTGGCATGAATCCGGTGGTGGTGCATGGCGGCGGGCCGCAGATCGAAAACCTGCTCGCGCGCGTCGGCAAAAAAGGCGCATTCGTGCAAGGCATGCGGGTGACCGATGCGGAGACCATGGATGTCGTGGAAATGGTGCTCGGCGGCCAGGTCAATAAGGAAATCGTCAACCTGATCAACCAGCAGGGCGGCAAGGCGGTCGGCTTGACCGGCAAGGATGGCAATTTCATCCGCGCCAAAAAACTGCTCATCGAAAATACGGAAAAACCCGGCGAAATGCTCGACATCGGCCAGGTCGGCGAGATCATATCCATCGATCCCGCCCTGATTGCCTTGCTCGATTCCGGCGACTTCATCCCGGTGATCGCGCCGATCGGCGTGGGCGACGAAGGTGAAACCTACAACATCAATGCCGATGTGGTGGCCGGAAAAATCGCCGAAGTGCTCAAGGCTGAAAAGCTAGTCATGCTGACCAACACCCCTGGCGTGCTGGACAAGGCGGGCAATCTTTTGACCGGCATCACGCCGCGCGATGTCGATGACATGGTCGCGGATGGCACCTTGTCCGGCGGCATGTTGCCCAAGATCGGCTCGGCGCTGGATGCCGCGCGCAGCGGCGTGAAAAGCGTGCACATCATCGATGGCCGCGTTGAGCACGCCTTGCTGCTGGAGATTTTGACCGATGATGGCGTCGGCACGTTAATCAAATCCAAATGAGCGGGTACAAATGAACGCAACCAATAAAAATTTGCCTCCGCCCATGGGCGAAAAAAAGCTGCTGATCCTGCAAACCATCGCCGAAATGCTGGAGCGCCCGACGGCGGAAAAAGTAACAACGGCACTGCTGGCCAAACAGTTGAATGTCTCTGAAGCGGCGTTATACCGTCACTTTGCCAGCAAGGCGCAAATGTATGAAGGACTGATCGAATTTATCGAGAGCGGCGTGTTTGGCGTGATTGGCCAAATCGAAGCCACGGAAGAAGCAGGGCTTAAACAAGCGGAAATGATCGTCGCCTCGTTGTTGCGTTTCGCGCAAAAAAACCGCGGCTTGACGCGCGTGCTGGTAGGCGATGCGCTGGTGCATGAAAATCCCCGCTTGCAAGCGCGCATCAATCAGCTGCTGGATCGCATCGAAGCGACACTCAAACAATGCCTCAAAATTGCCATCGCGCAAAATGCATTAAGCAGCGCGCACGACGCCAGCGCGCATGCCAATATGCTGGTGTGCTTTACGCTTGGCCACTGGCAGCGCTTTGTCAAAAGCGGCTTCAAGGAAGACCCGCTGGCGCAATGGGCGGCGCAGTGGCCATTATTGGCGCGCTAGCAGACCAGCCATGTGTCAAAATTGCTGAAACATGGCACATTGCGCTCTATGGAACATCTATTAAACATGTTGCGTGGCTATGCTACCGCACTTGAACTCATGCCCAAAGCGCGCCGCTACCATGTTGATAGGCACGGATTTGCAACCGATGCGCAACGCCTGCGTGACGATTTTCAGGCTATTGGTCACGATATGCGCGCTCAGTTGAAGCGTGAGTCGATAAACTACCGCACACGCTAAAGGCCGGGATGGCTCTGAAATAGCTGTTCAAGACAACCACTCGGATGCCCCGCTGGTCCCGATCGTCGGCATTGAGCGCCTGCATGCCATTCGTCCGGATCGGGTTAGATTGGATCTTCGAACAGACGCAGATTGAAGCAGACACACGACGGCGCGAACAAATTCGCGTCAATACATTTGTATTCGTAGAACGGATGTGTGGCATCCTGGCTGCACTGAGCATTGGCATATGCGGTATCCTCGGTGGCATATATGTTGGCTTGCAAGGACATGATTGGCTGGGTGGAACCATTGCTACAGCTACCATGGGCACTTTGGCAGTAGCCTTTTTGAAGCGCATGAGCGGGAACTCCGCATCCTCAAAATAGATACAATAACCGTAGGCCACTTGCCCGCACCAAAATCATCATTCAGCCTCAATTCATAGCATAACCTGATGCTCAACCCGCTTTCTTGTAGTGCATGCCAATTGCGTGATGTTTGCCGAAACCTCTCCGGGATGTCGCCTTTTAAGCTTTTAGCAACGCCGCCGCTTCCAACGCAAAGTACGTCAGAATGCCATCGCAGCCCGCGCGCTTGAATGCCAGGAGCGACTCCATCATTACCGCATCATGGTCCAGCCAGCCGTTTTGCGCGGCGGCTTTGAGCATGGCGTATTCGCCACTCACCTGGTAGGCATAGGTGGGCACGCCAAAGGTGTCTTTCACGCGGCGCACGATGTCCAGGTAAGGCATGCCGGGCTTGACCATCACCATATCCGCACCTTCCTGCAAATCCAGCGCCACTTCGCGCAAGGCCTCATCCGAATTGGCCGGATCCATCTGGTAGGTTTTTTTATCGCCTCGACCCAGGTTGCCCGCCGAGCCCACGGCCTCACGGAACGGGCCATAAAAGCTCGACGCATATTTCGCGGCATAAGCCAAAATGCGCGTATGGATCAGATTTTCCTGATCCAGCGCGTAACGGATGTAGCCCACGCGGCCATCCATCATGTCCGACGGCGCGACCACATCCGCACCTGCATGCGCATGGCATAGCGCCTGTTTGGCCAAGGCCGCCAGCGTTTCATCGTTCAACACATAGCCTTGCGCATCCGCCGGGTCGATCAAGCCATCCTGGCCGTGGCTGGTATAGGGATCGAGCGCCACATCGGTGATGACGCCAAGCGAGGGGAATTCCTTTTTCAGGCGCGCCACCACCGTCGGCACCAGCCCGGCCGGATTCCACGCCTCTTCCGCCCCGGGTGTTTTTTTGCCGCTGGCGATGACCGGGAACAAGGCCAATGCCGGAATGCCCAACTTTACCGCTTGTTCCGCCACGGGTAACAAGTTGTCCAGTGAAACGCGTGATACGCCGGGCATGGAAGCCACGGCCTCCATTCGCCCCGCGCCTTCCAAAACAAACACTGGGTAAATCATATCATCCACGGTGAGTGTGTGCTCACACATCAGCCGCCGCGAAAAATCATCGCGGCGCATGCGGCGCATGCGCCGCGTTAAAAATTTGCCATCCCCAACAAACGGTACTGCAGCCATACGTTTCTCCAAAAAACAGGGCGTTATGTAACAGAATGTTATTTTCTGAAATTGACTGGAACTTTATTGCAGCGGCCCGCTCGAACACAATGTGTGTCAAGCAAGGCAACAGCGTGGTGATTCCCCCCTTTTTCATCGCGCGCCTTGTTTGACGCCCCCTGCTTCCTCCCCTTGAGCAGGTAGCTTGACAGTAGTGTTAAGCAAGCCAACCCTCGGCAATCATTCCCCCGATTGCCGAGGGCTTTTTTTATCTTCGGCTGTTACCGCGTCCACATCACCATCCTTTTGGTCCTCGACCTCCGCAGCGGCGGAGGCCAGCACGTCGTCGGCAGGAAAATGCGCCGCAGTGAGCCAACCATCGACCACACGCTCAACCTCCGCCATGCCGGTTTTTTTCAGGCTGGAAAAAAGTTGTACAGTAATGCCATTGATATACGTCGGCAACGCTTCAGCCAAGGCCGCCCGCGTTTCGCGCAGTGTTTCTGCCTGCGCCTGGCGGGTGAGCTTGTCTGATTTAGTCAACAGGCAATGAATCGGCCGCCCGGTGGGCGCAAACCAGCCGACCATTTTCCAATCCAGCTCGGTGAGCGGGCGGCGCGAATCCATAATCAACACCAGACCAATCAAATTAGTGCGCCTGATCAGATACTCCTCCAGCAAACCCTGCCATTGCAGGCGCACAGCCAAGGGCACCTGAGCGAATCCGTAGCCGGGCAAATCGACCAAGGCCGCGCCGTTTCTCATGCGAAACACATTGATAAGCTGTGTGCGCCCCGGTGTTTTGGAGACAAACGCCAAACGCGTATGTCCTACCAAGGTATTGATTGCACTGGATTTACCCGCATTCGACCGCCCGGCAAAGGCAATTTCCGCCCCTAACGACGATGGCAAACCACTGGGTTTGGCGGCAGAAATTTCAAATGTCGCGTGACGGAAAATAGCCATAATGGAAGAGCCGGGTGGGAGAATGTCAGAAAAAAGGGTTTGTCGGCGCTTTAAGCACGGTTAGCCGCCAATAAACGCCAGATGGCCCGCGGACAACGGACAATTTTATCAGCGCAAAGACGATAAAATACTATCCGCGCTATTTGGCAAACGCCGCAGACAGCGACAGGAAGCCTCGGCAACGCAACAAAATGGCATAAACCTGACCAAAATCACAAGGGTTGTTAAATAAAGAAAGCCGCTGAGCCGCTTTTTAGCCTAAGGTAGAATAACAGCTTTCACGGGCCGGACTGTCGGCAGTTAATCGGAGAATTTGTCATCATGAGTCGTTCCCTGTTTGCACTTGTTTTTGCATTCATCGCCTGTAGCGCACACGCTACGGACGCTGCCAAAGCCGCTCCCAAAGGGGACGCGGCGCGCGGCAAAGAAATCGCCACCACAGTTTGCGCCGCTTGCCATAACGCGGATGGCAATAGCACCATCGCCGTGAATCCATCACTGGCCGGGCAAAGCTATGATTACCTGTTGAAGCAAATGACCAACTTCAAGGCGGCAGACGGCCAACCTGCATTGCGCGCCAACGCCATCATGGGCGGCATGATCGCCCCTTATGACCTGGGCCAGATGCGTGATTTAGCCGCTTACTTCTCTTCGCAAACCGCAAAGGCTGGCGCCGCCAAGAATGAAGCCACTGTCCTGCAAGGCCAGGCGCTGTACCGCCGTGGCGACATGAAAAAAGGCCTGCCTGCCTGTGCATCCTGCCACGGCCCCACCGGGGCTGGCATTCCTGCACAATACCCGCGCGTTAGTGGTCAGCACGCCGAGTACGCTGAAGCGCAACTCAAAGCTTTCCGTGATGGCACACGCGCCAACGATCCGGCCAAAATCATGCGTACCATTGCATTAAAAATGACCGATGCAGAAATCAAGGCCGTCACCGACTACATGGCAGGTTTGCGCTAAGCATTCGCAGCCATACGCTAGCTGACGCGCTTTGGCCCATGGTAAGCAAGTAAATGCCATCCGCTGATGATGAAACACGCGAAAGGCAGCATAAAGACCCGCCCACGGTCGGCTTTGCACAGCCAGCCGGCGGCGGCGGCGCGACACCTGCGGCGCGAATTCCCGCCTTGCCCCTCGCACGGGGAGTGACTGCCTGGCTCGCTGCGCGGGCGGCGTGAC
>DILC01000054.1:1192-7496 GCA_002424865.1 Rhodocyclaceae bacterium UBA5602 | reverse complement strand
CGGCATCAAATGGGCATTGATGCACGTTAAAAATCCTTCTGCCGGACAGGGCAGAAGGATTTTTACCTGAGCATACCGCCGCTTACCCGCACAATGCCAGCCAAATCGCAATGCTGTTCGATGTGCACAAAACCTGCCGCATCAAGCAACTCCCGCACTGCCTCGGCTTGATCGTAACCATGCTCCAGCAGCAGCCCGCCGCCAGAATGCAGATGTGCGGGTGCATGGGCGATGATGTGGCGGATGGCATCCAGCCCATCCGCGCCGCTGGCAAGCGCAGCGGGCGGCTCAAAGCGTAAATCCCCTTGCGATAAATGGGCATCTTCGGCCGCAATGTAAGGCGGGTTGCCCACGATCAGATCAAACTTTTCTCCGCCCACAGCGGCAAACCAATCACTGTGCAAAAAGCGCACGTTTGCGTTGAGGCGCTGCGCGTTGCTTTGCGCAACATCCAGCGCCGCTTTGCTCGCGTCAATGGCACAGACCAGGACACCGGGGCATTCGAGCGCCAAGGTGATCGCGATACAGCCAGTGCCGGTGCCAAGATCAAGAATCCGTTGTGATTTACGCTTTATCGCCTTCCCACCAGCGCGCCCCGCAGGCTTGGATCCGTCTCTGGAAAGCACCCCTGGGGTGCCGATTTTTGTGCCGACTTTTTCAATCGCCCGCTCTATCAGCAACTCCGTTTCAGGCCGTGGAATCAGCGTGGCAGGCGTTGTCAAAAACTCGCGCCCAAAAAACTCGCGGTAGCCCAGCAAGTAAGCCACCGGCTCACCCGCCGCGCGGCGGGTAACGAGCGTTTTAAAAGCGCTTAACCCGGCCTCATCCAGGCATTCGTCATCATGCGCGAGCAACCAGGCCAAGGGCTTTTGCAGCACATAGCCAAGCAACAACCGCGCTTCGGACGCGGGTAAATTTTCGCGCGCGGCAGCCAGTGCAGCGGCCATGCTGACCTGCGTTGTCACGCCGCCAATTCAGCCAGCAATTCCGTTTGGTGCTCAGTGGTCAAAGCATTGACCAGCTCGCCCAAATCACCCGCCATGATGGCGTCGATTTTGTACAAGGTCAGATTGATGCGGTGGTCGGTAATCCGTCCCTGCGGAAAGTTGTACGTGCGGATGCGCTCGGAACGGTCGCCCGAGCCGATCAGCGATTTACGCGTCGAAGCGATTTTTTGCTGCTGCTCACGCTCTTGCTCTGCCATAATGCGCGCCGCTAAAACCGCCATGGCTTGGGCGCGGTTGCGGTGCTGCGAGCGGTCGTCCTGGCATTCCACCACAATACCCGTCGGCAAGTGCGTAATGCGCACAGCAGAATCGGTTTTATTGATGTGCTGCCCGCCTGCGCCCGAGGCGCGATAGGTGTCGATGCGCAAATCCGCCGGGTTGATATTCACCTCAGCCAGCGCATCGGCTTCCGGCATCACGGCCACCGTGCAGGCTGAGGTATGGATGCGGCCTTGGGTTTCCGTGGCCGGCACGCGCTGCACGCGATGGCCGCCAGACTCGAACTTGAGTTGCGAATACGCCCCGCGCCCTTCAATTTTGGCAATGATTTCGCGAAACCCGCCCAAGTCGGATTCGCTGCGCGACACCACTTCCACGCGCCAGCCCTGACGCTCGGCAAAACGTGAATACATGCGAAACAAATCGCCCGCGAACAGCGCGGATTCATCGCCCCCCGTGCCGGCGCGAATTTCCAGAAAAATATTCTTATCGTCGTTCGGGTCACGCGGCAACAGCGCTAACTGCAATTCATTTTCCAGCCGCGCCATCTCGGCCGTGGCGCTGGCTTGCTCGGCTTCCGCAAGCGCCTTCATTTCCGCATCGTTCAACAGCTCGCCTGCCGCAGAAAAGTCGGCGCTGGCGCGACGGTAAGCATCGAACAGCGCCACCACCGGCGTAATCTCGGCATGCTCACGGGTGAGCTTGCGATAGTTATCCATATCGCCTGCGGCATGCTCGCTGCCTAACAAACCATCCAGTTCAGCAAGGCGTTCAGCGAGTTGTTCGAGCTTATCGTAAATGCTTTTTTTCATGGGCTTATTCAGGGGACGACAAATGGTAAAGACGCGCAATCAGCGCGGTGAGATCCGCACGCTCTGCGCTGTTCGCTTGGTTCAACGCCTGCGTTGGCGCATGCAAAAATTTATTCGTCAGCCCGAGCGAGAGCGCTTCTAGCACTTGCTCGGGCGCATCCCCCCGGGCCAGCAGTTTTAACGCGTGCTCCACTTCATGCCGCCGCATGCGGTCGGCCGCATCACGCAAGGCACGAATCGTCGGCACAGTTTTGCGCGCCGCTTGCCAATGCAAAAAATCCTGCACGTGGCCATCAATAATCGCTTCCGCCTCAATCACCGCCGCCTGGCGGGACTCCAGCCCTGATTCAATAATTTTGCCCAAATCATCCACCGTATAGAGAAACACATCATCCAATTGCGCGACTTCCGACTCAATATCGCGCGGTATGGCCAAATCCACCATCACCATCGGCCGATGACGGCGAATTTTCAGCGCACGCTCGACCATGCCCAAACCAATCACCGGCAAGGGGCTGGCCGTGCAAGCAACGACAATGTCGTAATCCGCCAGGCGTTCGGCCACATCTTCCAGACGCAATACGTCGCCAGAAAATCTTGACGCCAAGTTTTCCGCATTCAAGAGCGTGCGGTTGGCAATCGTGAGCTGCCTGGGGTGTTGGCCAGCAAAATGCGCCGCGCACAGCGCAATCATTTCGCCCGCGCCAATGCACAGGACACGCTGCGCGGCGATGGATTCAAAAATGCGCGCCGATAACTGCACTGCGGCCGCAGCCATCGACACCGTATTGGCGCCAATCGCCGTGGTAGAGCGCACTTCTTTGGCCACTGAAAAAGTGCGCTGAAAGAGCTTGCCCAAGAGCTTGCCCAAAGTACCCGCTTCTTCAGCAATACGCGCCGCCTGCTTCATCTGCCCCAGAATCTGCGGTTCGCCCAACACCATGGAATCCAATCCGGCGGCCACGCGAAAGATATGCCGCACCGCATCTTGCTGCGGATACTGATACAAATACGGTTGAATCTTTTCCAGCGGCAAGGCATGAAACTTGGCCAACCACTGCGCTGCGGCCTGCGGCTCCGTTGCCGTGCAATACAACTCGGTGCGGTTGCAAGTGGAAAGCAGCGCGGCCTCTTCCACCCCATGCCCGCGCAATAAATCATGCAGCGCGAAGTTCAGCTTGGCCGGATCAAAAGCCACCAACTCACGCACCGCCAAAGGGGCGGTGTGGTGATTGATCCCAAGGGCAAAAAGCGGCACGTGAATTTAATCCTGAAGATAGGCGGGGCGCAGCAAACGAAAACAAACTGAACTGAACGCGTCCGGCAACGGTGGGAAACGGCCGCCATTTTAGCGCCCATTACCCCGCCGCAAACGGCCGCACTGCAAGCCGCGCTTAGCCCGCCGCCTCGTCTATGCGAAAATGCCGCACCCTTACTCCATCTGCTTATTCCATCAGGTAAATCTCATCGTGAAAATCCTTGTCACCGGTTGCGCCGGATTCATCGGCATGCATGTCTGCGAACGCCTGCTGGCGCGCGGCGACACAGTCGTCGGGCTGGACAACCTGAATGATTATTACGACGTCTCGCTCAAGGAAGCCCGCCTGGCACGGCTGCTGCCTGACCCGAAATTTCGCTTTATTAAACTGGACGTGGCCGACCGTCCCGCCATCGCCGACTTGTTCGCCCGTGAAACGCCGCAGCGCGTGATTCATCTCGCCGCCCAGGCCGGCGTGCGTTATTCGCTGCAAAATCCGCACGCTTATGCCGACAGCAATTTGACCGGCTTCGTGAACATCCTCGAAGGCTGCCGCCACGCCAAAGTAGAGCATCTCACCTACGCCAGCAGCTCCAGCGTGTATGGCGGCAACACCAAAATGCCATTCAGCGAAACCGATTCGGTAGACCATCCGGTGAGCCTGTATGCCGCCACCAAAAAAGCCAACGAGCTAATGGCCCACACCTACAGCCATTTGTTTGGCCTGCCCACCACCGGGCTGCGTTTTTTTACGGTGTATGGCCCGTGGGGCCGCCCTGACATGGCGCTGTTTTTATTCACCAGGGCGATACTCGAAGGGCGGCCGATTGATGTGTTCAATCACGGCAAAATGCAGCGCGATTTCACCTATATCGACGACATCGTCGAAGGCGTGATTCGCGTATGCGACCGCCCGCCGGCGGCGAATCCTGCCTTTGACAAACAGCAGCCCGACCCCGCCACCAGTTGGGCGCCTTACCGCGTATTCAACATCGGCAACCACAATCCCGTCGAGCTCATGACCTACATCACCACGCTGGAAAGCGCGCTGGGCAAAACCGCGCAGAAAAACTTTTTGCCGCTGCAAGATGGCGACGTGCCCGCCACCTCGGCCGACACCGCCGCACTGCACGCGGCCACCGGCTTTGCCCCCGCCACCAGCGTTGCATCAGGCATCGCGCGCTTTGTGGATTGGTATCGCGGATATTATGACGTCTGAAATACTGTTGATGAATTCAAACACGCCGTCTAACCAGCGCGCCCTGCAGGCTTGAGTTTGTTTCTGTAAAGCACCCTGGGCGCCGACCTTTGCATCCCTGCGCTATCGACACAACACGTCTCCACACTACTGCGTATTGACCAGATACCCATGGCTGAATAGACTGCCCATCTACCATGAGACTCACCCAGAATCAGATCAACTTGATTACCCATACCGTCTCCTGTTTGACGCATGGAGTAACGGAGGTCTTTCTGTTTGGCTCCCGCCTTGACGACCAAGCCAAGGGCGGAGACATTGATTTGCTGATCGAAACGGGAACCCCTTTGACACTCATTGAGCGGGCACAAATCAAGATGGCACTGGAAAACTTGATCGGTCTGCCGGTCGACATCCTGGCGCGCGAGCGCGCAACACCCGCCACCCCGTTCCAGAACCTGGCGCGCGCCAACGCCGTAAAACTCATAGGGCAGCCCACATGACAACGCATGCCCTGGAAAACGAACGCCTGCACCTTGCCAGCCTGCTGGAAGCCATTCAGCGTTGCGTTTATTTTTTGGCTGCCTCCGATCATCGGCTCACCTGGCCATTGACAGCAGCCTTCCTTAATGAGAACAAAAAGAACATTGAGCTGTTTGAAACTCTCTCTGCCATCAATGAGCGTTTTGCCAAACTGCAAGACACCATGGGCGCTGCCATGCGCCATGCTGGCCTCCTTGCCGGAGAGCCGGGGGAAACTTTTCTCAAGGTATTGTCATTCTACGAAAAAGTAGGTGTGATCGATTCAGTTACTGCCTGGCAGTTGTGCCGCACCACCAGAAATCTGGCCGCCCACGATTACGAAACGGAATATACCGAAATAGCGGAGCACTTCAATTCCCTGCACACCTTGATCCCCACGCTGTATGGCAATGCCAACAGGTTTCTGAACTACTGCGCAACCGCACTGGAGATGTCACCCAGCCCCGGGCACTTTGTCGATGATTTCGCGCTCGTAATGAACAGCCTGGCAACGAACCAGATCAGAATTTAACCTCCCAGTTGTAAAAGTAGTAAATTACTACCAGTAGTAATTGACGGAGAAAATCATGGAACTTGCACGCGTCACGGCCAAAGGCCAGGCAACGATTCCCAAGCGAATCAGGGAGGCCGCCCATATTCGGGAAGGCGATATGCTGGCGTTCGAACTGGATAGCAACAACCGGATCATCATCAAGCGCATTGACTCGCCCATTGATGCCGAGTTATCGGCAGTGCAAGAGACTTTGTCTGAATGGAGCTCGCTACAGGATGAGGAGGCCTGGCGTGGTCTTTAAGGCGTTTGATGTGGTCGCCGTTCCTTTTCCCTTCACGGATCGTGATGCAATCAAGCGTCGCCCTGCATTGGTGATTTCCAATGAGCAATTCAACCAGCAGCACAATCAAGTTATTTTGGCGATGATCACCTCAGCCACGGATACTGTCTGGCCAAGCGATGTTTCATTCACGCATTGGAAAGAGGCCGGGCTAAACGTGGCTTGTCACTTTCGTTTGAAATTATTCACGCTGGATCAAGCCCTGGTGGTGAAGACCATTGGGCATTTATCATCACAAGACATTCTCTCCGTGCGGGCTGTCCTGACCCGGTATGTCGATATCGGCGATCCTGGCAGCCTGCCAGACACCCAGCCCGGGGCACTGTATCGATGAACTCACTCTGGCAGTAAGCAACCTGCCAAGAAAGGTATCATGAACAGCAACCCCATCATCGCCATCGTCGGCCTCGGTTACGTTGAGCCTGCCGCTGGCC
>DILC01000054.1:369-1075 GCA_002424865.1 Rhodocyclaceae bacterium UBA5602 | reverse complement strand
GATCCGCGCCGTCTCGCCAGCGCCGACTTTTCGCTTTTTCGAAGTAAACTGCGACCGATGAACCCGCGCATCCACAACACCAAACCATCCATCACCGAAAAGAAAATCGCCAACGGGAGTGAGCAGTTTGTGACGGCCGTGCCAAAATCGAAAATAGCTCCATGCAAATAACTGCAGCCGCTGTAACGCCTGCCGAACTCCTCGAACGCATCGCCGCTGGCGAATCGCAAATGCTGGAATTCAAGACATCGTTTGACAAAGCCAGCATCGAATCGCTGGTGGCCTTTGCCAACGCCCAGGGCGGCACGGTGCTGGTGGGCGTAACCGATGCAGCCTCCATCCAGGGCGTAACGCTGGGCAAAGAAACCCTCAACGAATGGCTTGGCCAAATCAAATCAGCCACCAGCCCGTCACTCATTCCTGAACTTGTCGCCTACCCGTTGCAAGGCAAAACCGTGGTGGCCATCCATGTGGCCGAATTCCCCGTCAAGCCCGTCAGCACGCGCGGGCGCTACTACAAGCGTATCGCCAGTTCCAATCACGCACTGGCCCTGAACGAAATTGCCGACCTCTACCTGCAATCCCTGCAAATCTCCTGGGACGCCCACGTTGCGCCCCAAGCCAGCCTGGCAGACTTGTCATCCTCCAAGGTTGAGCGTTTCATCCAGCGCGTTAACGACAACGGGCGCTTTGCCCTCGAAGCCAG
>DILC01000054.1:0-245 GCA_002424865.1 Rhodocyclaceae bacterium UBA5602 | reverse complement strand
GACGACCGGCAATTCACCGACACCCTGTTCGAAGTGGTCGAGCAGGCGATGACCTTCATCGTCTCGCACATCAGCGTCGCTTTTGAATTTGACGGCAGCATCCAGCGCAAGGAACGCTTTGCCTACCCCCTGCCCGCGCTGCGTGAAGCACTGCTCAACGCCGTCGTTCACCGCAGCTACACCGACCCCAGCGACATCCAGATCAAAATCTTTGACGACAAGATCACGATCTTCAGCCCTGGCGC
>DILC01000078.1 GCA_002424865.1 Rhodocyclaceae bacterium UBA5602 | reverse complement strand
GAACTGCGCGCAGAGCTGCAAACCATTGGCCACCGCTTTGCTTCTGATTCCGACACCGAGGTGCTGCTGGCCGCTTGGGCGCAATGGGGGCAGGCGTGTTTGCCGCGCCTGGCGGGCATGTTCGCTTTTGCCGTGCTCGACCGCCAGACCCACCGCCTGACCTGCGTGCGCGACGCCTTTGGCATCAAGCCTTTTTTCTACGCCAGCGGGGCTGAGGGCTTTCGTTTTGCCTCTGAAGTGCCCGCCCTGCTGGCGCTGCTACCCGGCAAGCCGCAACTGAACTGGCAGCGAGCCTACGACTACCTGGTGTATGGCGACTATGACAGCGGGCCCGACAGCTTTTTTGAAGGTGTTAAACATTTGCTACCCGGCCATTGGCTTGCAGTGGACCTGGTTACCGGCCAAGCCAGCACCCCGCACCGCTGGTGGGCACCACGCATAGAAGAGCGCCCCGGCTGGCGCTTTGCCGACGCCGTGGAGCAGGTGCGCGACCAGTTCCTTCAGAATGTCCGCCTGCACCTGCGCAGCGATGTCCCGCTGGGCGCGGCCCTGTCGGGCGGCATCGACTCATCCGCCGTGGTCTGCGCCATGCGCCATGTAGAGCCGGATTTGCCCATCCACACTTTCAGCTTCATTGCCACAGGCAGCGATGTGAATGAAGAGCATTGGGTAGACCGCATCAACACCCATGTGGGTGCCATAGCACACAAGGTATCGGCCAGCGGCGCCGAACTGGCGCGCGACCTGGATGACATGATCCGCGCCCAAGGCGAGCCCTTTGGCAGCACCAGCATATATGCGCAATACCGCGTTTTTCGGCTGGCTCGTGAAGCGGGTATTACCGTCACGCTCGATGGCCAGGGGGCCGATGAGATGCTGGCCGGGTACAACGGCTACCCCGGCCAGCGCTTGCACAGCCTTCTTGAAACCGGACAGTTCGCACAGGCTTGGCGCTTTTTCAACGACTGGTCGCGGTGGCCTGGGCGCAATCGCGCACTCGCCACCAAATATTTGGCGAGCGAGCTCACTGGCGGGCGCTTGTACGAACTACTGCGCAAGCTCAACGGCATGGACAATTTGCCCGCTTGGATCAACCCCGCACCCTTGCATGAGCGTGGCATCATCACACGCAAACCACGCATTCGCCCCGAATTCGATGCAAAGGGACGCCGCGTGATGGATGAACTGGCGCTGGCATTAACCCGGCGTGGACTGCCCGGCCTGCTGCGCCATGAGGACAGAAACTCCATGCGTTTTTCGGTAGAAAGCCGTGTACCGTTTTTGACGCCCGACATGGCGAATTTGCTCCTCTCCATGCCGGAGAGCTATTTGATTTCACCCCAAGGTGAAACCAAACACATCTTCCGCGCAGCCTTGCGAGGCATAGTGCCGGATGATGTGCTGAATCGGAAAGACAAAATTGGGTTTGCTACGCCAGAAGCAACATGGCTTCTATCCATGAAAGATAATATTCGCAAATGGTTGCTTTTTGATTTAAATCTACCATTTTTTGACCAAGCAAAAATTTTAAGAGAATTACAAATTATCGAAACAGGCCAAAAACCGTTCACTTGGCAAGTGTGGCGATGGATAAATTTTAGTCGCTGGCATATCCAAAATTTTGGCGATAAAAATGACAAATAAAGAATTATCTAAAATCGTTCCAAGCAATAGTAGAAATTTATATAAATCGGTGCGTTCGCACAATTTCATTACCCGCACCCGCTCGGAACCGTTGCTCACGATCACAGGAAAAAAGGTATGAGCACGCGCACAGCCCAAGTGGTCCACCTCACCACAGTACACCCGCGCGATGACATCCGTATCTTTCACAAGCAGTGCCGCTCGCTGGTCAACGCTGGTATTAATGTCACGCTCGTCGTCAACGATGGACAAGGTGATGAAGTGCGCGGAAATATAAAAATCGTCGATATTGGAAGCCCACAAAAAATCCGGCTCCGACGCATGCTGGAGCAAACGCGCAAGGCGCTGGCTACGGTACGCAAGCTCAACCCTCAGGTAGTGCATTTTCATGATCCTGAATTGCTGCCAGTTGGTGCAGCATTGGCGCGTGAAGGCGTGTTAGTTATCTATGACGCACATGAAGACGTGCCACGCCAGATTCTGACAAAGCAATGGATTCCGTCAACGCTACGCCCGTGGATTTCGCGTGCCTTTGAGTTTTATGAAAACTGGCGTGTACGCCAGCTTTCGGCGGTCGTCACCGCCACACCACATATTGAGCAACGTTTCACCGCTCTGGGCGTTCAGACGCTGACTATTGCCAACTACCCTCACCTGCACGAGTTGGTAAGTACAACTGTCCACCCCCCCAGCCGAGAAGCTGCGATTTGCTATGTGGGCAGTATTACCAGAACCCGCGGCGCTCTTGAGTTGGTCGCAGCCATGGAAAAATTACCGGGGGTGAAATTACTACTGTGTGGCCGCATGGAGGACGAGGCATTGAAAGCCGAACTTCAAGCCCAGCCAGGTTGGAAACAAGTCGAATATCTGGGTCAAATTGACCGGGCTGGCGTGCGTGCAGTGATGGCCCGTGCGTGCGTGGGCATGGTCAC
Source organism: Rhodocyclaceae bacterium UBA5602 (assembly GCA_002424865.1). GTDB lineage: Bacteria > Pseudomonadota > Gammaproteobacteria > Burkholderiales > Rhodocyclaceae > Rugosibacter. The sequence continues at coordinate 506 of DILC01000078.1, read as the reverse complement.
ACTGCTGCCACTGCCAAGTTACCAAGACGCGCTGCCCATCAAGATGTTTGAGTACATGTCAGCTGGTTTGCCGGTTGTCGCATCCAACTTTCCTTTGTGGCGAAGCATCGTGGAAGCCTCGAACTGTGGCCGCTGCGTAGACCCCACAGACATTGCCGCCATTGTGTCCACAGTTCACGCCCTGCTCCAAAGTCCAGCACTTTGTGCGCAGCTTGGGGCCCAGGGAAAAAAAGCGGTGCAGCTAACGTACAACTGGCCACAAGAGGAGGCACGGCTTATAGAAGCCTACCGACACTGGCTTGCCAGAGCCAAAGCCCGGTCGCAATGAACATCCTTTACCTCAACCACTACGCAGGCACCCCATCGCTGGGCATGGAATACCGCCTCTATTACCTGGCCCGCGAATGGGTGCGCGCCGGGCACCGGGTGACTGTGGTTGCTGCCAATTTCTCGCATGTGCGTGCCCGCCAGCCGCAGGCGGGGCAAGAGGAATTGGACGGCATCAC
>DILC01000072.1:43373-47310 GCA_002424865.1 Rhodocyclaceae bacterium UBA5602 | reverse complement strand
GAGGAGGAGGCAAGCACGCCGACCCCTTCGTTGATCTCGCGCGTCGTCCGCCGCAGGTTGCCGACCATCGCACGGAACGTGCGTGCAAGATCGCCCACCTCATCGGCGCGGTCGTCCGGCGGAACATTGACAGTGAGGTCACCGGCGGCGACTTGCCCGGCAATCCCCGCGATTGCCCGCAACGGCGCAGCGATGATCCGGTTGAGCAACAGCACCATCGCCAGCCCCAGCCCCATCGCCACGATGCCGACGACGATGAACAGGCGCACTGTTTGCGTTGTCCGCTGTTCGGATTCCGCCACGGCGGCACGGGCGCGCCCCACTGCCGCATCGCCCAGTTCCTGGGCGATGGCGCGCATCTTGCGGTAACGGTCCTCCTGAAGACCTACTGCCAGCGCCCTGGCTTCGTCTATCCTGTTTGCGTAGATCAGCGGGATGAGCTGCTCGTCCCGCGTCTGCGCGAATGCCTCGCGGATCATCTTCAACTCTTCGAGCCGACCCGACAGACGCACTTCATTGCGGTTGCGTTCCAGCAGATGCTGCGTGGTTTTGGCGATCAGTTGGCTGCGCTGCTTGATGTCCTGATGCCATATTTCCCGATCGGACTGCCGCGCCAAGACCATCATGTTCAGCAATGCGACCCGCACCCCGTTCTGTTCAGCCCGCAGGGACATCAGGTCCAGTGCGTTGGCAAAGTCTTGCTGGTAGAGCCGCTTCTGCGACGCCTGGATCGCGGCAATTCCCATGTAGGCAGTCGCAATGACGGTCGCAAGGAAGACGATCAGCATTCCAAAGCCGACGAAAAGCTTGCTGCGTGTCGTCAAGTCAAGAAACCATTTCATGCCTTGTTCTCCTGCGTTGCAATGCAATGTGCCAACTGAGCCCCCTGTTTTCCTATCCGGCTACCTGCTCCTTAACGATAATGCTTTCGTCCGCCAGCAGCCTCGAAGCATCGAGAACCACGGTGCGCCCGGCAGTCACGCCTTGCAGGTAATCCTCGCGGATGCCGGTGAGCGTAGGCAGGGACGGCTGGATCCCGGTTAGCGGGATGCGGCGTACGCCGATAATGACATCGGCCAGAATGCCGAAGACCATGGCGCCATTTTGCAGCACGATGATCTTGTTGCGGTCGGTCAGCCCTTTTTCCGGCAGGTCGAAGAATTTCCCGATGTCGATGACCGAGAGTATCTCGCCGCGCAGATTGACGATGCCAAGCACGAAGGCCGGTGTGCACGGCAGCGGCGTCAGGTTTTCCATGGGCGCGACCTCGCGGACCGACGGCAAGCCGATCGCATAGCGTTCGTGGGCAAGGACGAATTCCACGACCTCGATATGCCCGTCGGCGGCCTCCGCCGACAGGGGCTCCCGGGCCAGCGCCAGCGCCCGCGCCTTCAGGATGCGTTGCGTCTCTTCCGCCGTCGGCGTCCAGATGCGCTCGACTGCGATGTGCGCGGTCTCCTGGCGCCGCTTCACCTCGCGCCAGTCGATGGCTGTCGGCTTTTGCGGCGTTGGCTTCCCTGGCTGATTGGCGTCCATGCCCGGCTCCCCTTCAACCGCTCGCGGCTGTCGCATGCGGCAAGTTCCGCCGCACCGACGCGATGATCTCGCCTAGCCGGCCGGCAGTCAGGCCCTCCGACTCAGGCAGAATCTCGTCCTGCGAGTGTGTCTGCAGCAACGCCTGCGCCGTGTCGAAATGCCGCCGCGCTTCGCGCGGCTGCCCCTGCGACAGGCGCAAATTGCCCAGGGCAAAGTGCGCCAGCACGAAATCCGGATCGAGATAAAGCGCGCGCCGCAGCGCCTGCGCCGCGCGGTCATTTTCTCCCTGCTCCTGCAGGATGGCGGCCAGGAGATAATGGGTTGCCGGATCGAGCTTGTCGACCGCAATCGCCTTCTCGCACCAGCCGATGGCCTCGGCGAGCTTGCCCTGGTTGGCGCAGGCATGGGCCGCGCGCGAAAAGGCCGCCCGCTCATCCTGGTTGGCGGGGTGTCCAGACACGGATTCAAGGCTTGCAACCGGCCCTGCCGCCACGGATTGAGTCGGCACAGGCATCACGGCTTCCGGCATGCGCAAGGTAGCGGGTCGCGGGGTAAGCAGGTCAAGCGGATCAACCGCGGCAAGCGGCGAGACTGAAAACCCGGTTACGTCTGCTGGCGGCTCCGCAGCCTGGGTCTTGCGGTAGAACACCGCGCCGGGAAAGGCTGTGGCCTTGAACTGCGGAAACAGGCTGTTTGAAGTTTCCGCCGGGCTGACGATGAGCCACCCGCCATCGATGAGCGAGCGGTGGAAGTTCTGTGCAATCTTCTCCACCCAGGCCGGGCTGAAATACATCAGCACATTGCGGCAGAGGATCACATCCATCGCCGTGGTATTGGTCAGGAGCGAGGGATAGCTATCCTCGGCGAGATTGAGGCAGGCAAAAACCACCCGCTTGCGGATCAGCGGCAGTATCTCGAAACGCCCGTCTTTTCTCTGTTTGAAGTAGCGTTGCCGCAGGTGGTCCGGCATGTCGCGGAACGACCATTCGCCGTAGATGCCCGCAGCCGCCTTGCGCAGGAATGCCGGATTAAGGTCGGTGGCCAGCAGGGTGATGTTCCAGTCCTGCTGATCCGGAATCAGACGGTCGAGGAGCATGGCGACCGAGTAGGGCTCCTCGCCCGTGCAGCAACCGGCGCTCCAGATGCGCAGGCGCCGTTCGGACGCCCGCATGCGGATCAGTTGCGGAAGAATGTGCTGTTCGAGCGCCTCGAAACTCATCTTCTCGCGGAAAAAATAAGTCTCGCCCACGGTCAGGTGATTGGCAAGCACCTCGATTTGATGGCGCGTCAGGGGTGCGGACAGGAGCCAGCGGGCGCACGACTCCGCATCCGGCATGCCAAAGGCGGGCGCGGCGGCGGCGATGCCGCGCGCAAGATCGCGCCAGCGCTCTGCGGGAAAATGCAAACCGGTCTGTGCGGCCAGCAGATCGCTCAGGGACATGTTGAGTTGGTCTGAAAATGCCTTGTCCATCTTATCGGCCTCCGGCCGGCATCATGGCACGTTCGAGCGCGGACGCCTCATCCAGGGACAGAAACCGGCCCAGATCGTGGATGAGAATCAGGCCGTCTTCGAGTTTCGCCACGCCATCAACATACGCCAGGCCAGGGAAAATTCTGGCGGCATCGATGATATCCGGCGCGGGATATTCGAGCACGCCGCTGACCGTATCGGCCATGAGCGCCACCGGCCGTTGGTTTGTGCGGGCGATGACCAGCCGGTCGGTCAGCGTCACCGGCCGGTCCGCAAGGCGGAACCGCCTGCGCATGTTGACCACCGGAACCACCCGCCCCTGGACATTGACCACGCCAGACACAATGTCCGGCGCATCCGGCAGGGGGCTTACGTAAACAGCACGGATCACACGCTCGACAGCGGACAGGCGCAGTGCAATGCGCAACTCATCCAGACCAATGACAACGTACTCTTCCATATCGTTATCTTCCCAGGCCTCCTCTTGTCCCATAAGCCGCTGTATCCAGCGTTAATTCATCCCGCAATGCACAAACGATAACACTATTTATGCCGGGCAAGTAAGCAAGCGCCAAATTTGAGCCTTCGACACAGCATCACACCGTAGCCAGCAATTTTTCATACGCATCGGCAAAAAGGCGCAAACCCTCGACCTGCAGGGTTTTGCCAACCTCATCAAGATCAATGCCCAATGCGGCCAATGCCTGGATGTGGGCTTGTGCGTCATGCACGCCCAGCGTCAGCGTGGGCGCGGCACGGCCGTGGGCGCGAAATGCCGCAATGGTTGCATCAGGCAAGGTGTTGATGGTTTGTCCGCCGATCAGCGGCTCCACATAGAGCACATCGCTGTACGCCGGATTCTTGGTGCCGGTGCTGGCCCACAATGGCGTTTGCGGCAGCACGCCTGCCTGTTTGAGCGTGGCGAATGCC
>DILC01000072.1:35313-43293 GCA_002424865.1 Rhodocyclaceae bacterium UBA5602 | reverse complement strand
ATCCACCAGGGTATCGACACGGCTCAGAAAAATGCTGGCGACCGAACGCAAGTGCTGGCCCTGCGGTTCAGCATCGCCACTGCGCCTGTCTGCCAGCCAGCGTGTTGCTCCACGTAAATACGCCTGCGCGACCGCCTCGTACTGCGCCAGTGAAAAAATCAGGGTGACGTTAACCCGAATGCCTGCGGCGGTCAGTTGCTCGAAGGCATGCACCCCGGCGGGCGTGGCGGGTACCTTGATGAGCAGGTTGTCACGCCCCACCGCCTGCCGCAACCGCCGTGCGGCCGCTTCGGTAGCCGCACTGTCGTGCGCCAAAGCAGGCGAGACTTCCAGGCTGACATAGCCAGCCTCGCCAAGGCTGGATGCGTAAGCGGGCAAAAGGGTGTCGCAGGCCGTCTGGATGTCGGGAATAACAAGCGACTCGTAACGCGCCTCGGCATTAAGGCCCGAACCGCGCAAGCGTTGCATATCCTCACGGTAGTACGGGCTGTCGGCAATGGCTTTCTGGAAGATGGCGGGATTGGAGGTCACGCCGTCGATGCCGTCCTCGGTCATCAGACGTTGCAAGACGCCTTCCTGAAGCAGCGTGCGCGAGAGATTATCGAGCCAGGCATGCTGGCCCATCGCCTTGAGTTGAAGCAGGGGATTGTCGTTCATGGGCTTGCCTCCTGATAGGGCCATGTCCAGTGGCGTATTTCCGGCATGTCTTCGCCGTGCTCATGAATGTATTGCGTGTGCAAGTTGAGTTTGTCGCGCATGCGCTGCTTGATGTGCGCAGCCTGTGGCTGCAACTTTGACACCCGGTTCGCCACGTCCATCACCAGATGGAAGCGATCCAGGGTATTGAGCACCACCATGTCGAACGGCGTGGTGGTGGTACCTTCTTCCTTGTAGCCGCGCACATGCAGATTGTTGTGATTGGTGCGGCGGTAGGTGAGACGATGAATCAGCCAGGGGTAGCCGTGGTAAGCGAAGATAATCGGCTTGTCGGTAGTAAACAGCGAATCAAATTCATCGCTGGACAAGCCATGCGGGTGCTCCTCCTGCGGTTGCAGGGTCATCAGGTCGACCACGTTGATAAAGCGGATTTTCAGCTCCGGCGCGAGCTGGCGCAAGATATCGATGGCGGCCAGCATTTCCAGCGTGGGCACATCGCCCGCTGCCGCCAGGACGATGTCTGGCTCACCCGACTGATCGCTGCACGCCCATTCCCACAGGCCAATGCCGACGCTGGCGTGGTTGATGGCTGCCTCCATGTTCAGCCATTGCCGCTCGGGCTGCTTGCCGGCAACGATGACATTCACCAGGTTGCGGCTCTTCAGGCAGCGGTCGGCGATATACAGCAGGGTGTTGGCGTCCGGCGGTAGATAGACGCGGATGATGTCAGCCTTCTTGTTCACCACGTGATCGATGAAACCCGGATCCTGATGCGAGAAACCGTTATGGTCCTGGCGCCAGACATGCGAGGTGAGCAGGATGTTGAGCGAGGCAATGGGCTGTCGCCAGGGGATCTCGCCGCAGACCTTGAGCCACTTGGCGTGCTGGTTGAACATCGAATCGATGATGTGGATGAAGGCTTCGTAGCAGGAAAACAAGCCGTGCCGCCCGGTCAGCAGGTAGCCTTCGAGCCAGCCTTGGCAGGCGTGTTCGGAAAGAATTTCCATGACCCGGCCATCGGCCGCGAGATGATCGTCGAAGTCGAAGCGCTCGGCCATCCAGGCGCGGTTGGTCACTTCGAACAGCGCCCCGAGGCGATTGGAGGCGGTCTCGTCCGGGCCGAATATGCGGAAATTTTCCGGATTCTTCCGCACCACGTCGCGCAGGAAGATTCCCGTCGCCCGGGTGGACTCCGCCAGCGCCCCGCCGGGCGCGGGGACGGCTACCGCGTAGCCGCGAAAATCCGGCAGGCGCAGGTCGCGCAGCAATACCCCGCCGTTGGCGTGAGGATTGGCCCCCATACGGTGATGAAAGGTGGGTGCCAGCGCGGCCAGTTCGGGCTCAAGCCGGCCATTCGCATCGAACAGCTCCTCCGGCCGGTAAGAGCGCATCCATTCTTCCAGCAGCTTTAAATGCTCCGGCTTCTCCATGTCGCCAAATGGCACCTGATGCGAGCGCCAATAGCCTTCGGTTTTCTTGCCATCCACTTCCTTCGGCCCGGTCCAGCCCTTGGGCGAACGCAACACGATCATGGGCCAGCGCGGGCGGCTGTTATCACTGCCATTCCGCGCCTTGCGCTGGATTTCGCGTATTTCGGCAATCACGCTATCGACTGCGGCAGCCATCAACTGGTGCATCGCTTCGGGTTCCTCGCCCTCTACGAAATAGGGTTTGTAGCCATAGCCCACCAACAGGCTTTCCAGCTCGGTACGGCCGATGCGAGCGAGTATGGCCGGATTGGCGATCTTGTAGCCATTCAGGTGCAGGATCGGCAACACCGCGCCGTCCGTGCACGGATTCAGAAACTTGTTGGAATGCCAGGACGTGGCCAGGGGCCCCGTCTCCGCTTCGCCGTCGCCCACTACGCAGCAGGCGATCAGCTCCGGATTGTCGAACACCGCACCATACGCGTGGAGCAACGCATAACCCAGTTCGCCACCTTCGTGGATGGAACCGGGAGTTTCCGGCGCGGCGTGGCTGGGAATGCCGCCCGGGAAAGAAAACTGGCGGAACAGGCGCCGCATTCCCTCCTCGTCCTGCGAGATATCGGAATACAGCTCGCTGTAGCTGCCTTCGAGATAGGTGTTCGCTACGACTGCCGGGCCGCCGTGGCCGGGGCCGGCAATAAAGATCATGCTGAGTTCCTGCTGCCGGATGGCCCGGTTCATGTGCACATAGATGAAGTTCAGGCCCGGCGTGGTACCCCAGTGCCCGAGCAGGCGTGGCTTGATATGCGCCAGTTGCAGCGGTTGTTTCAGCAGCGGGTTGTCAAGCAGATAAATCTGCCCCACTGACAGGTAATTGGCGGCGCGCCAATAGGCGTCCATCCGCTTGAGCTCTTCGGCATCCGGCGCTGCAGCAGTTGAGGGCATGTCATTCTCCTTGGGCCGTTAAATGAATGCGGCGTTTCAATGTTTCACCCGGCAGGCATTACGATACGGCATGGGCTCTTAGGCTACCATCTTACCGTCCAAACATATCGTCGGCTGCGGAGCCGAACCGTTCGGCAGGGCACCGGCAGCCAAAACTTTTGCATGGGCGGGGCACCAGCGAACGGGCAAATCACGATCAACATTCAGCAAGAAACGCTGCCAGTCAAGTTGAAACCTTTCCGGGACGCCACCGCCTGCTTCACGCTATGCCACGTCAGATGCCTCCCCTGAAGGCACGGTTACCCCGGCGATTTCTGTGGCAATTTTTTCTTGCTGCTGCAAGCCCCACATCTGCGCATACAGCCCGTCTTGATCAAGCAAGGCGCGGTGCGTGCCGCGCTCAACGATGTGGCCTGCATCCAGCACCAGAATTTCATCGGCATTCATCACGGTAGACAGCCGATGCGCGACGATCAGCGTGGTACGGCCAATGGCGGCCAGATCAAGTTCGGCCTGGATGGCTTTTTCCGTTTTTGAATCCAGCGCGGAAGTGGCCTCGTCAAAAATCAGGATGGGCGGATTTTTGAGCAGCGCACGGGCAATCGCCACGCGCTGTTTTTCACCGCCCGAAAGCTTCAGCCCCCGCTCGCCTACGCGGGTGTTGTACCCTTCCGGCAAGCGTTCGATGAAATCATGGATGTGCGCCGCCCGTGCGGCGGCGATCACTTCATCGCGCGGCGCATCCGGGCGGCCATACTGGATGTTGTAAAAAATCGTGTCGTTGAACAGCACGGTGTCTTGCGGCACGATGCCGATGGCCGCGCGCAGCGACACCTGCCGCAAGGCGCGCAGGTCGTTGCCGTTGATTTTGACGCCACCGGAATTGACATCGTAAAAACGAAACAGCAAACGCGCCAGCGTGGACTTGCCCGAACCGCTATGGCCCACCACAGCCACCGTCTTGCCAGCGCCGACTTTTAACGACACATCAAACAGAATCTGCCGCGCCGGGTCGTAACTGAAATTGACATGATCGAATTCAATCGCGCAAGGCGCCATCTTGCCGTCGGCAAAGAGCGGCCGGGCATCCGGCGCATCGCGCACTTCGCGGTTGGTGTCGAGCAAAGAGAACATGCGCTCGATGTCGGTCAGCGCCTGACGAATTTCGCGGTAGAGCACGCCCAGGTGGTTAAGCGGCATGTAAAGCTGGATCAGGAAGGCATTCACCAGCACGATGTCGCCCACCGTCATGCGCCCGGCGGCCACGCCGTCTGCCGCGCGCCACATCATCAAACTGACGCCAGCGGCAATGATGAGCGACTGGCCGAGGTTAAGCCAGGAGAGCGAAATCTGGCTCTTGATCTGCGCAGCTTCCCATTGCTTCAACTGCTCGTCGTAGCGCTTGCGTTCCCAGGCCTCGTTGTTGAAATACTTGACCGTCTCGAAGTTGATCAGGCTATCGACCGCGCGCACGTTCGCCGCGGAATCCAGCTCATTCACCGCGCGCCGCAGATGCGTGCGCCAGTTGCTGACCAGCACGGTGAAAATGACATAAGCGCTCAGGGTGATAAACGTGATGAGGCCGAAATCCCATGTGTAGCGATAGAGCAAAATGCCCAGCACCAGCGCGATTTCAACGAGCGTGGGCAGGATGGAATACAGCGTGTAGCTGATGAGCGAACTGATCGAGCGCGTGCCGCGTTCGACATCGCGCGTGAGCCCGCCGGTTTGCCGCTCCAGATGAAAGCGCAACGAGAGCGCATGCAGATGCTCGAATACTTGCAGGGCAATGGTGCGTACCGCCTGTTGCGTCACGCGGGCGAAGAGAATTTCGCGCAGCTCGGTAAACAGCGCGGTGGAAAAACGCAGCGCACCGTAGGCCGCAAGCAGGCCGACCGGTACCAGCAAAAAAGCCTGTTCGCGCGGCAAGGTAAAAGAATCGATGATGTCTTTGAACACCAGCGGCACCGCAATGTTGGCAAGCTTGGCAATCAGCAAACAGCCCAGCGCAAAAATCACCCGCGCCTTCCACGCCCACAAATAAGGCAGCAGGGTTTTAATGGTTTGCCAATCGTGACGCGTGCCCGTGGCGGGGACCGGCAGTGCAATGGAAGAGGGGCGCATGGGTAACGGGAAAGCAGCCAGGGATGAAACCAGAAAGAAACAGAATGAACTAAGCGCGAGTGAGTGCAGCCACCATCGGCTCGGTTGGCACGAGGCGCTTGCTGCCATCGGCATTGAGCGCAACATACACCAGCTGCGCTTCGGTGACTTTGACGATCACCGGATCTTCGGGATTACGCTCGGCAAACACCTGGACATCCACGGCGATGGACGTTTTCCCGACGCGAATAATCTGCGTATAAAAGCTCACCTGGTCGCCCACGGAAATCGGCTGCTTGAAGATAAACGAGGTAACCGCCACAGTCGCCACCCGCCCGCGGGCGCGGCGTTGCGCGGCAAACCCGCCAGCGATATCGACTTGCGCCATCACCCAGCCGCCAAAAATATCGCCACCACCATTCACATCAGACGGCATCGGCACCACGCGCAACTCCAGTGCGCCCTCTGGCGGGACAAATAATTTTTCATTAGCTTTCGTTGCAGTTGTCATCGCGGTCTCCTTACGGCCAATTGCGGTCACTTGTTGGTCCGCCAGTATACGATGTGGGACTCGGCACACCGTTGCCGTCGAAATTATCGCGCGCTGTTTCGCGAAATAAATGAACTGGAACTGGAAAAAGTGCCCAAAGGCAGCCCTGAAATGTAGTGCAAAGCAAACACAGCGCTGGTGACATGGCGGTTAATCCCGCGTAAGGATAGCTTAGCTCACGGCGCAGCACCCCATCCACCCTGAGCACGATGGCAATTTTCAGAATCGAGAATCTACAGCCTCGCCTTTAAATTAAGCGCGGGATAAATGAGATTCATCCTATGCCATTGACTATGGACGGCACTCAACGGCGTGAAGAACGAACGCACCCGCTTGGCGTTATTCAAAAGAGCGCTTTGAGAGCATTTCAGATGGATAGTGGCTCAGCGCAAGGCCGCTGAGCCACCAATTACACGCTCAACGCGGACCAAGAATACTGGCCAGCGTCTCTGCCGATGGCGCGCCCTGCTTCTTTTGCAGATTACCGCCGGCATCCTTGTAGAAGATGGTCGGGGTGGCCGAGGAGCCAAGTTGCCGCATCAATTCCTGGTTGGCATCGAGCTGCGCACGGATTTTTTCAGGCACTTGGCACAAGGATGGCGACCATGACGTGACGCAACTGCACTTTGCCTGAGGTAACCCAAGGACGGGCGTCATTCCAGAACTTATTGCAATAAGGGCAATTAGGGTCGGTAAAAGGGTAAATGACACGTGGCGCATTATTTTTTCCATCACCAATCCATGTGCTTTTCTCAAGCTGCTTCCAGACTTTTTCAGTCATCGGTTTGCTGACTAACTCATCAAGGGGTTTCTGGCTCAGGTTGTTTCCTTTTGCGTCGATCATGGTGCCGACAATCGCCTGCTTGCCATCGGCGGTCAGATAAATAGCCAGCGGCTGTTGCTGGGTCATGCCCGCATAGCCGGTCAGACCGCCTGGAGTATCAAACGTCCCTATCACTTCAATGCCCCACTGACAAACTGGTCAATGATTTCTTTCGGGATAGCCGACAGCGCCGCTACCGGTTTCTTCTTGCTCGTCTTGCTTGGCATACATGCTCCTTTTGCAACATGTTATGCCTCACGCACAAAAATTCTGACAGACTCGGTGATTGAAGAGCCGGGGCTGTTGCTGGGCTATTAACCCTGAGCACCGGCCGCCGGCGCGGCAAATCTCACGCGCACGAGCAAGCCGCCGCTTCCGCCATCGGCCAGTTCAAGCTGTGCGCCATGCAGTTCGGCGATGCGGTCGACAATGGACAAGCCCAGGCCGCTGCCTTCCATGTCTTGCCCGGCCAGGCGATAGAAGCGGCACAAAACCATCGCCCGCTCGTGTGCCGGGATACCGGGGCCGGTATCGGTCACGGTCAGCGTATTTTTAGCGACCTGCACACTGACCCGGCCGCCCGCTGGTGTGTATTGGATGGCATTGTCGATCAGGTTGCGCAGCAGGATGCGCAGCATGTCCGCGTCGCCTTGCACGATGGTCGGTGTGGTGTCCAGTTCGAGATGGATATTTTTTTTCAGCGCCATGGCGCCATGGGCGGCGCAGACTTCTTCGGCCAGGCGGTCAAGCAAAACAGGGTGCTTTTGCAGGCCGGTTTCAGGATCGAGGCGCGCCAGGGTCAGCAGCTGATTCACCAGCCGCGCCCCGCGATCGGCGCCGACTTGCAATTGCTCGAGGGCATGCGTGCGCTCAGCCGCATCTTGCGCGCGCAGGGCCACCTGCGCCTGGATGCCCAGCGCGGCCAGCGGTGTGCGCAGCTCGTGGGCAGCGTCTGCGGTAAAGCGGCGCTCGGCTTCCAGGGTTTGTTCGACGCGGACAAACAGACCGTTGAGGGCATCTACCAGTGGACGGATTTCATGCGGCGCTTCTGCCGGCGTCAGCGCCTGCAAGCGTGACGGCTCGCGGGTGGCGATCTGCTTGGCGACGGCATCCAGCGGTGTGAGCCCGCGCCGCGTCGCCAGCCACACCCAGCCACCCAGCAGGGGCAAACCGAACAGCGCCGGGATCAGCAGGCGCCAGGCAATATGGCCAATCAACTCATCGCGCACAGCATGGCTTTCGGCGACCACCACGCGATACTGGTGCTGTTCATCCCATTGGCTAAAGAAGCGCCAGTGCCCGCTGGCGCCATCCGTACCATCGGCCTCCGCATAGCCGTCGGTCTCGGTCAATGGCGCAAGGGGTGCGTTGGATGAACGCGAAACCAGCGTGTCTCTGCCGTGCCAGATCTGGAACATGATCTTGCGCTGGTAGGGGTGGGCGCTATGTGCGAATTCATCCATCGCATATTGGGG
>DILC01000072.1:0-35274 GCA_002424865.1 Rhodocyclaceae bacterium UBA5602 | reverse complement strand
TGCGCGGTCTGCGCCAACTGGGCATCGAACAGCTCGTCGATTTCGTGATGGGTATCGACATAAACCCAGAGCAAAGTCGCCAGCCAGTAGATGGAAACACCCGCCAGCAAAGGCAGCAGCAGGCGACGGCGCAACGAGAACCAGCGCGTGCCTGTCATCCTGTCATGACCTGGAAATGGTATAGCCGATGCCGCGCAGGGTCTTGATCAGCTCATTCCCCAGTTTGCGCCGCAGGTGATGGATATGCACTTCCAGGGCATTGCTGTCGGGTTCATCGCGCCAGCCATAGAGCGCGCCTTCGAGCTGGGTGCGGGTCATCACGCGGCCGGTGTTTTCGAGCAGGGCTTGCAGCAGGTCGAATTCACGGGTGGACAATTCCACGCTCTGGCCATGCTGTGTTACCCGACGCGCAAGGGGGTCTAGCGCCAGGGCGCCGTGATGAATCTGTGGCATGGTGCGGCCTGCCGCGCGGCGCGTGAGGGCGCGCACACGGGCGGCCAGTTCGTCCAGGTCGACGGGTTTGACCAGATAGTCATCAGCCCCGGCGTCCAGCCCGGCCACCTTGTCGCCGGTCGCATCGCGGGCGGTGAGCACCAGCACCGGTGTATTGCCACCCGCATCGCCTGGCCGTTCGCGCAAGCGCCGCAAAACCTCCATGCCGGAGAGCCGCGGCAAACCCAGGTCGAGCACGACGAGGTCGAAGCTTTCGCTTTTCAAGGCATGGTCGGCAGCGACGCCATCCTTGACCCAGTCCACCGCAAAGCCCGCCTGGCGCAGGCCGGCGGTCAGCCCGTCACCGAGCAGGGGATCATCTTCGACGAGCAGGATACGCATGGACGGACTCTAACCTGGAATGGCTCGCGGAATGGCTGTTTATTGCGCACCGGGCTTTTTTTCAGGCAGATATTGTTTGCCATTGATCATCGCCTGATCGACCGGAACATGCCGCACGTAGCGGTGGTAAATGAGGGCGGCCAGGTGCAGGGCGATGAACGCCAGGATCAGGGCGAAGCCGACCTCGTGCGGCTCCTTGACCAGTTTTCCCAACGCTTCAGAAGTGCCCAGCCACTGTGACAGCGGCCCCATTTGAAATTCGGTTGCGGCCATGATCAGGCCAGTGCCAAGCATGATGGCGAGGACAGCATAGATGCCGATAAAAGCCAGGCTGGCGCGGATGTCATGGCCTAGCCGGGGCGGAAAAGAGAGATGGCCGCGCAACATCGAAGCCCATGCGCGTGGATGCCACATATCCGACCAGCGTGCGCTATCGGGGCCGACAAAGCCCCAGATCAGGCGCACCAGCAGGCCGCCGGTCAGGGCATAGCCGAACTGGACGTGTATCTGCCAGATGGCGGTTTCGCTATCGCTATGTTCAAAGGCTTCCGCCAATTGCGAAGTGATGATCAGGCCGATGATGGCCAGCGCATTCCAGGCATGGGCCAGGCGGAGCAGCGGGTCATATACCCGATAGGTGGTTTGTGGGGTGATGCTCATGGGCGGCTCCGCTAGTCAAGGTGTGTCCGCAGTCTGGGCTGGTTGCCTTAAGCGCTGATTAACGCAGTCTGAAGGCAAGCTTAAATCGGTTACTGAACGGGTCAATGCGCGGGCTTTTCCGCACCCGGCTCATCCTCGTGGTCGTGTGCATCCAGCACCCATAGCTCATGGGCATCCAGCAGCACCTTGTAACGGGACTCGTTGGCGTCCAGTTGCGCACGCACGGCGGCGAGTTGCGCTTCGCCAGCCTGGCGGCGGGCGAATTGGAGATCGGCGAACTGGCCTTCACCCAGGCGCCAGGCCTTGTCGAGCAACTGCGCATTTTCCGCCATGCGCGCGGCAACTGCGACCAGGCGTTCCCACTGTGCATAAGCCGCTTGCGCTTCTATCAGGGTGCGCTGCGCCTCGGTGTCCACCTTGGTCTTGACCTGCGCTTCACGCGCCGCGGCGACATTGACCCCGGCCAGTTCGACACGCGAAGCGGCAGCGCGGCCAGCACCGGGCAAGGGGATGGTCAGTTGCAGGCCGAACAACCTTTCCTGCCCGTCGCGCTCGCGCGAGACACGCACACCGAGCGTCGGGTCCGGCAGGCGTTCGGCGTCGGTACGCTGGGCGATAAGCTGCTGGCGCTTCGATGCGGCGGCGGCGGTCAGCAGTTCGTGGTTATGGGCGCGCAATTTTTCCAGCCATGCATCTGACATTGCCGGTGGCGGCTGTGGTTTGCCCGGTTGCGGCGCGGTGGGCAAGGCAATGCCGGGAAACTGCTGGGTGAACTCATTCGCCGCCAGCCGGGCCATGGTTTCCGCCTGGGCTTGCTGGGCTTCGGCCTGGGTCAGTTGGGCTTCGGCCTGCAAGGCTTCGAGACGTGCGGCATCGCCCAGCGTGACGCGTTTTTTCGCCACTTCATGCTGGCGGCGCAGAATGCCCGCCTGGGCTTGCCATTCCTGCGCGGTTGCCCATTCCCGCTGCCAGTTGAACCAGCTTTTCAACAGCAGGCGCGACGTTTCGTGGCGGGCATCGCCGAAGGCATATTCGGCCTGGTTGATGCCCGCCTGGCCTAGCGCCGCATCGGTTGCGGATTTTCCGGGCAGGCGGATGCCTCGTTCGATGCCCACGACCTGTTCGTTGTAATTCACGTCAGTCGACACCTCCCGCCGCCGTTGGCCTTCCATGCGCAGGGTGAATTCATGCGGACCGGCGACCAGCCTGTCCTTGCTGGCTTCGGCAACACTGACGCCCGCTTCGGCGGCTTTGACCATCGGGTGTTGCGCCAGCGCCTGGGCGACGGTAGCCGTCGGCGGCAGGTCGGCAAAATCAACAACATCCGCCGCGTGGCCGATCAGCGGCAGAAAAAACAGGACAGCACAGGCGGTTTTCATGTCAGCGCTCCGGAGTCAAGGACAGGGCTGATCCACCAGCTCAGGTCAGCGCCAGGCAGGTCAGCTTGCAGTTGGGCGAGCAATTGCCGGGCATGGTCGTGGGCCATCAGAATCTCGATCTTTACGCGGTGCGCGCGACCGCGGACGCGTTCGGCTTCGCTGGCAATATGCTCCGGCGCCGCATGGCCATTGATTGCGTGGGTGAGAAATGGGCCAACCCAGAGAGGATGCTTTAGCAATTCGTCGATAATCGGTTCCTCAAGGGATTCGGGGAGCACGAGATGCAGGCAGATGTCGCGCGTCATTTGGTCACTCCCCAGCGTTTGTACAGAATAGGCAGCAAGACTAGCGTCAGCAGGGTTGAGGTGGCGAGCCCGCCGATCACCACGATGGCTAGCGGGCGCTGGATTTCAGAACCGGGACCGCTGGCGAAGAGCAAGGGCAGCAGGCCAAAGGCGGTAATGGTCGCCGTCATCAACACCGGCCGCAACCGCCGCTTGGCGCCTTCGGTGACGACGCGCTCGATGGGCAGGCCCTGCGCACGCAACTGGTTGAAGTAATCAATCAGCACCAGGCTGTTCAATACCGCGATGCCCAGCAAGGCGATAAAACCGACAGAGGCGGGTACCGACAGGTATTCGCCGAAACCCAGCAGGGCAAAGATGCCCCCCATCATGGCGAAGGGCACCATGCTGATGACCAGCACTGCCTGGCGCACCGAACCGAAGGTGATGAACAGGATGTAGAAAATCAATGCCAGCGCGATGGGCACGACAAGCGCCAGCCGCTTGGCGGCGCGCTGCTGGTTTTCAAACTGGCCACCCCAGGTCAGGCGGTAGCCGACGGGCAGGGCGATTTCCTTGGCTATCCGTGCCTTGGCTTCCTCCACGAAACCGACGAGGTCGCGGCCACGGACATTGGCCTGCACGACAACCAGGCGTGCGGCGTCCTGATGATCCACTTTCACCGGTCCGGCAACCCGCTTGAGCTGGGCGACGGCCGAAAGCGGCACGGTGCCGGCGCCGTCTGGCAAGGCCAGAAAAATGTCGGCAAACAGGGCGGGCGAGAGGCGGGTGTCGTCACCACCACGGATGACCAGCGGCGTGCGCCGGTTGCCTTCCAGCACCAGGCCCACGTTTTTGCCTTCCAATTGCGCGCGCAGGGTGGCGGCAATTTCGTCTATGCCCAGGCCCAGCCGACCGGCAGCCAGACGGTCGATGGCTACGGTGTAGTACTGCACGCCCTCATTTTTTACCGTCAGCACATCCTGCGCGCCAGGCACGGTCTTGAGCAGGGTAGCGATGCGTTCGACGAGGCTGTTGAGCTCCACCAGATCGGTGCCATAGAGCTTGATGGCCAGGTCGCCACGGGTACCGGTGAGCATTTCCGAAATACGCATGTCGATGGGTTGGGTGAAGGCGATGTCCATACCGGCAAACCCAGCCATGACCTTGCGGATTTCATCCGTCAGCCATTCCTTGTCCGGCTTGCGCCACTGGTCGCGTGGGGCGAGTACCAGGAAGGTATCCGTCTCGTTCAGGCCCATCGGGTCAAGTCCGAGTTCATCGGACCCGGTGCGGGCGACGATATTCTTGATCTCCGGCACCTTGGCCAATAAGGCCCGCTGCACCGCCAGGTCGGTTTCGGCGCTGGCATCGAGGCTGACAGAGGGCAGCTTGGCGAGCTGCATCAGGATGTCGCCTTCATCCATGGTCGGCATGAAGGTCTTGCCGAGAAACATGAAGGCGACGACGGTCGCCGCCAGCAGGCCGAGCGCAGTCGCCATGACTTTGCGTGCATTGGCCAGCGCCCAGGCGAGCACCGGCTCATAAATCGCCAGCGCCTTGCGCGGCAGCCAGGGTAGCGGGTGCTCGTTCGCGCCTGTGGTTGAATCCGTCGCTGTACCATGACCGGGTTTGATGAGGTATGAAGCCAGCACCGGAATGGTGGTCAGGGAAAGCAGCAGCGAACCGGAAAGCGCGAAGACGATGGTCATCGCGACGGGGATGAACAGCTTGCCTTCCAGTCCCTGCAGGGTGAGCAAGGGCAGAAACACGATGATGATGATGGCCACGCCGGAGACGACAGGCACGGCGACTTCGCGCACCGCGCGGTAAAAACGGTGCAGCAGCGGAATGGATGGCGGGCTGGGCTGGGCGAGGTGGCTTTCGATATTTTCCACGACCACCACGGCGGCATCCACCAGCATGCCAATGGCAATGGCCAGGCCGCCCAGGCTCATCAGGTTGGCCGACATGCCAAACAGCTGCATCATGATGAAGGTGAGCAGCGCCGCCAGCGGCAACACGCAAGCCACGGTAACGGCGGCGCGCAGGTTGCCGAGAAAGGCGAACAGCAGGACCAGCACCAGGATGATGGCTTCATACAGCGCCTTGGACACCGTGCCGACGGCGCGATCCACCAAAACGCCGCGGTCGTAAAAGATGTTGATGGAAACACCCTTGGGCAGCGAGGGCTCGATTTCCTTCAGCTTCGCCCGCACGCCTTCCACCACCTGGCGAGCATTGGCGCCGCGCAGGCCGAGCACCAGGCCTTCGACGGTTTCACCCGCGCCGCCGCGGGTGACGAAACCATAGCGGGTCAGGCTGCCGATATGCACATTGGCCACGTCGCCGACGCGCGTCACCATGCCATTGCGGTTGGCAACCACAATGGCGCGGATGTCATCGATGCCCTTGATGCTGCCTTCAATGCGCACCAGCAACGACTCCTCGCCTTCTGTCAGGCGGCCTGCGCCATCGTTGCGGTTGTTGGTTTCCAGCACATGTTGCAGGTCGGCCAGCATCAGGCCCCGGGCCTTGAGCGCGACCAGTTGGGGGGTCACTTCGAAGGTGCGCACATGGCCGCCAAGGCTGTTCACGTCGGCGACGCCGGGCAGGGTGCGCAACTGCGGGCGGATCACCCAGTCGAGCAGGCTGCGCCTTTCCGCCAGGGGCAGGTCGCCGTCTATCGTGAACATCAGCATCTCGCCCAGTGGCGTGGTGATCGGCGCCAGGCCGCCATTTGCGCCATCCGGCAGATCCTTCATGACACCCGCAAGCCGTTCGGAGACCTGCTGCCGCGCCCAGTAAATGTCGGTGCCTTCCTCGAAGTCGAGGGTAATGTCGGCAATCGCATATTTGGCCACCGAGCGTACCAGGCTTTTCTTCGGGATGCCGAGCATTTCAATTTCGATCGGCGTCACGATGCGCGCTTCGACTTCTTCGGGGGTCATGCCCGGCGCTTTCATGATGATCTTGACCTGGGTCGAGGAGACATCGGGAAAGGCGTCGATGGGCAAGTCGCGGAAAGCGACAATGCCGCCCCCAATCAACAGGATGGTGCCGACGATGACCAGCAGGCGTTGGGTAAGCGCAAATTCAATCAAGCGTGTGAACATGGTGTCTTGCCGCGCTTAATTGGCTGCCGCGCCCAGGCCCAGCCAGGCAGCCTTGAGGGGGAGCACGCCATGGGTCACGACGCGGGTTTCACCTGGCATTTCGACAGCAACCAGCGAGGTTTTTTCAGTCTCATCCAGCACCGTCACGGGGATGGGGCTGAAGCCGCCAGATACCGCGGCGAACAGCCAGGCCTTGCCCTGATGGCGCACCAAGGCGCTGACGGGCACGCGCCAGGTATTGCCGGATTGTGGTGTGGCCGGCGTGATGGTGACCTGCACGAACTGGAAGGGTTTGACGCATGCCGCCGGCTTGGGCAGTTCTGCCCGCAGCAGCAGGGACTGGGTCGCCGGATTCATGTGCGGCGCGATCAGGGTCAGCTGCCCGTTTTGTGCGCAGCCTGCCACCGTGACCTTGTCGCCGGGCGCAAGGCCTGCGGCCTGGGCGGGGGTGGCCTGAATTTCCAGCCACAACAGGGAATCAATCCGCCCCAGCTTGAACAGCAGCGTACTGGTCTCGACCCGCTGCCCCGGCTGTACGGCTGCTTCAAGCACAACACCGGTAAACGGCGCGCGAATTTCGGCGACGCCGGAGAACCCCCTGGCTGCGCTGCCGGGCGCATCCAGCCCGGCCAGGCGCAAGGACTGGCGCTTTTCGGCCAGTTGCGCGGCGGCCTGGCGCTCGGCAGCACGGGTGACGGACAGCCTGCCGCCAGAGATGATGCCATCTGCATGGAGCGCCTCGTCGCGGCGGCGGCTTTCACTGGCGACCTCGGCTTGCGCCTGGGCCTGGATGTAATCGCGTTGCAGTTCCAGCATTTGCGCGCCCTGCAGGCGAATCAGCGGCTGTCCGCTGTTCACGCTTTCGCCATAGGCGGCGAGCACGGCAGTGACGGCGCCGGCCAGCGGCGCGCTGATGACCTCTATCTGCCGTGGCGGCACCACAACCTGCGCCGGCAGGCGTCTGCCACCGCCAGCCTCAAAGCTGTTCAGCGCCTGGGCCGTAATGGATTGTGACTTGATCTGCTCTGGCGAGAGTTTGAGCAGGACATTCTCCGCCTGGGCGTAAAGCGGCAGGCAGAGGAGGGCGAGGAGGAGTCGTTTCATCATAGTGGGCATCATCTTGAGCGCCTTAACTTAAAGCAGCCTTAAGCGGCCGGATGAAATACAAGAAATCCAATAATCCGTGGCGCTTCCGCGGCCGGGAATCATATCTCACATCATGTTACAAAGTAACTTATCCGTGAAACATTCTGAAGCGGCGCGCGATAAATGCCGCAGAATTCACACGATAAATGGAGCTATGAGCGTTTGCAATAGTTAGGGAAGGTCTGAACAAGTGTCGGCGCGGCTTGGCGGATCAAGTCCTTCTGGCTGGCGTAGGCCGAGTCACCATAGACCCGGTTCTCGTTGCCATGCAGCAGTTGCGGGAGCGGGTGCTTGTCCAGACACGGATTCAAATCATGCACGTTGGCCGAGGTAGCGACTACCGAGTGGATCAGCTTGGTCTGGCTATCCACCCCGATATGGGCCTTCATGCCGTCCAGAAACGGATTCAAAAAGTACCACTGGTTGCCCTTCTTGGTCTGGCACATCTTTTGAACCCGTATCTGGGCGGGATCGCGCTTTCCCTTCTGATGCTTGGTCGAGGACGGCGCGTTGATGATCGTCGCATCGACGATCGTGCCGGTGCTGACCTTGAGGCCCCTGGCCTGAAGGTGCCGACCGACTTCCTCGAACAGCCGCTTGCCCAGGTCATGCGCTTCCAGCAGGTGGCGGAACTTGCCGCTGGTGGTTTCGTCCGGCGCGCCTTCCCGGTCCAGATCGATGCCGACGAAGTTGCGCATCGACAGCGAGTCGTAGAGGGCTTCCTCGACCGCCGGGTCGGACAGGTTGAACCAGTTCTGCAGGAAGTAGATGCGCAGCATGCGCTCCAGGCCGATCGGCGGCCGGCCGTTGCCGGCCTTCGGATACACCGGCTCGATCAGGGCGCACAGCGCCGCCCACGGCACCACCCGTTCCATCTCGGCCAGAAACGCCGCGCGGCGCGTCGTCTTGCCGTACCGGTCAAAGCCACCCGTCGAGAGCGTCATCTGTTTCATCGTTTCCATCCGTGTGTGCGAAGTCCCTCGTCTGACATGCCTACGACAAAATCGTTCACACCTTGTTCAGAGTTTCCTTAGCGCATCGGGGGCAAACGCTTGCCGCGCCAGCAGCGCACGGCCAGCGTAGGTAGCCAGGTCGGACGCGGAAAACGGCCCCGGCGTGTTGCGCGATTTCAGGAAGGGCGTGCGTGCGCCGTCGACGATGTAAATCGGTTCATTCACCACCCCGGCCATTCCCGCCATCATTCACCTCCTGCTGGCGCAACCTGCCGCGCAGTTTTATGAAAATGCCTGTATCCCCGTTTGCGCACGCCCCAGAATCAAGGCGTGCACATCGTGTGTGCCCTCATACGTATTCACCACTTCAAGATTCACCACATGGCGGATGATGCCAAACTCATCCGAGATGCCGTTGCCGCCCAGCATGTCGCGCGCGGCGCGGGCGATATCCAGCGATTTTCCGCACGAATTCCGCTTCATGAGCGACGTGATTTCCGGCGCGGCGAGGCCCTCATCCTTCATGCGGCCGAGACGCAGGCAACCTTGCAGCCCCAGCGTGATTTCGGTTTGCATGTCGGCGAGCTTTTTCTGCACCAGTTGATTGGCCGCCAATGGCCTGCCGAACTGCTGGCGGTCGAGCACATATTGCCGCGCGCGAAACCAGCAGTCTTCGGCCGCGCCCAGCGCGCCCCAGGCAATGCCATAACGCGCCGAGTTAAGGCAAGTAAAGGGGCCTTTCAAGCCGCTGACATTGAGCTCATTTTCATCCGGCACGAACACTTCATCCATGACGATCTCGCCGGTAATGGATGAACGCAAACCGACCTTGCCGTGAATCGCGGGCGCGGACAAACCCGGCATGCCCTTTTCCAGAATGAAGCCACGGATAATGCCTTCGTCATTCTTGGCCCATACCACGAACACGTCTGCAATCGGCGAGTTGGTGATCCACATCTTCGCGCCCGATACGCGGTAGCCGCCGTCTACCTTTTTCGCGCGAGTAATCATGGAACCCGGGTCAGAGCCGTGGTTCGGCTCGGTCAGGCCAAAGCAGCNNCTCGCCAGCCTGGGCAGGTATTTCCGCTTTTGCGCCTCGGTGCCAAAGTCATTGATCGGCACCATGACGAGTGAGGATTGCACGCTCATCATCGAGCGGTAGCCGGAATCGACGCGCTCGACTTCGCGAGCGATCAAGCCGTAGCTCACGTAATTCAGCCCTGCGCCGCCATATTCCGTGCCAATGGTGGCGCCCAGCAAGCCCATTTCGCCCATCTCGCGGAAAATGCCCGGGTCGGTCGTTTCATTGCGAAATGCCAACTGGATGCGCGGCGCCAGCTTGCCCTGGCAGTAGTCGCGCGCGGCGTCGCGCAGCATGCGCTCGTCCTCGGTCAGTTGCTGATCCAGCAGCAAGGGGTCGTCCCAGCAAAATTGAGCAGCAGGTCTGGCGGCGGCAAGAGTCATGGCTAATTCCCAAAGGTTGAAAATCAGCCATTCTAACCATGCAGGCGTTTGGGAACCCCCCCCCCATTGAACGGCCAGACTGCCTTGCCGCACAGCGCCGTCTGGCTAACCGCCGTATCGCCAGCACCGACTTTTTTAGCGGCAATCCTGTGACGGCTTAGTCCCCAGAAAATCCATCCGGGCTGCTCTGGCCAGCGTCATCCAGGCCATCGGCCGCATCGTCCGGGCTTGCTTCATTCGCCGCATTCTTTTGCATCTCACGCAACACGCGGAACAACTCGCGGTAGGCGCGTGGCGGCTTGTTTTGCTGCGCTTCCTTGATCGCATTGCGGCGCAGTTGGCGCAAAAGCTGAATATCGGCGCCAGGATAATCACGCGCAATATCGCTGCAAACCGATTCATCTTCCATCAGCTGCGCGCGCAAACGTTCCAAGCGTTGCAGCCGCAAGGTAGCCGCAGTGGATATGCCGTTAATTTCATCCAAGGCCGCTTGCAGGGGGGCTGCATCAATGTCGCGCATGATCTTGCCGATGTACTGCAACTGGCGGCGATGCGCCTCGTGCTGGGTAAAGCGCTGCGCGTCAAGGATCGCATCCCGCAGCCGCTCGGGCAGATCGATTTTTTTTAACTGGTCCCTGGATAGCGCAACCAGCTCGACACCCAGCTTTTGCAGCGCAATCATCTCGCGCTTGAGCGCCGATTTACTCGGCCCGAAGTTTTCTTCTGCCTCATCGGGCGCGCTGTATTTCATCTGTTTTATTCCAATAATTTAAGGGATTACACGGTTATTATTATAGCTTCGCCACTTGTCACATAAAGGATTCATACATGCCCCGCCGTTCCGCCAAAGACTCCGCCTTCAGCTTTTCGCAAGAAGCCCTGCGCAATTTAGCCCAAAGCGTGCTCGACCACGCCCAAAAGCATGGCGCAACCGCTTGCGAGGTCGATGTCTCCGAAGGCTTTGGGCAGTCCATCAGCGTGCGCCGGCAAGCCGTTGAAACCATTGAATACAATCGTGACAAGGGGCTTGGCGTAACGGTCTATATCGGCCAGCGGCGCGGTCACGCGAGCAGTTCGGACTTCTCCCCTGCGGCGGTGAAAGATACCGTTGCCGCCGCCCTCTCGATTGCGCGTTTTACGGCGGAAGACGATTGCGCCGGGCTGCCGGAGGCCAAGCTGCTGGCCAAAAAGCCGATGGACCTGGATTTATTTCACCCGTGGAATATCCCTGTCGATGAGGCCATTGCCCTCGCGCAACGCTGTGAGCAAGGCGCGCTGGACGTGAGCCCGTTGGTCAGCAACTCTGAAGGCGCTACGGTTTCTGCGCAGCAATCGCACTTCATTGCCGCCAATAGCCTGGGCTTCATGGATGGTTTTGCCAGCACGCGGCACTATGTATCGTGCTCGGTGATTGCCGGCACGGGGGACGACATGCAGCGTGACGACTGGTACGCCTCCAGCCGCAATGCGCAGAATTTCCCAGCCGTTGAACGCATTGGCGACTATGCCGCGCGCCGCGCCTTGTCGCGCTTGAAGTCGCGCAAGCTGTCCACCCGCAAATGCCCGGTGATTTTTGAAGCGCCGCTGGCAGCGAGCCTCATCGGCAATCTCACCTATGCGCTCTCAGGCGGCGCGCTTTATCGCAAAACCTCGTTTCTGGTCAACAGCCTGGGCAAAAAAATCCTGCCCGGCTTTTTCACCCTGAGCGAACGCCCGCACATCAAAGGCGCCTTTGCCTCTACCGCATTTGATGACGATGGCGTGGCCACGCGCAACCGCGACATCATCCAGGCCGGTGAAGTGCAAGGCTATTTTCTGTCCACCTACTCCGCGCGCAAGCTGGGCATGCAAACCACGGGCAACGCGGGCGGCGCGCACAATCTGCGCGTGTCACACAGCAAACATGACCTGCCCGGGCTGTTAAAGGAAATGGGCCGCGGCTTGTTAGTCACCGAGCTCATGGGCCAAGGCGTGAATTACGTCACCGGCGACTATTCGCGCGGCGCAGCAGGCTTTTGGGTAGAAAACGGAGAGATCGCCTATCCCGTGGATGAAATCACCATCGCCGGCAATCTCATCGACATGTTTGCGCAGATGGTAGCCATCGGCAAGGACGTGGATACGCGCGGCTCCAAGCATGTGGGCTCGATCTGGCTCAACCAAATGACGGTGGCCGGATGTTGAAATGCACTGTTGAAATGTGCACAATAGTCGGCGCTGGCGGGACGGCGAATGGCGCAGTGAAACAACACCTTCCACAGCCTTCCGCAGGCTGCCTGCCTCGCGCTTGGTAGCGACGTTGGACACCCCGTAAAACATCAAGCGGCCATCCCGGCTTTTTCTTTTAACCTTAATGTTGTCTTCAGCCCTAAGGAATTTCACATGTTACGCAAATTGGCTGCAATCGCCCTGGCCGTGTCTTTTCTCGCCATGGCCACCTCCGGCTTGTTGATGTTTTTTATCGAGAGGCCTTCATTCACCATCCAGATGCACCCAGTCCATAAACTCTTTGGCTTGGTCATGGTGGTGGCCGCCTCCATCCATATCTGGTTCAATTTTCGCGGTTTAAAGGCCCACTTGCAAAATCACCAAGCGGCGATCTTCGGCGGCGTGCTGGTGGTTGCCCTGGTGCTGCTTTACGCCGTTGCCATCAACAACAAACTACCGGACGACCTGGCACAGCAAATGGACTCAGCTGCAGCGGCAGCCGAACAGAAAAAATAATGCCCGGCAAATTTCGCTAGCGCTTATTTCTGCCGGTTTGCATGAACTGATCGAAGCTCGATTCAGCGAAGCGCGCCCACAATACCTGCTCATCACGAAACGCAGCGTAGTCTGCATAGATTTTCCGCCAGGCCGGGTTTTTGGCGGATAGCTCGCTGTAGAGCGCCATCGAGGCGTCATAAGCGGCTTGCATGATTTGCGGGCTGAAGCGATGCACCTGCGTGCCCTTGGCCACCAGGCGCTTTAACGCCGGGGGATTAACCACATCGTAGCGCGCCTGCATGTGCACGTGCGCATGCGAAGCGGCTACTGTCAAAATGGCCTTGTAGTCGGCGGGCAATTGCTCCCACGCTTTTGAGTTAACGTACAGCGCGAGCTGCGGGCCGCCTTCCCACCAGCCGGGGTAGTAGTAATGCCTGGCGACTTTATAAAAACCGAACTTTTCATCGTCATAGGGCCCTACCCATTCAGCCGCATCAATCACGCCCTTTTCCAGCGCTTGATAGGTCTCGCCGCCCGGGATGCTTTGCGGCACAGCGCCGAGCGCAGAAAACACTTTGCCGGAAAAGCCGCCAATGCGGATTTTCAAGCCGCGCATGGCGGCCAGCGTTTTAATTTCATGGCGATACCAGCCGCCCATTTGCGCGCCTGTATTGCCCATCGCAAAATTAACGATGTTGTAGTTGCGATAGAACTCGCGAAACAGCTTCAAGCCATTGCCTTCATACGTCCACGCGCTCATCTGGCGTGAATTCAGCCCGAACGGAATGGCGCAGTCGATGGCAAAGGTGTCGTCCTTGCCGAAAAAATAATACGGCGAGGTGTGCGCGCATTCCACCGTGCCCTGCTGCACGGCATCGACCACGCCCAAGGGCGGCACCAGCTCGCCACCGGCATGGACAGAAATAATAAAGCGGCCATCGGTGGCTTCCGCCACTTTTTTGGCGAACACTTCGGCGGCGATATAAATCGTATCCAGCGTTTTAGGGAAGCTCGACACCAGGCGCCAACGCACATTGGTTTGCGCATGAACAGCGGGCGCAACACCGGCTGACAAAATGCCCGCCATGCCGCCCAAGCCTGCGTGCTGAAGAAATTTGCGTCGTTGCATGGCGTGATGTCCTTCGTGTCCAAAAATATCCTGGTTAGTGCGGGTGCGTTGCTGCCTGCTCGCGGCGAATCACTTCAAGCAAGTCACGCATCGGGTCATCTTCTCCGTTGGCGTCCACGGCATCTGGCAATTGCAGGTTTTGCCCGCCCAAAGCAGCGGGGGCTGCGTCAATTTGGTCAAGCACCACGCCAGGCCAGCGAATAATCGCTATCACCATGAGAAGTTGCAGCAAAATAAACGCAATGGAGCCTTTATAGATTTGTGCCGTCGTCACCGCAGGAATCCGTGCGCCGGTGATGCGATCCGTCGTGTCGCCATTAGGCGCCACGCTGCGCAAATAAAACAAAGCGAAGCCAAACGGGGGCGTTAAAAACGAGGTCTGCAGGTTCATCGCCAGAATCACGCCGAACCACACCAGATCAATGCCCAGCGCATTGGCGACCGGCACCAGGAGCGGCACCACAATAAAGGCAATTTCAAAAAAATCGAGGAACATGCCCAGTACAAACACCAGCAGGTTCACCGCCAACAAGAACCCCAGCACGCCGCCAGGTAACTTATCGAACAGATGCCCGATCCATGCCTGGCCGTCCGCTGCATTAAAGGTGAAGGAAAACACCGTCGAACCGATCAGGATAAACATTACAAAAGCAGTGAGTCGCGTGGTGTTATCCAACGCCTCAACGAGCAGTTTTTTCGTCAAGCGGCGTTTGGCCAGCGCCATGCATAACGCACCGAGCGCGCCCAGCGCGCCGCCTTCGGTGGGCGTGGCAATGCCGAGGAAAATCGTGCCCAGGACGAGAAAAATCAGCACCAGCGGCGGGATCAACACAAAGGTCACGCGCTCGGTCAGGCGCGAAACAAGCGTCAAACCCAACCCGCGATTGAGCAGCGCCAAGCCTAAGGCAGTGAGCGCGGCAATGGCGAGGGAAAAAATCACAACTTCATCCCCCGGTGCGGCACCGCTGCGATCCAGCCAGCGGCCAACCAGATCACTATGAACCTGCGACCAGCCAACACCAACCGTGGCTGCAATCATTAACAAGACCAGCAGCGAGACATGGCCGCTGGCCCCATTGGCTTCACGATAAATGCGCGCCTCGGCGGGCAATGCGGGCACCCATGCCGGACGCAGCACCGCAACGGCAATAATGAACAACGCGTACAAACCCACCAGCAACAAACCCGGCAGCATGGCACCGGCATACATATCGCCCACCGGACGGCCCAGCTGATCGGCCATCACAATCAATACCAGTGAGGGGGGAACCGCTTGCGCTAACGTGCCGGACGCCGTAATCACGCCGGTGGCAATGCTGCGGTGATAGCCATAGCGCAGCATGATGGGCAAGGAAATCAGGCCCATCGAAATCACGGCGGCAGCGACCACGCCGGTGGTGGCCGCCAAGAGGGCGCCAACAAAAATAACCGCCAGCGCCAGGCCGCCGCGCAAGGGACCGAAGACCTGGCCAACCGTTTCCAGCAAGTCTTCCGCCATGCCGCTTTTTTGCAGCAGCCCGCCCATCAAGGTAAAGAAGGGAATCGCCAGCAAGGTATCGTTCTGCATGATGCCCACCACACGCAGCGGCAAGGCCTGAAAAAGCACAGGGGGAAATAGCCCAAGCTCAATGCCCAGCAAACCAAAACTCAAACCCGTTGCGGCAAGCGCAAAGGCAACAGGAAAACCTGTCAGCAAAAAAACCAGCAGGCCGGCAAATAGCAACGGCACGAAGTTGTGGGCAAGCAGGGCCATCATCGAATATCTTTTGCTGCCGTTAGCGCGTGGATGCTGATTTCCTTCTCTGCTGTACTGCCTTCGCTATATTCACTCTCTTCGCGGGGCTCAACCAACACACCGCGCAAATAAGCGGCTCGTTTAATCAGCTCCGATATGCCTTGCAAAAAAAGCAGCGCCAAACCCACGGGCAGCAGCAGATAGACCGGCCAGCGCATCAAGCCGCCCGCGTTCTGCGACATCTCGCCGCTTACCCAGGCGTTCCACACCAGCGGCCAGGAAAGATCAATCAGCATGAAACACAGCGGCAGCAAAAACACCAGGATGCCGACAATCTCGATCCAGTGGACCGTGCGGCGAGAAAGGCGGCTGGCGAAAAAATCGATACGCACATGCGCATTCTTGAGCAAGGCGTAACCCGCCCCGAGCAAAAACACCGCAGAAAACAAATACCACTGCACTTCCAGCAAGGCATTCGAGCTGATCTGAAACACCTTGCGCACCAAAGCGTTACCCGCACTAATCAGCACAGCGATGAGAATCAGCCACAGTATGCTGTTGCCCACGCGCTGGTTGAGGCGATCAATAAGACGGGATACATAAAGCAAATGCTGCATGAGACAATTTTCCTCTTGTTTTTCTCTGTGTCCGCTTGCAGACCGTTAAAATCAAAATCGCTGCATGCCTTCTAATGAACAGGCTGACTATCCACAACGAATTTTGTGTAGTTTAATCAATTTCCTCCGCCACCCCTCTATCTCTAATCAACACGATCCAATGACCCCCACCCGTTTTTGCATTGTGCGCCACGGTGAAACTGACTGGAACACTGAAAAAAGGCTGCAGGGGCAAATCGATATCGGGCTCAATGCTGCAGGGCAAGCACAGGCACAGGCCATACGCGCCCACTTGCAAAAAGCGCCCGCATTTGCCGCGGTGTACAGCTCAGACCTCGCCCGCGCCTGGCATACCGCTGACATTGCAACTGCCGATCTGGGCCTTGCCGTATTGCCAGCGCCGACTTTTCGCGAACGCCATTACGGCATGCACCAGGGGCTAACCCCTGCCGAGGCAGCGCACGCGCATCCGGCGATGTATCGCTTGCATCAGGCGCGCGACCTGCATTACACCTACGGCAACGGCGAATCGCTCACCGTTTTTGCCACACGCATACACGATGGCCTGAGCGCATTGTCCGAGCAACATCGCGGCCAAAATGTCCTGATCTTTACCCACGGCGGCGTGCTCGACATCATTTATCGCCTGGCCACCCAGCGCCCGCTGGATACACCGCGTGATTTTCCTATCCCGAATGCGGGGATTAACTGGCTAACCCATGACGCAAACCCTTCGGCAAACTCCTGGCAAATCATCACTTGGGGAGATCAAACGCATCTCGCTGGCTCGCTAGATGAATTAACGTAGTCTCCGGACTGCATAGTTGGAATCTAGTGCTGTACGCAGTATCGCCAGCGTCGACTTTTAAAGGAGCCCTCGTGCATTACTCACGCAACGTCATTTCACGCTAGGCGCTATAAGCTACGTCAATCACTAGATAGAGGAAGTCCCATTTGCAGCTTTGCTTTATGCTCTCGCACTCGATCAATGACATACTCAGACTTCAAACCATTGTCTGTAATACTTTGGATTCGGCGCAGGTCGACAATCAGAACATCACCTTTACCAAAGCGCTCATCACCAGATTCGATTCGGGCACGAAATGATTCGTCAACGATCTCGGCGAAAAACGAGGCCATGCCGTCATTGAACCGCCATTTATTCCCATCCTTGAATACCGCTGACTCAATTTGTAGCAGCGTACCCTCGCTGGTTGTATCAGAAACAACATCAGCACCACTTGCGGCAACTGCAAAAAACTCAGCCTCTCCTGCCGTGATAACTGATTCCGTAACACCTTCCCGTCCGCAAGCGAATAAATCGATGCCCTCCGTTTCGAGTGGTTTAACGACATGAGCAAGAGACTGACGGACAACACGACTCTGATACAACCTACCCGTTGCCAGATCAACCTCGAACGTCTCTACTGTTTCATCGCTTCGAATCTCAAAAATAGTTTTGTCGCCATCAATCCGGATCGTACTTGGCTTACGGCCGCGCAGCCATTTCACAACACCGATGAGTCCACCAGTCCCAAGTAGTCCAATACCACTCAAAATCGCAAATAAATTTGCAGCAGCCGTAGCACCAGGCCCTGAAAAAATAGAAACTATTTGATCTTTAATGCTCTGTAGTGCAACAAAATCAACACCAAAAGACCCCCCTTTAAACGTGCCACTCACGTTGACACGCACCTCAGCAGCTTCCGGAAAAAGGGCACGATTCGCCTCTTCAAGCAGAGAAGAGAGAGCGATCAGCGCAGGCGCAAGCTCGCGCACATCCATCTGATGGCTAGAAAGTGCGGGACCATCGTATTTGATTGAAAAGTGAATGGAAGAATTCATAATCCAATTTTACCCAGACTGCTAACGGTTAATTGTATAAGCTGAGACCTAAAAAATCTCCTCTACTTACAAATAAGCTGCCGCCCCCTGAATGCTAAAATCACCGGGTGCTTTATTTCACTTTGCCACTTTGCCTTTTTCCCTTCTCTGACAGGATCCCGCCATGTTTTCCAAGCAAGACACCCTCGCTAAAACCGACGCCGAATTATGGGCGGCCATACAGGACGAAACGCAGCGCCAGGAAGACCACATTGAGCTGATTGCTTCTGAAAACTACGTCTCCTGCGCCGTGCTCGAAGCCCAGGGCTCCCAGCTCACCAACAAATATGCCGAAGGCTACCCGGGCAAGCGTTATTACGGCGGCTGCGAGTTTGTCGATGTGGCAGAACAACTGGCCATTGACCGTGCGAAAAAACTGTTCGGTGCGGATTGCGCGAACGTGCAACCGAACTCGGGCTCGCAGGCCAATCAGGCGGTGTTCATGGCGTTTTTAAAGCCGGGCGACACAATCCTCGGCATGAACCTGGCCATGGGCGGACATTTAACGCATGGCGCATCAGTCAATATGTCAGGCAAGTGGTTTAACGTCATCCCTTATGGTCTGGATGCCAACGAAGCGATTGATTACGATGAAATGGAGCGCCTGGCGCGTGAACACAAGCCTAAGCTGATTATTGCCGGCGCTTCGGCTTATTCCCTGCGCATTGATTTTGCACGCTTTGCCAAAGTCGCCAAGGCAGTCGGCGCGATTTTTATGGTGGATATGGCGCACTACGCGGGACTCATTGCCGCTGGCTGCTATCCCAACCCGGTGCCGCATGCGGATGTGGTGACCTCCACCACGCACAAAACCTTGCGCGGCCCGCGCGGTGGCCTGATTTTGATGAAGGCCGAGCATGAAAAAGCCATCAACTCGGCGATTTTTCCCGGCCTGCAAGGCGGCCCGCTCATGCATGTGATCGCCGCCAAGGCCGTGGCTTTCAAGGAAGCCATGGGCAGCGACTTCCGCCATTATCAAGAGCAGGTGATCAACAACGCGCAAGTCATGGCCAAGGTGTTGAAGTCGCGCGGGCTGCGCATTATTTCAGGGCGTACAGAATCGCATGTATTTCTGGTCGACTTGCAAAGCAAAAACATTACCGGCAAAGAAGCCGAAGCTGCGCTGGGCAATGCGCATATCACCGTCAATAAAAATGCCATCCCGAATGACCCGCAAAAACCCTTTGTCACTTCGGGCATCCGCATCGGCACCCCGGCAATGACCACGCGCGGCTTTAAGGAAATCGAAGCCGAGCACGTAACCAACCTGATTGCCGACGTGCTGGACGCGCCTCTGGATGAGGCGGTGCTCTCCCGCGTGCGCAGCGAAGTCGCCGCGCTGTGCAAACAATATCCGGTCTATGGCTGATTACGGGAAGGAAGAAGGGAGAAGGGAGAAGGGCAAATGCCCTCTCCCGCAGCCAGGGCGTCTCCGCTTGGCGGAGACGCTGGCTAACCACCCCCTTTCGCGTAAAAGGAGGAGCAGGAAAAGCTCACATGGCGACAGAAGGGCATTTCATGGCGAGCGCCGCTCGCCATGAAATGCCCTTTCTGCAAGGCTGACGACACGCAAGTAGTCGACACGCGTGAAAACGAAGACGGCGACACCGTACGCCGTCGCCGTCGCTGCACGGCTTGCGAAAAGCGCTTTACCACCTATGAGCGCGTGGCACTGCAACTGCCGCAGGTGATCAAGAAAAACGGCAGCCGCACGGAGTATCAACGGGATAAATGCAAGGCCAGCATGATGCTGGCCTTGCGCAAACGGCCGGTGACGACGGAAAGCCTGGATGCCGCGCTGGATAGGATTGAAGAACGCCTGGCGCAACTCGGCCTACGTGAAGTGGCGTCCGACCGCATTGGCGAGCTGGTGATGCGCGAGCTCAAAAAACTCGACAACATTGCCTACATTCGCTTTGCTTCCGTGTATCGCAATTTTGAAGACGTGAATGAGTTCTCGAATGCTATCCGTGAGGTGGAAACACCGCCCGCACCTTCTGCCAGCCCAACCCCACCTGCCGGGCAATAAACCGCACCCTGGCCAATGACTTTCTCCGCCGACGATCAGCGCTTTATGGCGCAAGCCTTGCAGCTCGCTGAACGCGGCCTATGCACCACCACGCCCAACCCGCGCGTTGGCTGCGTGATCGTCAAGGACGGCCAAGTTACCGGCGAGGGCTGGCACGAAAAGGCCGGCGGGCCACATGCCGAAGTGATTGCGCTAAACGATGCCGCCGCGCGCGGACTCACAGCAGTCGGCGCAACAGCCTATGTCACGCTGGAACCCTGCAGCCACACCGGCCGCACCCCGCCTTGCGCGCAAGCGCTCATCCGCGCTGGCGTAGCTCGCGTAGTTGCTGCCATGCAAGACCCCAATCCACTTGTTGCCGGACAAGGGCTGGCGCGCTTGAATGCTGCTGGCATTGCAACGGCCTGCGGCTTGCTGGGTGACGAAGCGCATGAATTAAACATCGGCTTTGTTGCGCGCATGACGCGCGGCAAACCTTGGGCCAGGCTCAAAATTGCGGCCAGCCTGGACGGTAAAACCGCGCTGCAAAATGGCGTATCGCAATGGATTACCAGTCCAGCGGCGCGACAAGACGTACACCAGTGGCGCGCGCGCTCATGCGCGGTTTTAACGGGTATCGGCACCGTCTTGGCGGACAACCCCCAGCTCAATGTGCGCGGGATCCGTACCCCGCGCCAGCCATGCAAAGTGGTTGTGGATAGCCAACTGCAAACACCGCCTGATGCGGCTGTTTTAAACCACACAAACGCACAACCGCAGGTGCTCATCGTTTGCGCTACTGCCCATCCCGGGCGCCGCCAGCGCTTGGAATCTGCGGGCGCTGAAGTTTTTCCCTTGCCCGACCGGCATGGACAGGTGGATTTGCCTGCCTTGTTCGCCGAGCTTGGCCGCCGCGGCATGAACGAGATCCTGATCGAAGCCGGTGCGCGCCTGAATGGCGCTTTAATCTCCGCCGCCTGCGTGGATGAATTGCTGCTCTATCAAGCCCCGGTGTTACTGGGGGACTCGGCACGCGGGATGTGGCATGATGGCGGGAACGCGCTGACGGATTTGGCTGCCACACCGCATTTAAACATTATCGAGCACCGTATCATCAGCGCCGTCCCACGGGATACCGCTTCGGATAACCTTTTTACCCGCGCACGGTTTTTATAGTTCGCGCACCGCTGTACCGCACACGGCACACCCCGCATCACGCGGCACACGCACTTCTCGCCAGGTCATATTGAAGGCATCCAGCAACAACAATCGCCCGCTAAGGCTTCGTCCAGCAAAGCTTTTCCCACCCGCACGGTGCCCGCTAAAGCCTTGTCCGCAGCCCATGATGAGCTTTAACGCTTCAGCCGCCTGCATGCTGCCGATAATGCCGGTGAGCGGCGCAAAAACCCCCGTCACGGCACAGCGCATATCGTCCGCCGCTTCGGCTTCCGGGAACAAGCAGTCGTAGCACGGCGCATCCGGCTCGCGCGCATCAAACACGGTGATTTGCCCATCAAAGCGAATCGCCGCGCCCGACACCAAGGGCTTGCGGTGCTTGACAGAAGCGCGGTTGATCATATGCCGGGTAGCAAAATTATCGCAACAATCGAGCACCACGTCAGCCAATGCCACTTGCGCCGCCAGCGCATCGCCCTCCAGCCGTTGCGTGATGGCAATCACTTCACATTGCGGGTTGAGCGCTGCCAACGTGTGCTTGCCGGATATGGCCTTCGCTTCACCCACCGCATCCGTGCGATGCAAAATCTGGCGCTGCAAATTGGTGAGATCTACCTCATCGCCATCGGCCAGCACCAACGTGCCCACGCCAGCGGCGGCAAGATAACACGCGGCAGGCGAACCCAGGCCACCGGCACCCACGATCAGCACACGCGCGTTGTTGATGGCATCCTGGCCTTCAATGCCAATCTCAGGCAACAAAATATGCCTGCTGTAGCGTAGCAGTTGCTCGTCATTCATGGGATTGTCTGCTTTACCTGTTTTACTTGTTTTGCTCACTTATCCTGGCGCAGCTCCGCTGGCGTATCGTCATGGTCGCCATGCATATGGTGATCCCACGCCTTGGAATAAATATCCTGCGACTTTTTGATCAGGCGTTGCGGGCCATACAGATTGCGTAATTGCGTCTCCTCAAAAAAAGCGATGAACGCGCGGGCAAGGCGTGCACACCAAGCATTATCCAAGTGAAAACCTTGTTTGCCTAGCGCCTTGGCAATACCTTCCAGAGTGTAATCATTGACCGCATAACGGATTAACAATACATGCGGCCCTGGCCCTCTGGCCACTGTGAAATCAGGCAGTCCGCCAAGCAGCACTTGCGCCTTGGCCACATCCGCCGGATAGCGCGCGTCAAAACGCAGCACACGATGCTTTTGCAGGCCAGACGCCGAAATAAATGCATCGTATTTCCGGCCATCAGTCGGCTGAACTGCCCCGCCGCGCGGTCGATGTCCCCCAGTATCGCGTAGTTCGCGCGCCTTTTCGGGGGACATTTTGCTCATCTCACCGCTCCATTCGCCAAGCCCGATAACGCCAATCAGCGCTTGAGAATTTGCAAAGCCTTTAACAGATTAACCGCTTGCGCGAGCTGATAATCATCTTTGGACGCATATTCAAACGGTTTGCGTGTGTTCTCGTCGCTATCGTCTGTTTTGTTCTTCTTATCGCCCGCCTTGTCTTTCTCATGGGCTTTATCAGCGTCGCTGTCAGGCTTGGTGGCTACATTCTTTTCTTTATCATTTGCCAGATGCCGCTCAAGATCCGCCTCGCGCAAGCCCATCCCGGCTTTGCCATTCGCGCTTTCTTCCACCACGATGTCAGGGGTTATGCCCTTGGCCTGGATAGAACGGCCCGACGGCGTGTAGTAACGCGCCGTAGTGAGCTTGATCGCGGTATTGTTCGATAACGGCAACACCGTTTGCACGGAACCTTTACCAAAGGTTTGCGTACCCATGATGATGGCGCGTTTATGGTCTTGCAAGGCACCTGAAACAATTTCAGACGCGGACGCCGAACCGCCATTGACCAGCACCACCATAGGCACGGTTTTCACCAGCGCTGGCAGATTCTTCATGTAATCCTCCTGGCCGCGCCGCAGATAATCCGCAGGGTCCGTGGTGAAGCGGCGCTTGGCGTCTTCCGTGCGGCCTTCGGTTGAAGTCACCAGGGTTTTGGGTGGCAAAAAGGCGGCAGAAACACCAATGGCACCGGTGAGCAAGCCTCCGGGGTCATTGCGCAAATCCAGCACCAGGCCCTTGAGCCCGCCCTTTTCCGCCTTCATGAGCTTTTCCAGATGCTTGGCCAGATCGGCATTGGTTTCTTCCTGAAACTGCGTCACGCGCAAATAGCCATAGCCGCCTTCGAGCGCTTTGGATTTCACGCTTTGCACTTTGATTTTTTCGCGCGTCAGCGTCACTTCAAAAGGCTTGCTCTCGCCTTTGCGGAACACCGTCAGGCGGATGGTCGTTTTCGGTTTGCCACGCATTTTTTTAACCGCTTCGTTGAGCGTCAGCCCTTTGACGAAAGTATCGTCCAGCTTGATGATCAAGTCCCCGGACTTTAAACCCGCCTTGTACGCAGGCGTGTCCTCAATAGGCGAAACCACTTTCACTACCCCGTCTTCCATGCCGACTTCCAAGCCCAAGCCACCAAACTCACCTTGTGTGGCGACCTGCATTTCCTTGAAGGCTTCGGCATCCAGATACGCCGAGTGCGGATCCAGGTTTTCCAGCATGCCGCTAATCGCGTGCGTGATCAGGGTTTTATCATCCACAGGTTCTACGTAACCCTGCTTGATCGCCCCATACACATCGGCAAAGCTGCGCAGCTCCTCGACAGGCAAGGACGAAACCGCAGCATCCTTGCCTGCACTGGCAGAAAAATTCAGGCTGACAAACACGCCAGCGAGCAAACCTGCGGTGAGCAAACCAATTTTTTGCAAAGCACTGCGCATAAAAACTCCGTCAGCCCCAGTGGACCATGAATGAATGTGAAAAACAGGATGAAACTTCAAAAAAACGAAATTTGCAACACAGGCATGGACAGCGGGCGGCCATCCAGCCTGCGCCTGGGTTTTCTTGAAACTTAAAACTTNNAAACTTGAAACTTGAAACCACGGCATTGCTGACCCAGGATCCAGGACGGTCCAAGACCTGTGCTAACCGCGACCTAACCATTTTGCGGGGTCAAACGCCTGCCCACGATGCCTTAGTTCGAAGTATAAACCCGGCTCAGGATATCCGCCGCTATTGCCAACGGTGGCCACCGGCTGTCCGGCGGACACGGCAACACCCACGCCCACCAGCAGGGATTCATTATTGCCATAGACAGAGAGAAAATTATCTCCATGGTCAATGATCAACAGATTGCCAAAGCCGCGCAATCCATCGGCGAAAACCACGCGGCCTTCGGAGACGGCACGTACCGAGGCACCATTCGCTGCGCGAATGAATAAGCCCTTCCACGCCACGCCACTTTCCGCACGCGCACTGCCAAAACGGCCAATTACCTCGCCAGTGACGGGCATGCGCAGCTTGCCGCGCAAGGCTGAAAACGCGCCACCAACAACGCCCGGCTCATAGCTCTTCACCGCTGGCCGTGGGGGGGCTGGTGCCGCCGTGTCGCCAGCGCCGACTTTTCTGCTGTTTTCCCTGCTGTTTTCCCTATTGATAGCCGCCTCATTTTTCGCGACAGCAGCCTCTTTTTTTGCCGCTGCGGCTTTATCGGCGGCCTTTTGCGCAGCCGCCTTGCGCGCGGCCGCGGCCAAGGTCGCAATCAAGTTCGACAACCGCTGCTCATCGCGCTTTAAATCGGCAATCTCACTCCTCTGCCCGCGAATCCGCTCCGCTAATTGCGCCACCATCGCTGCACGCTGCTGCTGCTGCACGACTAACTGATCACGGCTGGCCTTCTGCTGGCGGGCAATATCATCCAGACGTGCCTGTTGCTGGCTCACCGCCTGCAGCACCCGCTGCTGCTCACGCGCCGTGGTTTGCAGGGTGTGCACGAGATCCGCCTTGGCGCGGGAAAGCTGGGTCAGAAAATACTGATCCCGTGCCATCTGATTAGGATCCTGCCCTGACAACAACAGACGCAAGGCATCGGATTCACCCCCTAAAAACTGGCGATTCAACAAGTTTGACAACTGCGCTTGCTGCGCCACGGTTTGCTCGGCCAGGCGCTTATTTTCCACCTGCAACTCGGCCAGCTTTTGCTCGACTGCCTGCCGCTCCTGAGTGAGCTTCTGCAAGCGCTGGTTAGTCTCGGCAATCGCCGCTTCCGTGGCGCGCAGCTGATTACTGACGGCCACTTTGGATTGCTCTGTTTTCGACAAATCACGGCTCAGCGACTGAATGCGCGCCCTGACATCCGTCAAATCACTTTTGGATTCCGCTGCATCGCCATTTAGAGACTGACGATGCGGCCCATCTGCCGCAGGCCGAGCGGTTGCCTTGCGGGTCTGGCGGGAAGAAAGCTTCGTGGCGCTTTTTTTATTCCTTGCCTTATTCCTTGCCTGAGGAGGTGCCTTCCGGATTTTGCTGTCAGGCGTGTTTATCTTCGCCGCCTGAGTATCGCCCGCCGCCCAGCCAGACGGAACGTAAGCGGCCGCCAGATAAAGCGAAAAACACAGCAAAAAACCCGCCCGCCCAGACCACCGTGCCAGCGCGCCTGCCCGGTACAGCCAACGCGGCTTGCGAAGCCATCTCACCCCTTGGTTTTACCTTGGTTGGCCACGGCCTGAATAGCCGCGTTAATGGCGTCCTGATCGCCCAGATAGTAATGCCGAATCGGCTTGAGATCGGCATCCAGCTCATACACCAAAGGTTGCGCGGTAGGGATGTTCAAGCCGACAATATCCTTGTCCGAGACCCCGTCAAGATATTTGATCAAGGCGCGCAGACTGTTGCCGTGCGCGGCAATGATCACGCTCTTGCCCGCTTTGATACTAGGTGCAATGGTGTCATTCCAGAAAGGCAGCACGCGCGCTACGGTGTCTTTCAAACACTCGGTACGCGGCAACTCGGCCGCTGGAATGCTCGCATAACGCGGGTCGCCCACGACCAGGCGCTCATCAGTATCGCTCAGCGCAGGCGGCGGCACGTCATAAGAGCGACGCCAGATCAGCACTTGTTCATCGCCATACTTAGCGGCTGTTTCGGTCTTGTCCAGGCCTTGTAGCGCGCCATAATGCCGCTCATTCAGCCGCCAGGAATGCTGCACGGGAATCCACATGCGATCAAGCGCTTCCAACACCATCCACAAGGTTTTAATCGCCCGACGCAACACCGAGGTGTAGGCCAGATCAAACTTGAAACCTTGCTCTCGCAATAATTT
Source organism: Rhodocyclaceae bacterium UBA5602 (assembly GCA_002424865.1). Classification (GTDB taxonomy): domain Bacteria; phylum Pseudomonadota; class Gammaproteobacteria; order Burkholderiales; family Rhodocyclaceae; genus Rugosibacter. Next base: position 9,008 of record DILC01000072.1, on the reverse strand, counting down.
CCCAGCCGCCTCTGCCTCCGCCAGGCCTTTGGGTGTGAGGCCAATGTCGTACCACCCCGTAAACCGGTTTTCCTGATTCCAGACCGACTCGCCATGGCGTAAAAGAACAATTTTATACATGAAACACCCCGTCCGATAAAAAAGCCATTTTAGCGTGCGATTGCATGCATCTCCCTCAGACAAAGCGAAGTGCTGATCGCGGACAGCTTAGCGTGAAAAAAACAGAAACGGAGCCCCGTGTGCTATCGAGCGCAGCGAGCCGATTGGAAGCCCCGCCCTGGGGCGGGGTGTGAAGTGGGGTGGGGTATGCTTGCGCACGTTTTCATCCTCGCGGGTGGGCGCATGGCACGCCATGCGCGTTAGCGTGAAACAACGCCATTAGGCACCGGGGCACTCCTTTCGCGTAGCGAAGTTGGCAGATTTCATGATTCGGGACGGCTCAGCGGAACTACGGGCGTTAGAATAAGCGACGGCGGTAACAAGCTCAGGATTGCGGCCCCGCGATGGCAACCCCAACAACACCAACCCGACACTAAGAGGACATCAAACGCTCATGGAATTTCTGCAACAAAACTGGATGTGGGTCAGCCTCGCCCTGATCTCTGGCGTCATGCTCTTGTGGCCGTTGCTGCAAGGCAGTGACAGCCAATCGCTCTCGGCCAATGAAACCACCCGCCTGATGAACAGGGAAAACGCTGTGGTCATTGATGTGCGGACCAGTGACGAATGGGCCAAAGGCCATATCGCAGGCGCCCGCCATATCGCCATGCCGACCCTGGCCGAAAAACTCCCGGAACTGGAAAAGCTCAAAAAACGTCCGCTCATTCTCTGTTGCGTTTCAGGCAATCGCGCAGCCTCTGCCGCAGGCACTTTAAGGAAGGCCGGGTTTGACAAGGTTTTTGTGCTCAAAGGAGGCATGACCAGCTGGCTTGAAGCAAAACTGCCGGTAACGACAAAGTAACTCAACCCAGAACGAAAGGATTGATTGTGGCCAAAGTGGTGATGTATTCAACGGCTGTTTGCCCTTACTGCGTACGCGCCGAGCAGTTGCTGGCGCGCAAGGGCGTGCAAGCTATCGAGAAAATCCGCGTGGATATCAACCCCGAACGACGCGCCGAAATGATGGAAAAAACTGGCCGCCGCAGCGTGCCGCAAATTTTCATTGGTGACACCTACGTCGGTGGTTTTGATGATCTCTTCGCGCTTGACCAGCAAGGCAGCCTGGATCCTTTGCTGGCGGCTTGACGCATTTAAAATGCCAAGTCAGCCAGCGTCTCCCTGAATTGCTTTTACCTTTTTTCTTATCTGACCCATTTAAATAAATATCATGAGCGACCAACAACCCGTTTTCAGCATCGAAAAAATTTACGTCCGCGATTTATCGGTTGAAGTTCCCAATGCACCTCAGATTTTCCTTGAGCGTGAAGCGCCCGCCATTGCCATTGAAATTCAAACCGTTGCCACCGATCTCAGTGAAGGCCTGTTTGATGTCGCCGTGACCGTAACCGTGACCGCAAAAAAAGAAGACACGGTTTTCTTCCTCGTGGAGGCCGCGCAAGCCGGCATTTTCCAGATCAAAAACATCTCCGCTGAAGATATGGAACCCGTCCTCTCGGTAGGCTGCCCGAACATCCTCTTTCCCTATGTGCGTGAAACCATTTCCGACGCAGTCAACCGCGCAGGCTTCCCGCCCGTGCTGTTGGCGCCGGTGAATTTTGAAGCGCTCTACCAGCAACGTGCCGCAGAACAAGCAGCGGGCAATGGCGCCAATACGCTGCAATAAGGACAGCCATCAAACCCTTCATGGCCGCCGTAAAAAGTCGGCTCTGGCAGCACGGCGTCGCGCAAAGCATATCGAGCCATTTGCAATGCAGGCCAGCCAAGACCCATCCCATAGACGCGGCAAATCAACGCCATCTTCCAATGACACAGCCTAGCCAATTGACGCAAACGATTCGACTTGCCGACCTGGTACAAGCAAGCCGCCGGACAGGCCGGGGTTTAAATGCCAGGTTCAAGAACCCGGCATTCCTCGGCTTGGCGTTCTTGAGTTTGGGGATGTCACACGCCACCTACGCGCTGGACTTTTTATCCACCACCGCGCCTGCCATTTTTTTTGATGCCCCATCGGCCAAGGCCAAGCCCCTGTTTGTCATGCGCACAGGCACGCCGGTAGAGCGCGTGGTGAATGTTGAAGGCTGGGTCAAGGTGCGCGATGCAGAAGGCGCGCTCGCCTGGGTTGAGAAAAAATATCTCGGCGATCATCGACAACTGATTGTGACCGCAACGCTTGCGCAAATACGCGCTAGCGCGGGCGACCAAGCGCCCGTGGTATTTGAAGCCGTGCGGGATGTGTTGCTTGAGCTGCAAAACACTGGCGGGAGTATCCAAGCCAGTGCCCCCCAAGCCACCACGAAATCAGGCACTGAAACGAATGCCCAGCCAAGCACCCCGCCCAATGGCTGGCTCAAGGTCAGGCACCATGATGGACAGCAAGGTTTTATCAAGGCGAATCAAGTCTGGGGTTGGTAAAAACATGATGATGGCAAGCTGCCGGATTTCCGCTAAAACCGCCATGGGCCATACCTCATGCAAATAAGCGTATTGGGCGCCGGCGCCTGGGGCACCGCTGCAGCAATTGCGTTTGCCGCACGCCATTCGGTACGCCTGTGGGCGAGGGACGAAGCACAAGTTGCACAGATGCAAACGCAGCGTGAAAACCAGCGTTACTTGCCCGGCTGCCCCTTCCCGGATTCGCTGGAAATTCACAGCAACCTCACCGCCGCCATTGCCAACGCTGAACTCCTCATCCTGGCCACGCCGCTGGCCGGCTTGCGCCCTTTGCTTGAGCGCCTGCAACAGCAATACTCGACAACCAGTACAGGCAGCGCCATGCCGCCCTTTATTTGGCTGTGCAAAGGTCTGGAAGCGGCCACCGGCAAATTGCCGCACCAACTGGTGGCCGAGGTTTTTTCTGCCCACCCGCGGCAGGCCGCAGCCCACGCTTACGGCGCGCTCACGGGCCCGAGCTTTGCCCTGGAAGTCGCCCGCGGGCTGCCCACCGCGCTGACCCTGGCCTCGCCGGATATGGCCTTTGCCACACAATTTGCCCATGCCTTGCACGGCGGCCATGTGCGCATTTATGCCAATGATGACCTGATCGGCGCGGAAGTCGGCGGCGCGGCGAAGAACATCATGGCCATCGCCACAGGCGTGAGCGATGGTTTAGGCCTGGGGAATAACGCACGCGCGGCGCTCATTACGCGTGGCCTGGTTGAAATCACCCGTTTTGGCACAGCGCTTGGCGCACACCGCGACACCTTCACGGGGCTAACAGGTTTGGGCGACTTGATCCTCACCTGCACAGGTGATTTATCGCGCAATCGGCGAGTGGGTTTATTGCTTGCCGAAGGACGTACGCTCGCCGACATCCAAAGCAGCCTGGGGCATGTTGCAGAAGGCATCTCCACCGCCCGTGAAGTCGCCCAGCGTGCCGCCGACATGGGCGTCAACATGCCCATTACCACAGCGGTTGCTCAACTTCTGGCGGGCAAGGCCTCCCCACGGGAAACCGTACAGCAACTCATGGCGCGGGACGCGGGTCCTGAGTAAGCGTCACAACGGCCATTCAGCCAACAGGCGCAGCCCCCCCCACAAAACTCAAGCCCCGCCCGCAAAACCCTGCTGCCGCCAGGCTTCATACACCACAATCGCGACGGTATTGGATAAATTCAAGCTGCGGTTGCCCGGCATGAGCGGCAAACGCAGCCGGTTCTCCGGCGCAATATCTTTGAGCACATGCGCGGGCAAGCCTCGCGTCTCGGAACCAAAAACAAACACGTCATTGGGCAAGAATCGCGGTGCGCCCTTGCTGAGGGACGGCTTGGCCACCCCATTGGCAACATTCGCATTGGGCGCATCGACATTAGGCAACTCGGCTGGAACGTCGGCATCCCGAGGGACCTTCCCCCGGGGCGCGTTGGCATAACGGCGTTGCCCCTGGGTTGTCAGCGCAAAAAACCGCATAGCACCCGCTGCGACGAGCGCTTCGCAGCATGCAGCCCAGTCCGCATGCACAGTCACCACGGCCAACTCGGCATAATCCATCCCCGCACGCCGCAGCTGGGCTGCGGATAAATCAAACCCCAGCGGCTCGACCAGATGCAAACGCGCCCCCGTGTTGGCACACAAACGAATCGCATTGCCCGTGTTGGGCGGAATTTCCGGCGCGACTAAAACGACGTGGAACAATTTTCAACCTTGAACAAAAGATATTTTGCAAATAACTAGACGTTAAACAGAAAATTCAACACATCGCCGTCTTTCACCACATATTCCTTGCCTTCAGCGCGCATCTTGCCCGCTTCTTTTGCTCCGGCTTCGCCTTTGTAGGTGATGAAATCTTCAAAACTGATGGTCTGCGCGCGGATGAAGCCTTTTTCAAAATCGGTATGGATCACCCCAGCGGCTTGCGGAGCGGTGTCACCGGCATGAATTGTCCACGCGCGCACTTCCTTGACGCCTGCGGTGAAATAGGTTTGCAGGCCGAGCAGCTTGTAAGCGCCGCGAATCAGCCGGTTCAGACCCGGTTCATCCAAGCCTAAATCGGTAAGGAACATCTGCTTTTCCTCATCTTCCAGCTCAGCAATTTCTGCTTCAATTGCCGCACAAATCATGACCACTTCGGCTTTTTCGCTGGCCGCGTGCGCGCGTACCGCCTCCAGATAGGGGTTGTTCTCGAACCCGCCTTCCTTGACATTGGCGACATACAGCACGGGCTTGGCGGTAATCAGGCACAAGGGCTTGAGCAGCGCAAGTTCCTCTTTGGATAGATCAAGCGCGCGCACAGCGCGGGCTTGATCAAGCTGGACGATACATTTTTCCAGCACCGCGCATAACAGCTTGCCATCCTTGTCGCCCGAATTGGCAAGTTTTTTGTTGCGAAGAAGCGCCTTCTCAACCACCCCCATGTCGGCCAGCGCCAGTTCTGTGTCGATTACTTCAATGTCGGATAAAGGATCAACCTTGCCCGCCACATGCACCACATTGTCGTCGGAAAAACAGCGCACCACATGCACAATGGCGTCAGTCTCGCGGATGTTGGCAAGGAACTGGTTGCCCAAGCCTTCACCCTTGCTGGCGCCAGCAACCAAACCGGCAATATCGACAAACTCAACAATCGCGGGCTGAATCTTTTGCGGCTTGATGATGGCGGACAAGGCTGCCAGCCGCGGATCCGGCACCTCGACGATGCCGACATTCGGCTCGATGGTGCAAAAGGGATAGTTTTCTGCCGCAATGCCAGATTTGGTCAGGGCATTGAACAGGGTGGATTTGCCCACATTAGGCAGGCCAACGATGCCGCATTTGAGGCTCATGAATTTCCTTTGTTGATAGCGACGGGTTTAGAGTTGATGCGCTGCGTGGCGGCTTCGAACTCACCCCGCGCGAGTTGCGGCCATGCCGCAAGTGCCGTGTGGATAGCCGCGTCTATTTCGGACTGTTCTTCCTTGCGCGGCGGCTTTAATACATAATTGACGACTTCGTTCCGGTCGCCCGGATGACCAATGCCGATGCGCAAGCGCCAATAATCCTGCGTGCCGAGTTGCGCGGTGATGTCTTTCAAACCGTTATGCCCGCCCAGGCCGCCGCCAAATTTGAGGCGCATCTGCCCTGGAGGAATATCCAGCTCATCATGCACCACCAGCATTTCAGCGGGTGTGATGCGATAAAACTGCATCAAAGCGCGGACTGCCTGACCTGAACGGTTCATGAATGTTTGTGGCAACAGCAGCCACACGCCTGCCGGGTGCGCCTGCCCGGCGACGCCATGAAAGCGCGGTTCCTTTTTCAAGGTTGTGCCGAGCGCGCCTGCCAGCTGCTCACAAAACCAAAACCCGGCATTGTGCCGGGTTTTGGCATAGTCAGCGCCGGGGTTGCCCAGGCCGACTATCAAGCGTAATTGCGGGCGCACCGAGGTTTGCACCGGAGCCGTCACCAATAGCTCACCAGCGGCTCACCACATTACTTCTTGGCAGCAGGTGTTGCCTCTGCAGCAGGTGTCTCTTCAGCATCGGCCTCGCTGCCGCGCACGGTCAATATGGTGGCCACAACGGGATCTTCACCTTTGTGCATGATGGCTTCAACGCCGGCGGGCAAGGCCAGTTGCGATACATGCAGCGAATGGCCAAGTGCCAGGTCCTTCAGGTCGACTTCAATAAAGCTCGGCAAGTCTTTGGCCAAGCAGCGCACTTCAATATCAGTCATCACATGCTGCACAATGCCACCACCCAATTTAGCGCCGGGGGCGATATCTGCATTCACAAAATGCAGCGGGACTTTTTGATGGAGTTTGTGGGTGGCATCCACGCGCTGAAAGTCAGCATGCAAAATAACCTGGCGGTACGGGTGGCGCTGTACGTCACGCAAAATGCAGGATTCTTTGGCACCATCCACATTGGCGGTCAGCACGGAGGAGTAAAATGCCTCTTTGCGGAGCAGTTGAAACAGCTCGTTGTGATCAATATCAATTTGCTGTGGCGCGCCTGCACCACCATAAATAATGGCAGGCACACGGCCCGTGCGACGCAGGCGGCGGCTCGCTCCAGTGCCCTGTCCATCGCGTTTTGCTGCGTTAAATTCTAGTTGCATGGCTTACTCCTGATCAAACTACACGGCAATATCCTTGCCCGCGACCAGGCAAGGGGTTAAAAATCCTGTGAGGACTGTCATCGGTTTTGCTTAAAAACTAATCAATGAACAAGGAAGAAACGGACGCCTCATTACTGATACGCACCATGGTCTCAGCCAGTAATTCGGCAATCGAAATCTGGCGGATGCGCCCGCAGGCAGCCGCCTCGGGTGAAAGGGGTATCGTATCGGTAACGACCAACTCATCAATGTCGGAATCGGTAATGCGCGCAACCGCGCTGCCGGACAGCACGGGGTGCGTACAGTAAGCCAGGACTTTCTTGGCGCCCTGCTCTTTTAATGCTTGCGAGGCCTTGCACAGCGTACCGGCCGTATCCACCATATCGTCCATGATGACGCAGGTGCGCCCTGCCACGTCGCCAATGATGTTCATGACTTCAGACACATTGGCCTTGGGGCGGCGCTTGTCGATAATCGCCAGGTCAGAGTCCAGGCGCTTGGCCAAAGCCCGCGCGCGCACCACACCGCCCACATCGGGTGAGACAACGAGCAGGTCTTCATGCTGCTGCTTCCAGATGTCGCCCAGCAAAATTGGCGCAGCGTAAATGTTATCGACGGGAATGTCGAAAAAGCCCTGGATCTGGTCGGCATGCAGATCGACGGTTAACAAGCGCTGCACGCCAACGGCTTGCAGCATATTGGCAACCACTTTGGCGGTAATGGCCACGCGCGCCGAGCGTGAACGGCGGTCTTGCCGAGCGTAGCCAAAATATGGGATGGCGGCGGTGATACGGCCAGCCGATGCGCGCTTTAAGGCATCGACCATGACCATCAATTCCATCAAATTGTCGTTTGTCGGGTGGCAGGTCGACTGCAGGATGAACACATCCTGTCCGCGCACATGCTCTAATATCTCAACGTTAACCTCGCCGTCAGAGAAGCGGCCGACATTCGCCCGCCCGAGTGACATGTTGAGGCGCTTGACCACATCGGCAGCCAGTCTTGGATTGGCGTTGCCAGTAAAAACCATCAGGCTGTCGTATGACATATCCATCTGCTCAAAGGCTGCGGCAGGAAAACGCCTGCCAATCGTGATCAAAATCGTGATCGGGGGATGAGTCTGGAGGTAATTCGTGGCTGGGGAGGAAGGATTCGAACCTTCGCATGCTGGAATCAAAATCCAGTGCCTTAACCAACTTGGCGACTCCCCAATAAAAAACAAAAGCGGATAACCAACGCGAATATAACAACTGACAACGGCTAGCAATTAAACATGACCAGCCTGAACAGGCTGAACAGGCTGGCAAAAACCGCTAACGATAAATCAGCCGTACCGCGCTGACGCTGCACAGTTTTACATCCGGCGATTAACCAAGAAGAAGTTGTGCAACGAAAGGACGCGCATTATGGTCATTTCTTTGCAAAGTGTCAAATGAAAATCAACGGATGTTGATCCATTCCTTGCGCAACGAATCCATCCATACCGCATGGCAAGCTTTTCCATGCCTCTTGCGCTGCATCAGCGCTCTCAAACGCGACAAAACAGCACGCCCCGGAGCCACTCATGCGCGCATCCCCCCATTGCCGCAGCCACGATAAATGCTCAGCCACCTGGGGATACAACGCGCTCGCAACGCTTTCCAGATCATTATGGCCAAATCCGTCATGCCACTGCGTGGGGAGAATGGCAAGCGTATCGCGACGCAGACCGGGCGAAGTGAAAATCTGCGCCGTGGGCACAGCCACCGGCGGGATGAGCACCAAATACCACGCGGGACACGGCGTGACATCCGTGAACACCTCGCCCACGCCTTCAGCGAAGGCCGTGTGGCCATGAATAAAGACAGGCACATCGGCGCCCAGCGGCAGGGCAATGCGTTTTAATTGCTCGCGGCCCAACCGCGTGCCCCACAGGTGATTCAACGCAATCAGGGTCGTTGCCGCATCCGAGCTGCCGCCGCCCAAGCCCCCCCCCAAGGGCAAACGCTTCTTCACTTGCAGGCACGCACCCAAGCTGGCTGCAGCAGGATCAATCCGTACTGCCGCCTCGCGCAAAGCATGCGCGGCACGCACGGCCAAATGCTGCGCATCGGGCACACCAGGCAACGGGGTGGCCAGAACGATGCGACCATCATCACGCGGCCCAAAGCGCAGCGTGTCGCCATGATCAAGAAACCGGAACACGGTTTGCAGCAAGTGGTAGCCATCGGCACGCCGCCCGGTGACATGCAAAAACAGGTTGATCTTGCCCGGCGCCGGCCATAAACGAGACCAATCAGAACGGACGCTCATGGCAAGCAAATACCACCCGCTGATGATGAAATACGCGAAAGGCAGCATAAAGGCCCGCCCCCTCC
>DILC01000062.1:21189-26167 GCA_002424865.1 Rhodocyclaceae bacterium UBA5602 | reverse complement strand
GTGTGGTTGCGAAAGTGATTGAGTAGGATGTCCAGGTGAAGTATTGCGCCCGCGAGTAGTAAGTAGTATTATGGTGGGCTGTCCGTTTTAATATTGCTCTTTAAGTTTTAAGGAAACTGTATGCAAAATCAGAAGATTCGCATCCGTCTAAAGGCATTTGATTATCGCCTGATAGATCAGTCAGCGTTGGAGATTGTTGAAACGGCAAAGCGGACTGGTGCCATAGTAAGTGGTCCGGTGCCCTTGCCCACTCGAATAGAGCGTTTTGACATTCTGCGGTCGCCGCACGTTAATAAGGCTTCGCGTGATCAGTTTGAGATTCGTACGCATTTGCGGTTGATGGATATTATTGATCCTACGGATAAAACTGTTGATGCGCTTATGAAGCTGGATCTGCCTGCGGGTGTGGATGTTGAAATCAAGTTGCAGTAAGTGATGTTTTTAAGCTGATCCAGCCAATCGTAGCTGGGGTTTGGGAGAATAAAATGAGTTTAGGCCTTGTTGGACGAAAGGTAGGGATGATGCGTATTTTTGCAGAGGATGGAGCTTCTATCCCTGTTACGGTCTTGGATGTTTCAAATAACCGCGTTACGCAGATTAAGACAGATGGGGTGGATGGTTACTCTGCTGTTCAGGTGGCTTATGGTGAGCGTCGGGCAAATCGGGTTGTGAAGTCTGCTGCTGGACACTTTTCCAAAGCGGGTATTGAGGCTGGTAGCTTATTGCGGGAGTTTAGGGTTACATCTGAAGAGCTGTCGGCAGTCAATCTTGGCGATCAGATTGGCATTAATACATTCGCAGTAGGGCAGATGGTGGATGTGAGTGGCGTTTCGATTGGTAAAGGTTACGCGGGCGCTATCAAGCGGCATAATTTTTCATCAAACCGCGCATCTCATGGTAACTCACTCTCGCATAATTCAGCGGGTTCGATCGGTATGGCGCAAGATCCTGGTCGGGTATTCCCGGGTAAGAGGATGGCTGGTCATTTGGGTGATGTTGCGTGCACGGTTCAGAATCTAGAGGTTGTTCGCATAGATGAGTCTCGCCAATTGCTTATGGTTAAGGGTGCTATTCCCGGTGCTAAGGGTGGTGATGTTGTAGTTCTGCCTGCAATTAAGTCTCAAAAGAAGGCTGGTGATTGAATATGGAACTTAAATTAATTGATGCGCAGGGTAAGCTGGGTGCTTCACATCCTGCTCAGGATGCGGTTTTTGCTAAAGAGTTTAATCAGGCTCTAGTTCACCAGGTGGTTGTTGCTTATCAGGCAAATGCACGCTCCGGTAATAGAAAGCAAAAGGATCGTGAAGAGGTTCATCATAGTACGAAGAAGCCATTCAAGCAAAAGGGGACGGGTCGTGCTCGTGCGGGTATGACATCTTCGCCTTTGTGGCGGGGGGGTGGTCGGGTATTCCCAAATTCCCCGAATGAGAATTTCAGCCAGAAAATTAACCGGAAGATGCATAGGGCTGGCATAGCGTCTATTTTTTCTCAACTGGTTCGTGAGGATCGGTTGTTGGTGGTTGATGAATTTGTAGTAGAGGCGCCTAAGACTCGACTTGTTGCGGGTAAGTTGAAGGGTATGGGTTTAAATGAGTCTACTTTAATTCTGGTTGATTCGCCTGATGAGAATTTGCTCTTAGCGGCCCGCAATTTGCCAAATCTTTTGATTCTTGAAGTGCATCAGGTTGACCCGGTTTCTTTGGTCAGGTTTTCCAAGGTGTTATTAACGAAGGCGGCTGTAGCTAAGGTTGAGGAGATGTTGGCATGAGCATTAATCATAGTCAGGAGCGCCTGCTACAGGTACTGCTTTCGCCCCAAATTTCCGAGAAGGCAACATATATTGCTGACAAGAGTGAGCAAGTTGTGTTCATGGTACTTCCGGATGCAAAAAAGCCAGAGATTAAGGCGGCGGTCGAGATGTTGTTTAAAGTTAAGGTCAAATCAGTTCAGGTGAATAACTTGAAGGGAAAAGTTAAGCGCGTTGGTAAGAGTGTTGGCCGCCGTAGTGACCTACGTAAGGCCTATGTTTGCTTGCAACCAGGGCAAGAGATTAATTTTACTGAAGGGAGCGGCTCCTAATGTCTCTCGTGAAAGTCAAGCCTACGTCGCCTGGACGTAGATCTGTAGTTAAGGTGGTTAATGCTCATTTATATAAAGGGAGACCTTTTGATAAATTAACTGAAGCAAAATCCAGGACTGGTGGGCGTAATGCGCATGGTCACATTACTACACGCCACATGGGTGGTGGTCATAAGAAGCATTATCGTATTGTTGATTTCCTGCGTCAAAAAGACGGCATTCCTGGCAAGGTTGAGCGTTTGGAATATGATCCTAATCGATCTGCGAATCTAGCGCTCGTGCTTTATGCTGATGGTGATCGTCGGTACATAATCGCCGCCAAGGGAATGGTTGTAGGGCAGCAGTTGTTGAGTGGATCAGATGCGCCTATCAAGTCCGGTAATGCTTTACCAATTCGCAATATACCTGTCGGTACAACGATTCACTGCGTTGAGATGACGCCTGGAAAGGGTGCTCAGATGGTTCGTTCTGCTGGTGCATCGGCTCAGCTGCTCGCGCGTGAAGGTACATATGCACAGATTCGCTTGCGTTCAGGTGAGATTCGTCGTGTACATGTGGAGTGTAGGGCAACTGTGGGTGAGGTTGGGAATGAAGAGCACAGCTTAAGGAAAATTGGCAAAGCTGGTGCTCAGAGATGGCGTGGTGTTCGTCCAACGGTGCGTGGTGTGGCAATGAATCCGGTGGATCATCCTCATGGCGGTGGTGAAGGCAGAACCGGCACTGGCCGAGTCCCAGTTAGTCCTTGGGGGCAGCCTACTAAAGGCTATCGTACCCGAAACAATAAGCGCACTGACGTAATGATTGTTCAGCGCAGGCATAAGCGTTAAGAGGTGAGATATGGCACGTTCAATTAAAAAAGGCCCATTTGTTGATGCTCATCTTCTGAAAAGAGTTGACGCAGCCAAATTAAGTAAAGATAAGCGCCCTATAAAAACATGGTCTCGTCGTTCGACGATTCTTCCTGACTTTATAGGCCTGACAATTGCGGTACATAACGGTAAGCAACATATACCGGTTTTTGTATCTGAAAATATGGTGGGTCATAAGTTAGGTGAGTTTTCACTAACTCGAACCTTTAAGGGTCATATGGGCGGCAAAAAAGCTGTTGCCAGGAAGTAAGGGATGATGATGGAGACTAATGCTGTTTTAAAGGGTGTACGACTGTCCTCTCAAAAGGGGCGTTTAGTTGCTGATTTGATACGTGGCAAGTCTGTAGATGAGGCCATGAACATACTTAGCTTCTCGCCTAAGAAGGGGGCTACGATCATCAAGAAAGTTCTTGAATCAGCCATTGCAAATGCTGAACATAATGATGGTGCAGATATAGACGAATTGCGTGTAACCAGCATCTATGTTGAAAAAGGTACCGTTTTGAAGAGGTTTACTGCTCGTGCAAAGGGGCGGGGTAACAGGATCCTCAAGCCTACCTGCCATATTTTCGTAACGGTCGGTAATTAAAGGAAAGTCACATGGGACAAAAAATTCATCCGACCGGTTTTCGTTTATCAGTCACACGTAATTGGAGTTCGCGTTGGTACGCAAATAGCAAAAACTTTCCTCAGATGCTCAAGGAGGATCTTGATGTGCGTGAGTTTCTAAAAAAGAAGCTGGCGCATGCATCTGTTGGCCGTATTCTGATCGAGCGTCCGGCAAAAAACGCACGTATTACTATTTTTAGCTCGCGTCCTGGTATCGTTATTGGAAAGCGTGGTGAGGATATTGAGGTTTTAAAAACAGAACTTCAAAAACGAATGGGCGTCCCTGTCCATGTTAACATTGAAGAGATACGGAAGCCTGAAATAGACGCAAAGCTTATTGCTGATTCTATTGCTCAGCAGCTTGAAAAACGTATTATGTTTAGACGTGCAATGAAGCGTGCAATGCAAAATGCAATGCGACTCGGGGCTCAGGGAATCAAAATCATGAGTTCTGGAAGGCTTAATGGCGCAGAAATTGCTCGGCGCGAGTGGTATCGGGAGGGTAGAGTGCCTCTTCATACTCTACGTGCTGATATAGATTACGGGGTATCAGAAGCTCAGACTACATACGGGATTATCGGTATCAAGGTATGGGTTTTCAAGGGAGAGCTGCAAAATAAAAGCGACCTCTCTTCTGATCTTCTGCTCGCTGCTGATGATAAATCAAAAGCCAGACGCGCTAACGCGAAAACAAGTGATGACGCTACTGTTCCAGCCAAAACGCCAACTAAACGAGTACGTAGAGCAGTGGTCGAAACTGATTCTGGATCTAACAAAGAGGTTAAGGAATAATCATGTTACAACCCTCTAGAAGAAAATATCGCAAAGAACAAAAAGGTCGGAATACGGGTTTGGCAACTCGTGGTGCAAAAGTCAGTTTTGGTGAATACGGGCTAAAAGCAATCGGTCGGGGTCGCTTAACCGCAAGGCAAATTGAAGCTGCCCGTCGTGCGATGACTCGTCACATCAAGCGTGGTGGTCGTATTTGGATACGTATATTTCCGGATAAGCCAATTTCAAAAAAACCTGCAGAAGTTCGCATGGGTAACGGAAAAGGTTCTCCTGAATACTGGGTTGCGGAAATTCAGCCTGGTAAGGTTTTATATGAAATGGATGGTGTTGATGAGGTTTTGGCTCGTGAAGCTTTTCGATTGGCCGCAGCTAAATTACCTCTTGAGACAACGTTTGTAACTAGACACTTAGGGTAAGTTTATGAAATCCGCCGAGATTAGATCTAAGAGTGAAATTGAGCTCAATGAATCGTTGCTTAATTTAAGAAAAACCCAGTTTAGCTTAAGGATGCAGAGAGCTACACAACAGTTAAGCGACAACAGCCAAATTAACAAAGTCAGGAAAGATATTGCCCGTTTAAAAACAATTCAGCATGAAAAGGTAATGGTGAAGTGATGGCTGATCAAATA
>DILC01000062.1:15949-21157 GCA_002424865.1 Rhodocyclaceae bacterium UBA5602 | reverse complement strand
GTACTGATCGAACGGAAAGTAAAGCATCCGGTGATCGGGAAAATTATGGTCAAATCGAAAAAATACCATGCGGATGTGGCGGAAAATGCTGTTGTTGCAGGTGATCTTGTGCAAATCGAAGAATGTGCTCCTATATCTAAAACTAAATCTTGGCGTGTATCTCAAGTATTAGAAAAGGCGTAATTGCATAGTTTTATCATTATTTTCTTGACTGCATTATTTTTAACGTCTATAATTTTTGGCTACCCTCGATTTAATTCGAGCATATGCTCCTAGCGAGCGCCAAAACTGATCATGCTTCTTATGCATGAATTAAGTTGGAGAATAAAATAAATGATTCAAATGCAAACCGTGCTGGATGTCGCTGATAATACTGGCGCACGTTCAGTGATGTGTATTAAAGTGCTTGGTGGCTCTAAGCGTCGTTACGCTAGTGTGGGCGATATCATAAAGGTTAGCATTAAAGATGCGGCGCCTCGCGGTCGGGTTAAAAAAGGCGAAGTTTACAGTGCAGTTGTGGTCAGGACAGCAAAAGGTGTGCGCCGTAGCGATGGTTCATTGGTGAAGTTTGATGGAAACGCCGCGGTGTTGCTTAATGCCAAGCTTGAGCCTATTGGCACGCGTATTTTTGGCCCAGTCACCAGGGAATTAAGAACTGAGCGATTTATGAAGATAGTTTCACTTGCTCCTGAAGTGCTTTAATTTAGGTGGATTCATATTATGAATAAGATATGTAAGGGTGATGAGGTTCTTGTCATAGCGGGTAAAGACAAGAGCAAAAGGGGTGTTGTTAGGGCTCTTGTTGGTTCGTCGAAGGTGCTTGTTGAGGGTGTAAATCTTGTTAAGAAGCATGTTAAGCCTAACCCAATGAAGGGTGATGTCGGTGGCATTGTAAGTAAAGAGATGCCGATGGATGTTTCAAATGTGCTTTTGTTTAATCCTGCTACTCAAAAGGCGGATAGGGTTGGTTTTAAGTTGCTCGAAAACGGTGATAAGGTTCGAGTGTTTAAATCTAATGGCGAAATTATTGCTAAGGCTTGAGGGTTATATGTCTCGACTAAAAGAATTCTACAGGGAAACTATCCTTCCGGAACTTGTTAAGCAGTTTTCCTACGAGTCTGTTATGGAGGTTCCGCGTATCACCAAGATTACACTGAATATGGGTGTTGGTGAAGCTGTGGGTGATAAGAAGGTCTTGGATCATGCTGTTGGTGATATGACTTCTATCGCTGGTCAAAAGCCTGTTGTAACCAAGGCTCGAAAGGCAATTGCTGGGTTCAAGATTCGTGAGGGATACCCGATTGGGTGCATGGTTACATTGCGCGGATCTCGCATGTATGAATTTCTTGATCGTCTGGTTAGTGTTGCTTTGCCGCGGGTTCGTGACTTCCGGGGTGTCTCCGCAAAAGGGTTCGATGGGCGGGGGAATTATAACGTTGGCATTAAAGAGCAGATTATTTTTCCTGAAGTTGAATATGACAAAATTGATGCTCTTCGAGGCATGAATATCAGCATCACGACAACTGCAAAGACTGATGAAGAGGCAAAAGCGCTTTTAGCAGCATTTAAATTCCCTTTTAGAAGTTGAACGACAAATGGCCAAACTAGCTCTGATAAATCGCGAAATCAAGCGCGAAAAGACCGTAAATAAGTTTGCGGCAAAACGTGCTGCACTTGCTGAGGTTATTAATAATGTCGCGCTATCTGAAGATGAGCGTATGACTGCAAGGTTAAAACTCCAGCAATTACCCAGGGATTCGAGTCCTTCACGTCAAAGAAATCGTTGCTCATTGACCGGCCGTCCGCGTGGTGTATTTAGGAAGTTTGGATTGTGTCGGAACAAATTGCGCGAAGTGGCTATGCGTGGGGAAGTTCCTGGGCTAACGAAAGCAAGTTGGTAAGGAGATATTTATGAGTATGACTGATCCAGTTGCAGATATGCTTACACGCATAAGAAATGCACAAATGGCAGCTAAGTTGTCTGTCACAATGCCGTCTTCTAAGTTGAAGTTGGCTATTGCCAAGGTTCTTAAGGATGAGGGTTACATTGAAAGTTTCTCTGTTCGCCAGAATGGGGCTAAACCTGAACTCGATCTTGAGTTGAAGTATTACGATGGTGACCCTGTCATTGAGCGAATAGATCGGGTTTCTCGTCCAGGTCTCCGGGTTTATAAAGGTAAGAATGATTTACCTACGGTCATGAATGGGCTGGGTGTTGCTATTGTTTCTACCCCCAAGGGTGTTATGACTGATAGGCAGGCCCGCGCTGGAAACATGGGTGGCGAAATCATTTGTATCGTTGCATAAAAAGGGTTTTATCTCTATGTCACGCATTGCTAAATATCCAGTTGAAATCCCAAATGGGGTTGATGTTACTTTGAGCGAGAGGGAAGTCTCGGTCAAGGGTCCTCTCGGGGTCCTTACTCAATTTTTGCTCCCATCGGTTTCAATTGAGCAGCAAGATGGTAAATTGAATTTCAAGTGTTCCTCGAATGTTCCTGGTGCGGATGCTATGTCAGGAACGATGCGGGCGCTTGTAAACAATATGGTTATTGGTGTAACCAAAGGTTTTGAAAAGAAATTGAACTTAATTGGTGTTGGTTATCGTGCTCAAGCGCAAGGATCGAATCTTAATTTAACGCTCGGTTTTTCTCATCCACTGGTTCATGCTGTGCCTGCAGGAATTAAGGTTGAGACACCTACCCAAACAGAGGTTGTTATTAAGGGCATCAATAAGCAGATAGTTGGTCAGGTTGCTGCAGAAATCCGTGCTTATCGTCCTCCTGAGCCTTATAAAGGTAAGGGTGTGAGATACTCGGATGAAGTGGTTATTATTAAAGAAACCAAGAAAAAATAAGCAGGGATCGCATTATGAAAAAAAAGCTTGCTCGCCAGCGCAGGGCACTTAAAACCCGTGCAAAAATAGCTGAACTTAAAATAACGCGATTGACAGTTTCGCGTTCTAACGCTCATATCTCAGCCCAGGTTTTTTCTAGTTGTGGTACAAAAGTTTTGGCTTCAGCTTCTTCAATGGAAGCTGCTGTCCGCTCGAAACTAGCGAGTGGTGCAAATGTTGAGGCTGCAAAATTTATTGGTAATTTAATTTCCGAGCGAGCCAAAGCTGTTGGGATTGATCAGGTTGCTTTTGATCGTTCTGGTTTTCATTATCATGGTCGCGTAAAAGCGTTGGCCGAAGCTGCCCGTGATGGCGGCCTTAAGTTCTAAGCGAGATAATTATGGCTAAGCCACAAGGTAGAAAAAACCAACAAGGTCAAGAAAAGCCCGATGATGGGATGCGTGAGAAAATGGTCGCCATCAACCGGGTAACTAAGGTTGTTAAGGGTGGTCGAATCATGGGTTTTGCCGCGCTAACAGTTGTCGGTGACGGCGATGGTGGTGTTGGCATGGGTAAAGGTAAGTCTCGTGAAGTTCCTGTAGCTGTGCAAAAGGCGATGGAAGAGGCTCGTCGTAAGCTGGTTAAAGTTAACCTGAAGGATGGGACGCTTCATCATTCAGTTACTGGCCGTCATGGCGCGACAAAAGTCTTGATTTCTCCAGCTTCCGCAGGAACAGGTGTTATCGCAGGCGGTCCAATGCGTGCAGTTTTTGAGGTGATGGGTGTGACTGATGTTGTTGCCAAAACCATTGGTTCGACCAATCCTTACAATGTTGTAAGAGCAACTCTGCATGGCTTGCTTGCAATGAATACGCCTTCCGAAATTGCTGCTAAACGTGGCAAGGCCATTGCTGAAATCTTGGAGTGAACTTCATGACTACAAAAAAAATCAAGGTGACACTTGTTCGGAGTGTTATCGGTACAAAACAAGACCACCGTGCAACTGTCCTAGGGTTGGGCTTAAGGAAATTGAATAGTACATCCACTCTCGAAGATACCCCTGCAGTTCGAGGCATGATTAGAAAAGTAGCGTACTTGCTGAAATGTGATGCTTAAAGGAATATGTTCATATGGAATTGAATAATCTAAAGCCTGGTGAAGGTTCAAGGCATGCTTCTAAGCGTGTCGGTCGTGGCATCGGGAGTGGGCTTGGGAAGACCGCAGGACGCGGTCATAAGGGCCAGAAGTCCCGTTCCGGTGGGTTCCACAAAGTTGGTTTTGAAGGCGGTCAGATGCCGTTGCAACGGCGTTTGCCAAAACGTGGTTTTGTATCACTGACAGCGCATCGAAATGTCGAAGTCAGGCTTTCTGAATTAAATAATCTCCCTGTTGAAGATGTTGATCTTCTTGTCCTGAAGCAGGCGGGTATTATCTCTTTGACGGCTCTTTCCGCAAAGGTTATTCTCTCTGGAGAACTCCATCGAAAGATCAGTTTGAATGGCGTTTCGGCCACAAAAGGCGCTAAAGCTGCCATTGAAGTCTTAGGTGGGTCTGTTTCCGACCCTGTCTCTGTTAAGTAATTTCCTGACCTTTCTTTGAGATAATCTAGTGTCGTCTGTTACAGCCACACAAAAGGGTAGTGCTAAGAAATATGGTGACTTATGGCGCCGTCTTTCTTTTTTACTGGGTGCTTTGATTGTTTATCGGATAGGGGCACATATCCCTGTTCCGGGGATTGATCCAAACAGGCTTGCTGAATTGTTTCAATCGCAGCAGGGTGGAATTCTTGGTGTGTTTAATTTGTTTTCTGGTGGTGCGCTATCCAGATTTACCATTTTCGCCTTGGGTATCATGCCCTACATATCGTCATCCATCATTATGCAGTTGTTGACGATCGCTGTTCCTTCACTCGAATCGCTTAAAAAAGAAGGTGAGGCAGGCAGGCGAAAAATCACTCAATACACTCGCTATGGCACGGTTGCACTTGCATTGTTTCAGGGTATTGGTATAGCTATTGCATTAGAGTCACAATCCGGTCTGGTTCTTGAGCCCGGCTTGATGTTTAAATTTGTTACTGTAATGACGCTTCTTACAGGTACTATGTTCCTGATGTGGTTGGGTGAGCAGATCACTGAGAGAGGGCTTGGTAATGGTATTTCGATTATCATATTCGCAGGTATTGCAGCTGGATTACCTAATGCCATTGCGGGATTGTTCGAGTTAGTTCGAACTGGCTCCATGCATCCGGTTTCTGCATTATTTGTCTGCGCTTTGGCTGTACTGGTTACCTCATTTGTTGTTTTTGTTGAGCGTGGTCAACGCAAGATTCTTGTTAATTACGCAAAACGCCAAGTTGGAAACAAAGTATATGG
>DILC01000062.1:0-15913 GCA_002424865.1 Rhodocyclaceae bacterium UBA5602 | reverse complement strand
TCATCAATTATTCTTTTCCCGGCAACTGCTGCAAATTGGTTTGGAAGTGCAGATGGAATTACTTGGCTCAAAGACGTAGCGGCTAAATTATCCCCCGGCCAGCCAATATATGTATTGATATATGCGGCAGCTATCATTTTCTTCTGTTTTTTTTATACGGCGCTTGTCTTTAATTCCCGCGAGACAGCCGATAACTTGAAGAAAAGTGGTGCGTTTGTCCCAGGTATTCGTCCTGGGGATCAAACTGCTCGGTATATTGACAAGCTTCTGACTAGATTGACTTTAGTTGGTGCGCTGTACATAACGCTTGTTTGTTTATTGCCTGAATTCTTGATTCTTAAGTGGAATGTTCCATTTTATTTCGGTGGTACCAGTTTGTTGATTATTGTTGTAGTTGCTATGGATTTTATGGCACAGGTCCAAGCATATATCATGTCTCATCGCTACGAAGGATTACTTAAGAAGGCTAATTTTAAAGGGGCAGGGTTACCTGTTCGTTGATCAATGTCCAAAGAAGATGTGATTGAAATGCAGGGTGAGGTGCTGGAAAACCTGCCTAATGCAACGTTTCGAATCAAGCTGGAAAATGACCATGTATTGTTAGGTCATATCTCGGGAAAAATGCGTATGCACTATATACGTATTCTGCCTGGTGACAAGGTAACCGTGCAGCTAACACCATACGACCTTACCAAGGGCCGTATTGTTTTCCGCGCTAAATAAATTGTTTTATATATCCGGAGAAGTTAAATGAAAGTTATGGCTTCGGTCAAGCGTATTTGCCGCAATTGCAAAGTCATTCGTCGCAATGGTGTTGTCAGGATCATTTGTACTGATCCACGCCATAAACAGCGTCAGGGTTGATTGCGTAATGCGTATCAGATACAATTCGCGGTTTTCCGTATTGCGGATAACCAAATCACAACCGCTTAATGGCGAGGAACAGGTAAGCAAATGGCTCGTATAGCAGGCGTAAATATTCCAAATCACCAACACGCTGAAATTGCACTAACTGCAATTTATGGTATCGGCCGCACGCGCGCACAGAAAATCTGTGACAGTGTCGGAATTAAACGTTCAATTAAAGTCAAAGAACTAACTGAAGTTGAGTTAGAGCGTTTGCGTGACGAAATTGGCAAGATTACAGTTGAAGGTGATTTGCGTCGTGAAGTCACGATGAGCATCAAGCGTCTAATGGATCTTGGTTGTTATCGTGGCGTTCGTCATCGTCGTGGCTTACCCTTGCGCGGGCAACGTACGCGTACCAATGCCCGTACTCGAAAAGGCCCGCGGAAGTCCATCTCTGGCGCTAAGAAGTGACAAGGAACTTAATTAATGGCTAAGACAGCACCTAAAATCAGAAAGAAAGTTAAGAAGAACATAGCAGAAGGCGTCGCGCATGTTCATGCTTCTTTCAATAATACAATTATCACTATCACTGACCGTCAGGGTAATGCGCTTTCATGGGCAACCTCTGGTGGTGCAGGTTTTAAGGGGTCGCGCAAATCTACTCCTTTTGCTGCTCAAATTGCAGCAGAAGCTGCAGGTAAAGCGGCACAAGAGTGTGGGGTTAAGAATCTTGAAGTGCGTATCAAAGGCCCAGGTCCTGGTCGTGAATCTGCGGTGCGTGCCCTCAATGCGCTTGGTATGAAGATTACCAGTATCACGGATATCACCCCTATTCCCCATAATGGATGCCGGCCTCCTAAGCGCCGCCGCATTTAACGCACTAAGGAAACGATCGTATGGCTCGTAATTTAGATCCAAAATGCCGCCAATGCCGCCGCGAAGGTGAAAAGCTATTCTTGAAAGGTGAGAAGTGCTTTACGGATAAATGTTCAGTTGAGCGTCGTGCTTATGCGCCTGGCCAGCATGGTCAGAAATCTGGGCAACGTCTGTCCGGTTATGGTACGCAACTGCGCGAAAAGCAAAAGATTCGTCGTATTTACGGTGTTCTTGAGCGTCAGTTCCGAAAGGTTTTCGCGAATGCAGATTTGAAGAAAGGCGCTACGGGTGAAAACCTTTTGCAACTTTTAGAATCTCGTCTGGATACTGTGGCTTACCGTATGGGATTCGGGGTATCCCGTGCTGAGGCCAGGCAAGTAGTTCGTCATAATGGCGTTCTTGTGAATGGCAAACGTGTGGATGTGCCTTCTTACAGTTGCCGTCCTGGTGATGTCATTCAGTTGCTGGACAAGACGAAGGCCCAACTCAGAACTAAAGCAGCACTTGCTGCCGCTGAAGGCCGTGGTTTTCCCGAATGGCTTGAGGTTGATGTCAAGAGCGGTCAAGGCGTTTTCAAGACTTATCCTGCTAGACAAGACCTGCCGTCTTCTATCAATGAAGGCTTAGTCGTCGAACTTTACTCGCGTTAATCGTAGTTTTACGCCTGACGCCCTTATGGGCGTCAGGCGTATTCTCATTTGAAGGACAGATAATGCAAACACTGCTTAAACCGCGTAGTATTGATGTGCAGCAAATCTCACCACTTCATGCACGCGTGGTTATGGAGCCCTTTGAGCGCGGCTTTGGTCATACGCTTGGCAATGCCCTCCGTCGCATTTTGCTCTCGTCTCTTGAAGGTGTGGCGCCCACAGAAGTTTCTATTGAGGGTGTGCTTCATGAGTATTCGACCCTAGAGGGCGTTCGTGAGGATGTTGTTGATATTTTGCTCAACATCAAGGGTGTTGTTATCAAGATGCATAACCGTCGCGAAGCTATTCTGACCATAAGCAAAGTCGGTGAAGGCGTTGTCACCGCTGCTGATATTGTTGCTGGTCATGATATTGAAATCGTTAATCCAGAACATGTGATTGCACACATTGCACCGGGTGGGCAGTTGAAGCTGGAAGTGCGCGTCGAATCTGGACGTGGCTATGTTCCAGCTAACCAGCGCCAAATCGCGCGTGAAAATGTTTCGATCGGCCAAATGATGCTTGATGCCTCTTTTAGTCCAGTCCGCCGCGTTAGCTATGCAGTCGAGTCTGCTCGCGTGGAGCAACGTACTGATATGGATAAATTGATTCTTGACATCGAAACTAACGGTGCGATTGACAATGCTGAAGAGGCTATCCGTACTGCAGCTCGCATTTTGATGGAACAGCTGTCTTTCTTTGCCGATCTGGAAGGTACTGCCACTTCAGCTGAAGCGGCTGAGAACTCGACTGTTTCTCCTGTCCTGGTGCGTCCTGTTGATGATCTGGAATTGACTGTTCGTTCTGCAAACTGCCTTAAAGCAGAGAATATTTATTACATTGGTGACTTGATTCAGCGTACAGAATCTGAGCTGCTGAAGACGCCTAACTTAGGCCGCAAATCACTCAATGAAATTAAGGAAGTGCTCGCTGCACGTGGCTTGTCGCTTGGTATGCGACTAGACGGGTGGCCGCCTGAAGGCTTGGAAAAGCTGGCTTGAATTTTTTAAAACTCGATAACCATTAACGGGTTGTTTGCGTCGTGCGGCAACCACATAACACGAGGTAATTATCATGCGTCACGGAAATGGATTGCGGAAGCTGAATCGTACTTCTTCCCACCGACAAGCAATGCTGCGCAATATGGCAGTTTCTCTTCTTCGTCATGAGGCGATCAAAACCACACTTCCTAAAGCCAAGGAGTTGCGTCGGGTTGTTGAGCCCCTGATCACCTTGGGTAAAAAACCCAGCCTTGCAAATCGTCGTCTGGCTTTTGATCGCACACGTGACCGCGAAATCGTTGGCAAACTATTTAATGAATTAGGCCCGCGTTTTGCGGCACGAAATGGTGGCTATTTGCGCATTCTGAAAATGGGTTTTCGCGTAGGTGATAACGCGCCCATGGCATACGTTGAATTGCTCGATCGTCCGGAAGGTGTTGAAGCAACCGAAGGTGTTGTTGAAGAATAAGATTTGCTTTTTGCTTGTCAGTTCTCTTTCTCTATTGGGCAACTCGGCATGTAATTGCAAGTCATAAAATCAGCGCAATAAAAAAGCCAGGCTATGCCTGGCTTTTTTATTGCGCGACTAGGCTGCTGAAAAATGCTTATAAAACCATTCCTGCGGCAACGGTGTTGTTGGTTGATTCATCAATAATGATGAAGGCGCCTATGGCTCTATTGGTTGCGTAGGCATCCACACTTAATGGTTGCGCCAGGCGGATGACGACATGGGCAATGTCATTCATTTGCAGGGACTCAACCGGTGCTCGGTCAAGTGAATTGACGTCAATGCGATATTCAATTGCAGATACCACGGCTTTGGATTCGCGTGTGGCTTGACGAACCAGGTATTTCCGCTGCCGATCCAGTGGGGTTTCTGCTAACCAGCACACCATGGCGTTAAGTTGCCGTGTCACTAGCGGCAGCGCCGTGCGTTCCTGGGGGGAGATTTCTGACTGCACGATCATGTCGCCACGCGAGATGTCGATTTCATCGGTGAGCAAGAGCGTCACGGATTGTTCGGCATACGCGCGGTCGAAAGACTGATCCAATACGCGAATATCCTTGACATGGGTTTCTTTGCCGGAAGGCAACAGGGTCACCGCATCGCCAATGCCGATGCTGCCAGATTCAACCCGGCCCATGAAACCGCGAAAATCGTGCAGTTCAGGGTCGTCAGATTTATGCGGGCGGCAGACAAACTGCACTGGAAAGCGGAAAGGTTCCTCCTCTTCGCTATGGGCAGTCGGCGCATTTTCCAGTACGTCCAGCAAAGCGAGGCCGGTATACCAGGGCATTTGTTCGCCACGCTCGACGACCATATCCCCTTTTAGGGCCGACATCGGGATAAAGTGTATATCCTTGATGCCTAGTTGCTCGGCAAAAGCGAGATAGTCGCAGCGAATGCGCTCAAATACCGCTTGATCGTAATTCACCAGGTCCATCTTGTTAATGGCGACTACGATATGCTGGATGCCCATCAAATGGGCAAGATAAGAGTGGCGACGTGTTTGTGTCAGGATACCTTTACGCGCATCAATCAAGATGATGGCCAGGTTGGCGGTTGAAGCGGCGGTGACCATGTTGCGCGTGTATTGCTCATGGCCAGGCGCGTCAGCGATGATGTATTTGCGCGTGCCGGTGCTGAAGTAACGGTAAGCCACATCAATCGTGATGCCTTGTTCGCGCTCGGCTTGCAGGCCGTCGGTGAGCAAGGAGAGATCAACCTCATCCAGCCCGCGCCGATGCGAGGTGCGCTCGATGGCAGAAAGCGTGTCAGCCAGAATGGTCTTGGTGTCAAACAATAGCCGCCCGATGAGCGTGCTCTTGCCATCATCCACGCTGCCGCAAGTCAAAAAGCGTAGCAGCCCGGTGTTGTTTTTGGGCAATGAAGCTTCTGGTAAGTCGTGTATTGCGCTCATTAGAAATAACCTTCTTTCTTGCGTTGTTCCATTGAAGCATCCGAGGTTTGATCATCCAACCGGGTCGCACCGCGTTCGGTAATCGTGGTGCTGGCGGTTTCCAGAATGATTTTTTCCAGCGTGTCCGCATCCGACGCGACAGGCGCCGTGCAGGTCACATCGCCCAGTGTGCGAAAGCGTACTTGCATGGTTTCAACCACTTCACCCGGATTGGCCGGGGTGAGCTTGGTAATGGGCTGTAGCAGGCCGTTACGGCGCACAATCGGACGTTCGTGCGAAAAGTAGATGGATGGGATTTCCAGTTGCTCGCGGCCGATGTATTGCCAGACGTCCAGTTCTGTCCAGTTGCTGATGGGAAAGGCGCGGATGTTTTCGCCCTTATGCACGCGCGCGTTATATAAATCCCACAGCTCGGGACGTTGGTTTTTCGGGTCCCACTGGCCGAATTCGTCACGGAAGGAAAAAATCCGTTCCTTGGCCCGCGCTTTTTCTTCGTCGCGCCGTGCGCCGCCGATGCAGCAGTCAAAACCGAATTCTTCAATCGCTTCCAGCAAGGTGACTGATTGATGCTTGTTGCGCAATTCATCGGGCGATTTCAAGACCACCGTGCCGCGCCGCATCGAATCTTCAACCGAGCGCACAATCAAGCGCTCGCCCAATTGCGCTGCGCGGTAGTCGCGAAACGCCAGCACTTCGGGGTAGTTGTGCCCGGTGTCAATGTTGAGCAAGGGAAAAGGAAAGCGCCCCGGGCGGAAGGCTTTTTCAGCCAGGCGCAGCAAGACGATCGAATCCTTGCCGCCGGAAAACAGCAGCGCGGGGTTGGCGCATTGGCCGGCCACTTCACGCAGGATGTAAATGGCTTCAGATTCCAGCCAATCCAGATGCGAGAGGATGTGTTTGGCGGGGCGTGTGGGTTGGCGCTCAAGCGTGCTCATGACGAGGTTCCTTCTTTGACGATACGTTGCAGGCGGCCATCCACCATATGCAGGCCACACTCTTTGGTTTGCGGGTTTTCCCACCACCAGCGGCCGGCGCGGATGTCTTCGCCGGGTTCAATTGCCCGCGTACAGGGCGCGCAGCCGATGCTGGGGTAGCCTTGGTCATGCAGGGCATTGTAGGGCACGTTATGGGTGTGGATATACGCCCACACTTCTTCTTCACTCCAGTCAGCCAACGGGCTCACTTTAACCAAGCCGTTGGCTTCGTCCGGCGCGATGGGGGCAACGCTTGTGCGCGTAGCCGATTGCGCGGCACGCAGGCCTGTCACCCAGGCGCCTTTGCCTGTCAGCGCGCGCTGCAAGGGCTCGACTTTACGGGCATGGCAGCAGGCCTTGCGCGCTTCAATACTGTCGTAAAAACCATTGATGCCGTAGCGGCTAACGCAGGCCTCAACATCTTCTGCCTGCGGAAAAATCAACTGGATGCGCTGCCGGTAATGTTGTTCGGCTGCCGTAATCAAGGCATAGGTTTCAGCGGGCAGGCGCCCGGTGTCGAGCGAGAAGATACTGATGGGCAATTGCTCGCGCCAGATCAAGTCGGTGAGCAGCATGTCTTCAGCGCCCAGGCTATTGGCAAACACCACCGGCGCATGCTCATTGACGGCTGATCGCAGCAGGGCAAGGGCCGCCGCTGTTTTGGTGCCCACTGTGGCAAGCAGGGCGGGATTAACGGGGTTTGTAGTCATGTTGTTAAAACGGCTCAGGCCGTGCGGCGCCGGAACAGCGGCAAGGGTTGATCAACAGCGCCCTGGTATACCTCAGGAAAATCGTTCAGTGACGGCAAGGCGGCCTCGGCATTTTGCTCCGGCGGCAATAAAAATGCATTAAACCCGACGCGGCGCAAATAGAACAGCTGGTCGCGGCCGATATTGCCTACGGCGCGCAGCTCGCCCCGGTAGGCATAGCGCTCGCGCAACAGGCGGGCAGTGGAATAGCCGCGACCATCAATGAACTTGGGGAACTCGACCGCAATCAAGGCAAAGCGATGCACGTCATGCGCGATGTCTTCAACGCGAAAAGTCGGCGCTAGCGAGACGGCGATATCGTGCAAATGCTCAGTGCGAGCCAGCAAATTATCGCGCTGGGCCAGCCATGCAGCCGCGGGAATGATGACTGATCCTTGCGTAATGAGGAGCGACGCTGCATCTGCCGGCGTGGCGTCCTCGGCAAGACTCAAGGTTTGCCAGTGGTTGTCGATGAGCTGGCCGTCTTTGATGAGCTGTTTAGACATGGGCAGGTTTTCCGATGCTTGGGTTTGTATTGGTATCTTCTTTGCGGTAAGCCGCTTCGCGGAAAGGCGGCAGGCCCAAGCGGGCGACGGTCTCGCCAAAGGGCTCGTTATCCAGGCGCAGCGCAAGATACGCGGTGATCATGCGTTCGATCACATCCGGAATTTCCGCCGCAGCGAATGAACGGCCAATCACTTCGCCGATGTGTGCGGCATTGCCTTGCGCGCCGCCCAGCGTAATCTGATACCACTCTTCGCCTTTTTTATCGACACCCAAAATGCCAATCGCGCCCAAATGGTGGTGGCCGCAGGAATTCATGCAGCCGGAAATGTTGAGCTCCAGATCGCCAATGTCGAACAGGTAATCCAGATCGCTAAAGCGCTCGTGGATAGCCGACGCGATGGGCAGGGACTTGGCGTTCGCCAGCGCGCAAAAGTCCCCGCCGGGGCAGACGATCATGTCGGCCAAGAGGCCAATGTTGGCGCTCGCCAGCCCCGCTGTTTTGGCTTTTTGCCACACCGCATATAAATCTTTTTGTGGTACGTCCGAGAGCACAAGGTTTTGCTCATGCGCCACGCGTAGCTCGCCAAAGCTGAATTCGTCGGCCAGGGCAGCTGCGGCTTCCATCTGTGCAACGGACGCATCGCCCGGCGCTGCGCCAGGCGTTTTGAGTGACAACGTGACCGCAGCATAACCGGGCACTTTGTGCGCGTGCACGTTGCGCGCCAGCCAGCGGGCAAAGGCTTTGCCGCTGGCATGTTTGTTTTCTTGTGCGGCGACGCTGGTTAAATCGCTGGCAGGCAGGTTTTCATAAGCGGGCGCAGAAAATTGTTTGGCCACGCGGGCCACTTCTTCCGTGGTCAGGGTGTTTGGGCCATCCTTGCCATGCATCCATTCTTCTTCCACCTGGCGCGAGAATTCCTCGCTACCGACGGCCCTGACCAGGATCTTGATGCGCGCCTTGTAAGGGTTGTCGCGTCGGCCGTAACGGTTATAAACGCGCACCAAGGCTTCGGTGTAAGTCAGCAAATGCTGCCAGGGTAAAAAGTCGACCATCTTTTGGCCGATCAGCGGCGTGCGGCCCAAGCCACCCCCAGCGTACACCGTAAAGCCGATCTCGCCCGCGTCATTTTTAACGATTTGCAATCCCACATCATGCACGCGGATGGCGGCGCGATCTTCTGTTGCGCCGCTGATCGCAATCTTGAATTTGCGCGGCAGGTAAGCAAATTCCGGGTGAAACGTCGACCATTGGCGCAACAGCTCTGCCCACGGCCGCGGGTCGGCAATTTCGTCCGCCGCAATGCCGGCGAAATGGTCGGTCGTGATATTGCGGATGCAGTTGCCGGAAGTCTGGATGGCGTGCATTTCGACATTCGCCAAGTCTTCCAGAATGTTGGGCACTTCGGGCAAGGCTATCCAGTTGAGTTGCAGGTTTTGCCGTGTCGTGAAGTGCCCTGTGCCACGGTCATATTTCTGCGTCACGCTGGCGAGCGTGCGCAGTTGTGTGGAAGAGAGCAGGCCATAGGGAATCGCAATGCGCAGCATGGGCGCATGGCGCTGGATGTACAGCCCGTTTTGCAGGCGCAGGGGGCGAAAATCGTCCTCGCTTAATTGCCCGGCCAAAAACCGCTCGGTTTGGCCGCGGAATTGTTTTACCCGCGCATGGACAATCGCTTTATCAATTTCATCGTAATGGTACATGGTGGTTTCCCGTTAAATGGTCTGTTCAGTTTCAGGCGAAGATCAGCTTGCCGCCGACCAAAATCAGGACAGCGGCCAATAATGTGCGCAGGCGGTGCTCGGGCACACGGGCAGCAAAGTGGCTGCCCAGCGCAATGCCGGGCAATGAGCCGATCAATAAGTTGAGCAGCAGGTGCACATCCACGCTGCCCAAATACCAATGCCCCATGCCGGCCACCAAAGTGAGCGGCACCGCATGGGCGATGTCGGAGCCGACAACCCGGCGAGTCAGCATTTTGGGATATAGAAAAGTCAGTGCCGTCACGCCTAAAGCACCGGCGCCAACCGAAGTCCAGGCGACGAGGCCGCCAACGACAGCACCGATTGCAATTGTGGCAAACGTGGTTTGTTTTTTGGTGAAGTTTTGCCCGATGTGCTGCTGAGCAAAGGCCAGCAAGCGTTGGCGAAATAATAGGGAACTCGCGGTAAGCAACAAAGCCACACCTAATGCTGCGGAAATCAAACGTGCCGTACCGTGATTATCAACCCCCAGTTGAGCGATGATGTAAAGCGAGATGGCCGCTGCAGGCACGCTGCCCAACGCCATGCAGCCAGTGATGCTCCAGTCGATATTATTGTGTTTATGGTGCACCCAGCTACCGCCACTTTTGGTGATGGCCGCATAGAGCAAGTCAGTGCCCACTGCGGTGGCGGGCTTGAAGCCAAACAGCAGGACCAGAATCGGCGTCATCAGCGAGCCGCCACCCACGCCGGTGAGGCCAACCAATAAGCCGACGACCAAGCCGGAAAAAGAGAGGGCAGGGGTAAAAGTGAATTCCATAGTGCGGGAGATATTAGCGAGACCGAATAGTTTTAGAAAATACTTACAAAGCATTTGGTTATATCAAAAAATTCTATAATGCGCCCATGAAGCTGCAACAACTTAAATACCTGGTCGAAATCGAACGGCAGAACCTGAATGTCTCGGCCGCCGCGGAGGCCTTGTTTACTTCTCAACCTGGCGTATCAAAGCAAATCCGCCTGCTGGAAGATGAGCTGGGCGTGACGATTTTCGAGCGCAGTGGCAAGCGGCTGACGCACATTACTGTGCCCGGGCGACTGGTGCTGGATATGGCCAGCAAGATTCTAAGAGAAACAGAGAATCTCGCCCGCGTGGGACAGGATTTCTCTGCCGAGAGCAACGGCGCACTCTCCATCGCCACAACGCACACACAGGCGCGTTACACCCTGCCGCCGGTAATCCAGCGTTTTGTCCAGCGGCATCCCGCGATTCGGCTGCATCTGCAACAGGGCAGTCCGGCGCAAGTCGCGCAGTGGCTGGTGGATGGCGTGGCCGATCTCGGCATTGCCACCGAAGCGCTGGATCAGCGCAGCGAATTGCTCACCCTGCCGTGTTATCAATGGTCGCATTTGGTCGTGGCGCCCAAGGGGCATCCGCTGCTTGCGCAAAGCGCGCAAGGTGCGCCTACGTTGGCCACGCTCGCCAGTTACCCGCTGATTACTTACGACGCCACTTTTACCGGCCGCTCGCATATTGATCGCGCCTTTGAACGGCAAGGCATCGTACCCAACATCATTCTCACCGCGATTGATTCGGACGTGATCAAAACCTACGTGAGCCTGGGGCTGGGTGTGGGCATCATCGCCGAAATGGCGTTTGATCCGTTGCGGGATGAGCGCCTCGCCGCCATTCCCGCCGCGCACCTGTTTGAAGCCAACACCACGCGCCTGGGCTTTCGGCGCGATGTGTGGCTGCGCGGCTTTGAATATGATTTCATCGAACTGCTCGCCCCGCAACTCACCCAGCGCGTTGTCAATGCTGCGTTAAAAGGCGGCGGGCTGGATGCGGGGCTGTGATGCCATTGTGATCAAGCACCCGACCGTTTCAGGCTTGGAACATCGACAAACCCATTCGCTGCAGCGGTGCGCGAGTGACAGCGCCGTATCACCATCACCGACTTTTTCGTCGCCTTTCGTTATTGATGACCAAACCACCGCAGACGCTGCGTATCGTATGGCGCGTGAGGGCAAAGCCTTGCTCTGGCGCGGCGACTTTCACAACGCGCGCCAACTCTTGCAAGCCATGGCCCGGCGCGTGGATAAGCGATTTGCCAGCCCATCTGCCCAACGCGCTGACCGGCAATTACCCGCGCAAAGCATGAAAGAAACCTTTGACCAGCACCGGTTAGCGCAAGGGCAGCGCGCCGCGATACTCAACCTTCTGCTGATTCCGTTTGAAGCCGATTACCGCATCCCCCTGCGCCGCGCCCCGGACGTGCGCCAAGCCTGCATCGAAGCCTATGGCGAATGGCACGCCGATGAATCAAGCCCGCGATGGCTGATTCCGCTGCGCGAACTGCAAGGCATCATCGGCGCGCATGAATGGCGCAAAAAAGGCGTGCCGGTCGCCGCGCTCAACGCCCGCATTCACCCGCATTACGGCGTCTTCGCCCCCGTGCGCGGCGAATATGTCGGGCTGGTCAATGACGCGCCCCTGCCCGCAGCGCTAAACGACCTGTCGCTCGCCTTTGACATCGGCACCGGCACCGGCGTACTCGCCGCCGTGCTCGCCCGACGCGGCATCACCCGGGTGATCGCTACCGACCAAAACCCGCGCGCCCTGGCCTGCGCGACGGATAACCTCACCCGGCTGGGGCTGGCCGGGCAAGTCACCGTCATGCCCGCCGACCTCTTCCCCGCCGGGCGCGCACCGCTCATCGTCTGCAACCCGCCGTGGGTTCCCGCACAACCCAATTCAGCGCTTGACGAAGCCATCTTCGACCCCGACAGCCGCATGCTGCGCGGCTTTCTGACCGGCCTCTCTGCCCATCTAACCCCCGGCGGCGAAGGCTGGCTGGTGCTCTCCGACATCGCCGAACACCTTGGCCTGCGCACGCGCGATGAACTGCTGGCGATGATCGCCAGCGCAGGCTTAACCCTCGCCGGTCGGCTGGACGTGCGGCCGACGCATCGCCGCGTCAGCGATACGAGCGACCCATTGCACGCCGCGCGCGCGGCAGAAGTGACTTCGCTGTGGCGGCTGGTGGTGGCCTGACTTCGAGTCTCTGATAATCCGCGATATATTGTCCAGCATCCTTGAGGCCCTGATCCCGAGCAGATAACGCTCGGGATCAGGGCCTCCTTTTCATCTTGCAGGATGAGGCTTATTTAGGAAGAAGGGTGTTTTCGTAAACGGCGTTGCCGACAATGTCGCGCACCGACAATGTCAGTGCGCCATCCTCGCTTACTTCCACCGCGCCAAAATTCATCCAGGATTTCGCCTGTTTCCAGGTGCTTACATCAGATGCGGCGTTGGCCCCAAAGAAGAACAAGCTTTCCGTTCCCAGCGTGGTGTCGAAATTGCGGTTCGGAAATACCCCGGCGTTAAGCGGTCCGGAAACCAGTTCATGTACTTGGAACGATGGGTCGTCCTGAAAGGGGGTGTAGCGGAAGGCCGCTGCAAAGTGCACATCCGTCGTGATCCAGAGGTTGTTGTGCATCTTGTTGTCCTTCATGAATTTCAAAATGTCGGTCAACTCGTGCTCAAAACCACCGGCCTCCTGGAAATTTGCCCAGCCGTCACGCCCGGCGGTGCTTGCAGAGCCCGTCGGAATCGACATTGGGACGCTGGACACAACGATCTTCCAGGTTGCACTGGATGCTTTCATTTTTTCCTTGAGCCATTCCAATTGCTCGCGGCCTAGCATGGTCTTGGGTTGTGTCTTGCTGTCCGCGCTGAAATTGGCATCGCGGTATTGGCGCGTGTCCAGAATGAAAAGCTCCACATGCTGACCCCAGCGGATGTTGCGATAGATGCGTTTCGGGTTATCGGCTTTTTCCATGATCGGGTTGTAATCAAGAAAGGCCTTCAGGCCGAGCGGCAACAAGTGCTCTCCCGGCGTATAGGGTGCTGCGGTGCGGGTGTCGTGGAGAGGCCCGAAGTCATTGACGGCTTCGTGGTCGTCCCAAATGGCATAATACGGCGTCTTTGCAAGCAGGGCGCGGTAACCGCTGTCCTCGCGGTTATATTTCCAGTGCGCCCAGAAGCTCGGCAGATCGAAGGCTTGTGTAAAGCCCCCTGGAATCTGCTTGTTTCCGTACCGCCCGATGGCATCGCACACGCCGTCCGCATAGATCATGTCGCCTAGCCCAATAAAAAAGTCGGGGCGCATCGTGTTGATGGCGGCGAAGATCGGGAAACCTTCCTTCTCGTCACGGCAGGTATTCTGCCCCGCCAGGTCACCACCGAACGCAAAACTCACGCGCTTCGCTTCATGCGGGGCTGGTGCGGTGCGAAACATTCCCTCGGTGAATTTAGACAAATCTTCTTTTTTCAATCCCTCGCCGGACTCTTCGCGCTCGTCTCCGTCATTGAACCAGACCCGGTACTCGTAGACAGTGTCCGGGCGCAGGCCGCTAAAAGACAGCTTGCCCGTAAAGTCGTCGGCTGCCTTCACGGTGAACGTCTTGTGGGCAACTGCCGGCCCGGCATGCTGGTCCTTGAAATGCCAGTCCTTGATCAGGACATGCATTTTCCCTTCGCGGTTTGCACGCGACCAAATGATTGCGCTGTTTGCTGTGACCTCGCCAACCGCTACGCCATGGGTCGGTGCCTCGGCGGCGTCGGCCCGGCTCGTTCCGTAGGTGGCGAGGCTGGCAAGCGCCAGCCCTGCCAAACTGATTTTCTTTATGTCCATGATTATCCCCAGTTGATTTGGAAAGAGAAGATTCACCAGAATGGCAGGATCAAAAACTATCAATCCAATGTGACATCCTGGCGAAGTGGCTATGAAGTTTTTTATGCAAGGAGCCAGGTTTAGGGCAAGTTATTTTTTATTCATGCAGTTGGCATAGTAGCTCACCGTCGCTGGCCAGTCCGAGAATATGCCGCGGATGCCGACATCCCTTGCAAGTACATCGAGCATGACCATGGTGTCGCCTTCGTTATTAGTGGCATTGGTTGTCGATTGATAGTAATAACCGCCGCCGTTTTTCAACAGGCCGGAGCGCTCCAGGGTCCAGGTGATGAGATCCAGGCCTGCGGCCTTGGCGGCTACGGCATAACTCGAAGGCACAATCTGCTGGTTGCCGTTGAGCGTGACGAGTGCCCACATGGGAGGCGCGATGATGCGCACGCCTTGAGTGGCAATCGCGGGCATGCCGGCTACCGCAGTGGCATAACCACCCGGTTGATCCACGCGGTCATCGAGGTACACCGCCTGCTTGCCGAACTCCGGTTCATTGCGGAGCCAATAGAGAACGTCGGTGAGGTTGAACGATTGCGCAAACACGTTTTCCGGCGTTACGCCGGCGTCTTTGTACTCGTCAATCATTTGCTGTGCGTAGTTCTGCTGTGTGTAGGTGCCTTCATACGGCATGGCGACATCGGCTGCCTTGAGTTCCGGCGTCATCTTTACGCCCAGTTTTTTAAACAGTTCGATGCTTTCCTTGTGTGTCACCAAGGTACCGTTCGCAGAATATAAATCCGTGCGGAAGCTTGGGGTGGCTTTCATGTATTCGGCAACTGTAGTGGCTTTCGGATTGAAAGCATCCATCTTGCCTTTAAGCGTTTTGAACTCTTCGAGCGTAATGTCCGTGGTGCAGCACTTGGCAGTCGCCGGTGTGCCCAGGGCTGGATTAGCGGGTGTAAAAGGCACGGAGCATTTCTCGGCCAGGGGCGTGGCGAGGATGTTGGTGGTCGAATGCAGATCACACTGTGAATGGCGACAAACCAGTTCCTTATCCTTGGTAAAAGTCACGTCGCACTCGACAATCCCCGCGCCCATGCGTGCGGCCGCTTCATACGATTGCTGGGTATGTTCAGGAAATTGCAGCGCCGCGCCGCGATGGCCAATCGAAAAATCGGTCTTTTTGAAGGGGCCATTCGCACAGCTTTGCAATTTGGTTTTGAGCGGGCCAGGTGTCATGTCGTCAACGAGATAATAAGGACGAGGGCCGAGCTGTACGCTGTGGGCGTTATGCTTGCTGTTGTACTTCTCCCCTTGAGATTCCTTGACGTCATATCCGCTGGCGGACGTGATCGCTTGCAAGCAGAGGAATGCGGTAAGCAGTGCTGCTTTGGTAACGGTGGCTCTATGTTGAAACATGACAAGCTCCCTTCATTTTGATTAGTTAGTCAAAATTCATCTTGGTCATTGGCAGCGCATTTGCTCGACCAGATGTCAGCATAGATAGCCTGCGTGACAGGGTAATAAAGAAAATATTGCGGGAACATTGCCCATGGGCTATAGGGGATGCCCTTCATGCGGTGCCCTTACTGCATTCCCGTTATGCTTTTCTGCTACACGGATGACAGGGAGGCGATCATGGCGGGGAAAGCCGTAGCAGATGTGAGGGTGTAAATAATTTTGTGTAAACGGTCATTAGGCAAGAAACTGGTGCCTACCAAAGGAAGACCATGACCAAACGCAAAGTTGCACAACCCGACCTGATTGATCTATTGCTCGCCGATCTGGTCTTCCGGTTGCTGGTAATCGGCGAGAACGGAGCTTGCGAGCGCCGCCGCATCGAGCACAGGGCCAGGTAGCGGCCCGACCGTTGGATTTGCCAGCTAGGGCCCGTCGCTTTCCAGCACGGTTATCAAAAAGTATCGTGTCTGACCCGAATGGCACTAAGTTAAGCCCC